>NZ_SZXM01000030.1:0-218 GCF_005281355.1 Citrobacter sp. wls615 | reverse complement strand
GGCTGGAATGCTGCAGGCGGTGCGTTGGGTAACTGGATTGACAACAAAGATCCACTGTCTGGGGCAGTTACAAATGGTGTCGGTGCAGGTTTGGGTTATGGAATAGGTAAGGGCATTTCCTGAGGAGCAAATGCCGGAGCAAACTGGTGGAAAGGTGGCTGGGATCCGAAATTTAACCCGACACTTCAGAAGTATACTGAAGTAAAAGGTGATTTTGG
>NZ_SZXM01000029.1:0-217 GCF_005281355.1 Citrobacter sp. wls615 | reverse complement strand
GGTGTGTTCGAGTCTCTCAAATTTTCGCAACACGATGGTGTTTTACGAAACATCTTCGGGTTGTGAGGTTAAGCGACTAAGCGTACACGGTGGATGCCCTGGCAGTCAGAGGCGATGAAGGACGTGCTAATCTGCGATAAGCGCCGGTAAGGTGATATGAACCGTTATAACCGGCGATTTCCGAATGGGGAAACCCAGTGTGATCCGTCACACTATC
>NZ_SZXM01000036.1:0-216 GCF_005281355.1 Citrobacter sp. wls615 | reverse complement strand
ACTTGCTTTGGTCTGGGTGAGGTTACCTTGAAGATCAATAAAGAGGTCACTGCCGTCTTTTGCTTTTACAACACCATCTTTACCAATTTGGACGGCTACAGTTTTGTCGCCAATAGAAACTTTTGCACTAAAAGAATCACCAGCTTTAGGGGCTAAGTAATTAAGAGCATTGGCACTTGTTACATTATCAGCATCGAAGCTATATGATTTTGTGTC
>NZ_SZXM01000035.1:0-210 GCF_005281355.1 Citrobacter sp. wls615 | reverse complement strand
GGGCGACGTCGCCACGCTGAATGCGCTGGCGGTCGATGAACTGGTGGTCCAGAGCTATCAGGGCCGTCATACGGTAACGAATTATCAGGCGTATCTGCCTGCACTCAGTCGTCTGCGCATTCCGTTTAAGCTGGGGCTGGTGCAAAACGGTAGCCGGGACCCGCAGGCTGAAGCGCAGCTTGAGAAATCCCCGTGGTACCGCGGCACGGT
>NZ_SZXM01000034.1:0-206 GCF_005281355.1 Citrobacter sp. wls615 | reverse complement strand
AGCGCCTGCATCATCTCCATGACTGCAGCCGTCAGCGGTAACTGAGCGCCAACACCATGCGAGGTATCCAGCGCATTGGCCAGATCTTTAATATGCAGGTCAATGCGGAAACCTGGTTTAAAGTTGCGGTCCATCACCATCGGCGCTTTCGCATCCAGTACGGTGCTGCCCGCCAGCCCGCCACGGATCGCCTGATACACCAGATC
>NZ_SZXM01000033.1:0-206 GCF_005281355.1 Citrobacter sp. wls615 | reverse complement strand
TTTACCGCCCCGCAACTGGCGGACGGGGACTACAGTGTCACCGTGCAGGTCACTGACGATGCCGGGAACGTGCAGACCTCGGCGGTGCTGGCCATCACGGTGGACACCGCCGTGGCGGCCCCGGTCATTACGCTGAGTGATGACACCGGGACGGCGGGGGATAACCAGACTAACGTGGCGGCGCCGGGCTTTGCCATCAGCACCGA
>NZ_SZXM01000038.1:0-205 GCF_005281355.1 Citrobacter sp. wls615 | reverse complement strand
CCAGTGTGGCTGGTCATCCTCTCAGACCAGCTAGGGATCGTCGCCTAGGTGAGCCGTTACCCCACCTACAAGCTAATCCCATCTGGGCACATCCGATGGCAAGAGGCCCGAAGGTCCCCCTCTTTGGTCTTGCGACATTATGCGGTATTAGCTACCGTTTCCAGTAGTTATCCCCCTCCATCGGGCAGTTTCCCAGACATTACTC
>NZ_SZXM01000037.1:0-202 GCF_005281355.1 Citrobacter sp. wls615 | reverse complement strand
ACTGCTCTACCAACTGAGCTAACGACCCGCTCGGATGTCACTGACAAATTTTTACTCGGAACCACCAAGAATTGGTGGGGCGTGCAGGATGACTCGACTTCGTCTCGCCCTAACGGGCCGTTGCTAAAGCAACGTTATCCTTCACGTTTAACATCTGAGTACGATGTTAAAGTTGGTGGGGCGTGCAGGATTCGAACCTGCG
>NZ_SZXM01000055.1:0-7953 GCF_005281355.1 Citrobacter sp. wls615 | reverse complement strand
ATACGCAGACCGGAAGACAGACGCTCGATTGCGGAACTCAGAGAGGACTGAGATTTGTTCAGGTTATTTTGTGTCAACAGCGACAGGCTGTTAGTGTTGATAACTTGTGCCATAAAATTTTCCTTTTGGGTATATAAGCTAGGCTTACCTGTGTCATTCAAGTTATCGACCACTTCGGCCTAAACTTTATCTTTTTTTTAATTACAACAAGACATTGTTTTTTATTTGTTTTTTAGTAAAGCAGGGGCAACTCACAGTACGCACCAATAATGTGAATTTTTTCATCAAGTCTTGCTCTCTTTTGCTACTTCACAAAAAATTGCCAAGCGATTGCCAGATCGATCAGGCAGGTTCTCTCCGATCGTAAAGGTAACTCCTGATGTTTCCCAAATATCATACGGATGTCACCGCTGGTAGCGATCAGACTGGTATCAACAATCGAACGTTTTATGACACCAGTAAACCCTACCTTAAATTGGTGTCATTAAATTAGCATATTGACATTATGATACCATTAGTTAATTATGATACCGTTTTTGATACCAATCAGGGGAGCGATTATGAGCCGTACATTTGCATATTGCCGTGTGTCCACCAGCGAACAGTCAACAGAAAACCAGATTATGGCGATTCGTCAGGCTGGCTATGCAGTGAATGATAGCAGGGTGATATCAGAAACCGTGTCAGGGGGAGTACAGGCGATGCAGCGCAAAGGCTTTGCTGATATGGTGACTCATAAACTGGAGGCTGGGGATCAGCTTGTAGTATTGAAACTGGACCGCCTGGGAAGGGACAACATCGACGTGCAGCAAACCATTACGATGCTGGTGGATAAAGGGATTGATGTTGTTTCACTGGATCTGCCTGTGCGTAACCTTTCCAGCGCGGAAGGGAAACTGATGCTGCAAATGTTTTCTGCGTTTGCAGAGTTCGAAAAATCCCGCATCATTGAACGCACAAAAGAGGGTTTAGTAAGAGCCAGGAAGGAAGGGAAGAAGTTAGGCCGTCCGGTTGCGTCAAATACCCTTCAGCGTGTACAGGAAGCCAGAGCTAAGGGGCTGAGTCAGTCCAAAGCGGCGTTAGAACTGAATTTAAGCCTCCCGACTATCAAACGAAACTGGAACATCAAAGAGGCATAAGATTTAACCTGTCTTCACTCAGATTCAGATGCTGCCCTGCCAGCGCGTGAGGCTTAATTATGGCTATTTTCGGGTCAATTAATCCGAAATATTCCGGCGACAGTAAATCCAGCGGAGCCGCACACCAGCTTAAATCCACCTGGAAAAGATAGTGATGGAGTGCTATATTTAAAAGCTAAGCCGTAGTATATGAGAGAAGGCATTGTTAAACGCAATGAGCGCTATCGTGAGCGTTTTTTGTAGTGTGGGTAATGCCGTAGGTACTACTTCCTAACTTGAAGGCCGTAGAGAGCGTTACACGAAGGATTTAGCAATTATGGTTTTTATTGCTCAATTTTGATGTTGAGTGGACCCGATCCCCATTTCCGGTCTGATACTTTCCACGCTCTTTCGCCAGATACGATACCCACAGAAAAGGCCCCTCGAGCGTTTTCGGCTTATTTCTTTCGATAATGTAATAATTCGGATATCTTTCCGTTGCCTTTGGCAGCTCCACCAGCGCTGCTTTACCGCCCGTCAGACCCATCCAGATTTCAACAATGCTTCCGGCAATGCCACTTGTGGGTGTCCCAAGGCGTCTGACCTGTCGATGCGGGAGGGCAATCCAGCAATGGTAATGCACCTGTTTTGCTTTCTCTTGCTCCCGTACCCAGCCATAAGCAAAGTTGAGGATCGGTTCTGCCAATCCCTCAGGCCTGTTTAATTTAGCCCTCAGGCGTTCACGTAGTTTTTTAAACAGGTCGCTTACCCACCTGTTGCCTGTGTCTATTGGGGTATTCTCAGGTAAGCGTAAATCGAAGCGAGAGAAGTAAACCCGGCTGTAGATGGACAGTATTGCATCAAGCTGTTCTGCTATAGGGGTAAGGATATCAAGGCGAACACCAGATTGGTCGGTGGCGTTGATCGGGTAGGCGTAAGCATGATGAATGAAAACATCACCTGTGATGACCCTGTAACGCCCGTGTGTATGAACTTTGGTTGTGTAAGGCGTAGCCTGTGTGAGCATTGACTGAATAGATCCTCCTTCTGACACAACACCCCCATAAGTTATTTATATAAACAAACCCTCGCGTACATGCACACACGTATAAGTTATTACCATCTGACCACCGTAAAACGAAGCAATTACGGGTAGCACAAACCCCATCAGACAAAGGCTAATGGTAAAAAAGATGGATAAATTTTTTTCGAAGAAAGTTTACATGGGATATAGAAACCCAAAATAACAATAACTCAAAACAAATAGCAGTGCAAAGATTATTTTAATCTGCGGTATTTTTCAGGTTTGCTTCTGCAATTTTTCCGCTTTTGCGATACCCCGACATTGTGCTTTCCTGTCGATAAGCGCTTAGCTACGGCTCAGCAAACCCATTGAATTAGAATGACTATCACTAAAACCAGTCAACACTATCAACAACTGGAAGCAAATCCGAAACTTTCATCTTGCCCGTGTAAACCTTGGTTTGTCCTTGGTTTGAATGTTCGTGACCTATCGTTTGCTGAACAAGTGTGAGGGTGTGCTTTGCCTGAATCTCAGTTACGAAAGTGTGACGTAAGCTATGCACAATACGTCTATTTTTATAATCATCAAGATAATCAATACCCAATTGTTCACGTATCGCATGAAAAAGCCGCGTTACCTGACTTGTATTAGTGATTTCGGGGAACAAATTGGTATCTGCCTTTTTGCTATCTAAATAATCCAAAAAACCCATATTGATCAAACGTTGTGAGATAGGAACCTGCCGAATCCCCGCCTCAGTTTTACTATCCCCAATCATTATGTAATGTCTCTGACTGTCCTCGTCCAACCGCACATCAGAAACTTTCAGTTTTGCGATTTCAGAGCGACGAGCGCCAGTATATGCCAGTAGCAAAAAAACCCATTTTTTCCAACCATCCAAAGTCGCGAAGTGACATACCAATTTTCGCATTTCTGCTCCGGTGTAATAACCATAGCTGCGGCTTTTAGCTTGGAACGAGACATTAAGTGTCGGTGATGATTCAAGAATATCCACTTCTTTAGTCAGGTAGGTCGAAAACAGTCCCTGACACAACTTCAGATAATCTCTGACCGTTTTGGTTGAAACCAGATCTGCTTCTGGAACTTCATCCAAGTCCAAACATTGCTCAATAGTCATTCGGTTATAAGGCTTCTTATTCTGACGAGGTAAACCTTCAACTACCTCAAGCAGGCTTTTAATATCGCGTCGAGCAATGTCAGAAACTTGAGTGTCAGCCCCCAAAACTGCCTCTATCACTTCATAGTATTTTTCATTCCCCTGCCGAATTTTAGGAGTCCAGCCCGACTTAAATTTTACAAAACCTTTCCATGCCTCAGATAGGGTCAGTTTAGAGGGCAATGGTTTTTCAGGCTTATCCTCTGAGATGGAAACGTTATAATTGTCAGGTCGCATAGAGTTAACGATCTGGCGATAATCAGAATGCCGTTGCTCCATAAAGGCTATATGTGCATCGCAGTAATGTCTCAAGAGAAGGTCGTACTCTGAGGCCAAATAATCGATTTCAACCTCCATGCCCGTAAGATCAAACTGGCTACCAAGTTGCTCTATGACTGAATCTGTCGACAGCGGTTCAACATCTTGTTTAAAGGTTCCATCAAGTAGTAATCCAAAATCACACGCATTACGTTTTTCACGAGCCAATGAACCGGATTCTCGCAGGGTACTACGTACAGTTGTGGGAATTTTTTTTGCTGCGGCGTAAAAACCTGCCTGAATTTTAAGCAAATAACGATCAATATCGTCTTGTTCTAACTTTTTCATTTTCTGCACTATGTCCAATAGTTGGGCTGGATCCATCTTGGACGATTTTACAAAAGAAATGAACATCGAGAGACGGGAAGATATAAATCTTGCTCTACTGGCTGAATCGCAGCCCAGCGACACACGAAAGAAACCGCCTGAAGGCAGTCTAAAATGAAGGCTGTAACGGTTGCCACGCTTTAGGATATTCGGGATGGAACAGCCGTTGGTGTGCCTCGTCTGTATCACAGTCTGTGTCACATTTTCACCTATTAAGGCCTGAGACACACCAACGTATTGTTTTTGAATGAGTTGAAGCTGACCGATAAGCCGGGTTCTGTCGTGGACAGTCATTCATCTAGGCCAGCAATCGCTCACTGGCTCAAGCAGCCTACCCGGGTTCAGTACGGGCCGTACCTTGTGAACCCCTATTTGGCCTTGCTCCGGGTGGAGTTTACCGTGCCACGGACTGTTACCAGCCGCGCGGTGCGCTCTTACCGCACCCTTTCACCCTTACCTGATCCCACTTGCGTGGGCCATCGGCGGTTTGCTCTCTGTTGCACTGGTCGTGGGTTTCCCCCCCAGGCGTTACCTGGCACCCTGCCCTATGGAGCCCGGACTTTCCTCCCCTCCGCCCGTCTCCCCCGAAGAGGACGACGACGAAGCGGCGACTGTCTGGTCAGCTTCGGCGCGCAGTATAGAGGGTTTGCGGACCAATGTCACCCCGCACTGCGCATTCCTATCGCCAGCGTGGCGGCGATGTTTCTTGAAGCACGATAAATATTATCAAATGCCCCACGGAACGCCTCTTCCAGTGTGCTGATACAGGTCAATACGCTAAACACCGCATCGATACCATATTGATGCACCACCGCAACATCATGCGTCAGGCTGCCGCCAATACCAATCACTGGCTTGTGGTACTTCTTCGCGACATTCGCCACACCTACCGGCACTTTGCCGTGAATACTCTGGCTATCGATCCGCCCCTCGCCAGTCACCACCAGCGTGCAGTCATGAATATGTTCTTCCAGATTAAGCGCCTGGGTTACAATCTCGATACCACTGCGCAGGTCGGCGCCTAAAAAAGCCATTAACGCTGCGCCCATTCCACCAGCCGCACCGGCGCCGGGAACGTCCTTCACGTCGACCCGCAGCGATTTTTTAATAATCTCGGCATAGTGAGACAGATTACGGTCCAGTTCGAGAATGCGTTCTTCCGTTGCCCCTTTCTGCGGGCCAAAGATACGTGAAGCGCCAGAATCACCTGTAAGCGGATTGGTCACGTCACAAGCCACGCGAATTGAACAGGTTTTTAAGCGAGGATCCAGGCCCGAGATATCGATGGTATTTAGACTCACCAGGCTCCCGCCGCCGTAGCCAATGTCAGTTCCATTGGCGTCACAGAGTTTCGCTCCCAGCGCCTGCGCCATACCCGCGCCGCCGTCGTTGGTCGCGCTACCGCCAATACCAATAATGATGCTCTGTGCGCCGCTGTTCAGCGCCTGCAAAATCAACTCTCCGGTACCACGCGACGTAGTGACTAACGGATTACGCTGTTCAGGAGGAACCAGCGCCAGACCACTGGCTGCCGCCATTTCGATAAACGCGGTTTTACCATCCCCGGACATGCCCCAGCAGGCATTCACTTTTTCGCCCAGCGGCCCCGTCACCCACGCGGAATGTTCACGCCCTTGCGTGGCAGCAATCATGGCTTCGACCGTTCCTTCGCCGCCATCGGCAACCGGAACAGATACATATTGCGCATCGGGGAAAATTTCCCGAAATCCTTTTTCTATTGCCTGAGCTACCTCGGTGGCAGAAAGGCTTTCTTTATAAGAGTCTGGGGCAATTACGATTTTCATAGTTATGTAGCCTGACAGTGCCGCGCAAGGCAAGAAATACAGGGCGCGCATCCGCGCCCTTCTTGTTAGCGAGTGACTTCCACTTTCGCCAGTTTTTCGTAGTAGCATGCGAGTGCGCTGTGATCGGCGGAGCCCAACCCATCTGCGCGAAGCGCCTGCATCATCTCCATGACTGCAGCCGTCAGCGGTAACTGAGCGCCAACACCATGCGAGGTATCCAGCGCATTGGCCAGATCTTTAATATGCAGGTCAATGCGGAAACCTGGTTTAAAGTTGCGGTCCATCACCATCGGCGCTTTCGCATCCAGTACGGTGCTGCCCGCCAGCCCGCCACGGATCGCCTGATACACCAGATCCGGGTTCACACCCGCTTTGGTTGCCAGCGTCAGCGCTTCAGACATCGCGGCAATGTTCAGCGCCACAATCACCTGATTCGCCAGCTTGGTGACGTTACCCGCGCCAATTTCACCTGTATGCACCACGGAACCCGCCATCGCTTTCAGCAGATCATAGTACTTGTCGAAAATCGCTTTATCACCGCCGACCATCACCGACAACGTGCCATCAATCGCTTTTGGCTCGCCGCCGCTGACCGGCGCATCCAGCATATCCACACCTTTCGCTTTCAGCGCCTCGCTGATTTCACGGCTGGCTAGCGGTGCGATGGAACTCATATCGATCAGTACCGTCCCCGGTTTCGCCCCTTCAATGATGCCGCCTTCGCCTAGCGCCACCTCTTTCACATGCGGAGAGTTCGGCAGCATGGTGATGATCACATCACACTGCTCGGCAATGTCTTTCGCCGTGGCGGCGGTTTCTGCGCCTGCGGCAATCACTTCCGCAATAGATTCTGGGTTACGGTCGGCAACCACCAGCGAGTAACCTGCCTTGAGGAGGTTTTTACTCATTGGTTTACCCATGATACCGAGGCCAATAAAACCAACTTTCATTGTCATGTCTTTATCTCTCTCTACTGTCGATGGTGGTTATTTCTTAAAAGAATCAGCCAGTTTCTGCGTGGCTGAACGGAACACGCCAAGGTCGCTGCCGACGGCAACAAACGTCGCGCCCCACTCCAGATAACGCCGCGCATCCGCCTCTACCGGGGCCAGAATGCCGCTTGGTTTACCGTGGGCTTTCGCGCGGGCGAAAATGTGCTGGATAGCTTTCTGCACGTCAGGATGGGACGCATTGCCGAGGTGGCCTAACGCCGCGGCCAGATCGCTGGGGCCGACGAAGATACCGTCAACGCCTTCAGTCGCCGCGATTGCATCAACGTTATCAACGCCCTGCTGGCTTTCGATCTGCACAATAATGGTGATGTTCTTATTCGACTGCGCAAAATAGTCCGGCACGGTGCCAAACATATTGGCGCGGTGGGATACGGACACGCCGCGAATCCCTTCCGGTGGATAGCGGGTTGACGCCACCGCGTTCACCGCCTCTTCTTCGGTCTCAACAAACGGGATCAGGAAGTTGTAAAACCCGATATCCAGCAGACGCTTAATGATCACCGGCTCGTTGGTCGGCACACGTACCACCGGCGCGCTGGCGCTACCTTTAAGCGCCATCAATTGCGGGATAAACGTCGAGATATCGTTCGGCGCATGTTCGCCGTCCAGCACCAGCCAGTCGAAACCCGCCAGACCTAAAACTTCAGTGCTGATTGGACTGGCTAATGCAGACCAGCAGCCAATCTGAATCTGCTGCGCCGCGAGGGCCGCTTTAAATTTATTCGGGAAAATCGTGTTATTCATCGCCTATACCTTTGTTTATTTCTGCAATTCCATACGTTTAATGTCACCGACAATAAACAGGTAGCAAACCATAGCCATCAGCGCCGAGCATCCTACAAACATCAGCGCGGCATTAAATGAGTGCAACTCGCTCACCAGATACCCAATCACCAACGGAGTAACAATGGAGGCCACGTTGCCAAATACGTTAAAGACGCCACCACACAGACCGACAATCTCTTTCGGCGCAGTATCGGAAATCACCGGCCAACCCAACGCCCCGAAACCTTTGCCGAAGAATGCCAGCGCCATCAGCGCTACCACCAGAGCGGTGTTATCGGTGTAGTTACACAGAATAATGGTCGATGCGAGCAGCATGCCGAGCACAATCGGCAGCTTACGCGCCAGGGTGATGCTGGAGCCACGTTTAATCAGATAATCAGAGAAC
>NZ_SZXM01000054.1:0-26229 GCF_005281355.1 Citrobacter sp. wls615 | reverse complement strand
CGTTACACTCAGCGCATTGAGCGACATAACCTGAATCTGAGACAACATCTGGCAAGGCTGGGACGGAAGTCACTGTCGTTCTCAAAATCGGTGGAGCTGCATGACAAAGTCATCGGGCATTATCTGAACATAAAACACTATCAGTAAGTTGGAGTCATTACCGCATCCCGCTGAGTAATAAATTTCAATAATGCTTATGTAATAATTATTATCAGATAGTTCAACACAGACGGTCGGTAATAGGCTGCAGCATATAATGTATCCATTTCATCACCTGACGTTTGTTCTTACATGTGTTTAACAGCCATTACAGATTGTTTTCGTTACATCAATATCATGCCGAACCCCCACAGGTTAACAGCGGTAAAGAGCTTTGTGGAGGCCTTCAAACACTATAACGAATGGTATCCGCACAGTACTCTGGGATATCGTTCACCGTGGGAATACCTGCTGCTTCGGGCCAGCAATGTATTAAGTAATAAAATGTGTATAGGAACATAAGTGCCAATCCAAAAAGTTATAATGAATGAGTATTTTTTATCTTTAAAAATAAGTGATTAATACTTTGCTGTTGATTGGGAATGTTACCATAAAAGCTGACTTCTCTATCACGCTCAGGGCTGGCTAGCTCGATAGCCAACGATTCTTTTTGTACATCTAGGCCAACATAAATCGAAGGGGAATTCTGTAACATGATGACCTTCAATAATGCACAGATGTTAAAATGATTATATAAAGGTCATAGTATCTTCCTGTTCTTCGGTTCTAATCATGGAGGTGAGCACAGTGCTCTGCTGTACAGCCTGATCGGGACTTACACACTGAACGGAATAGATCCAGATACCCAACGGCACCACGTGCTGAACGGATGGTTATTGGTGATCACCAAGGTGTCACGTTTGACATAACCAGGCCATCAACCACTATCACCCGGTAACCTGGCGCGCGTATATTAGTTATTAATTAAGTCGATAATACGATCGCCTTCAGCATCTTCCTGTGCCACCCGGCTAAATATACTACTATAACTTTTTATATCTACCTTGATTGGTTCTTTACAATCTTTGTGGAATACTTTTTTTCCATTTTTTGTGACGACGACGCCAGACATATCACCGCGTTGCTCTTTGTCGTAAACAATATATTCATAGCCCCCTTTTGCGATACGAATCCAGTATAAAGATCCTCCGGCGATCGTTTCTGCACTGTAATACGCTGTGACTCCCGACTGATTAGTGACAAGATTCAGCTCCGCAATAGGAGAAGATGATGTTCCCAGAGCATATCCGGCAGTATCCAGGGCAATAAAAGCGCTGGCAAATTTATTATTGGTTAGCAGACACTCAAGTGTTAATTGTTCCTGATCCTCTGAACTATAGGTCCCGGCAAAAGATGTCTGGGCGGTGGCAATACAGCCTAAGACTATTGCCACAATTTTTAAGCTAAACTTCACGTTCTTCACTCCTTAATAAACATGTGTGTTTAATCGTTGTGTGAGATTAATTTCCGCTTTTAATTTGCTTACAAGTATCCAGCCACCCGGCGGTATCAATTTTGCCGTTTGCCAGATATTTTTGCTGATTCTGCCAGTGCGCGGCGAGAAATGGCTTAAGACCTGCAAGACGTTTGTTCAGGGTGAGCATTTGATCGAAAACTGTCACTTCATGTTTCAGACCTTCCTGACCATAAAGCGTAGCTGAATCAACCAGACTACTGGCGTAGTAACTCGTCAGTTGTTGCAGGCGATCTGTTTGCTCACCAAGTTTTGTTTTTCGGATCGCACAATTTTTATCACTGTCATCTTTATCCTTACACAGTAATTCATAGTTGTGATTGAGGAAGTCAAGAAAGCGGCCATCATCCTGCAATTTTGTGCAAAGGAAGGAGCCGAGGTTAAGGCTGGCGCGGATCGATTGTGCCCGTTCTTCCTGCTGTTGCTGATTACTGGCGCGGAGCTGATTTTCCATATCCTTCAGTTTCTTTTTCAGCTCTGTGTCTTCAACGCCTGATGCCAGGCTTCCCAGCGCTTTTGCGGTGTCTGTGGGGACGTCTTTGCTCTTATCTATGCCCGGTTTATCTGTACCGAGAGTAGCCCAATTTTTCTCCAGTTGTTTCACTCGGTCTGTTGATGTAATGGTCGGAGAGACCAGAACCAGACGCAATCCGGTGGTTTTGCTGGTGAAAGGATGGGCTTCATCGTAGTAGTTAATTTCTTTACGGGTCGCGCTACGGATCTCTGATTCATTCGAGATGACGCTGCCTCCGCGAACCACAAAACCACCAGCCTGGCCGTGAAGCCTGTTGATTTTATTGAGATAGAACGGGGTGAACATCATCTCAGAGACGTTACCCAGCATATCGTGTAGGCCGAGGGGGTTAGGGTTCAACAGCCCAATGAGCTGTACTTTGCCGTTAGAGGACTGCGAACCGGAATACCACTCGTAATTTTTCATGTCATCCATCGGATAGTGGGAATCACGGAATTCCGCACTGTTTACCTTGAGGCCACCACGTGCTGCAAATTCCCATTCTACTTCAGTGGGCAGACGTAAAAATCCAGGGTTACCATCCTCTTTCGGTAATTTGTCGAGAGCATTCGTGCGTAACCACTGGTTATATTTATCGGCAAAATTTACCGCATCGAACCAACTGATATTGGTTTCTGCGATGCTTAACTTACGTGATGGCGTGGGACAGGTACCGCTGGTTAATGCCTGGTATTGCAATGCTGTCAGTTCATATTTGGCCATCAAATAGTAACGACCTTTGCTTTTGTTGCTTTCGGTAAAGCTACCGGCGATGAAGGTTGGATAACTATGTTCAACAAAACCCCATTCTCCGCCATCTTCTCCTAAGGTGATCGGCATATCATCCAAAGGACCTGAGACCGGGATCTCTACCTGACGGAAAACCATGGAGCCTTCACAGGGCATGGGCAAAATAATATCTTCGCTATCCGGCTTGGGGTTATAGATTTTCTCTGCCCACTGTTCGGCCAGCACGGGTGACATCTTCACCAGCAGCGCCAGCGCCAGCCAGCGTGATAATGTGGAAGGGGTAAGGGTCATGGACGTTCTCCGCAAATGATAAATGCCTTGGGCAAGTAGGAATAAGGGTTATGCTTCGCGCAGGCTCTGCGCAGGTTCAATATTAATGGCGCGCCAGGCACCAATGCCGGCAACCAGTGTCGCCACGATGATGGTGAGTATCAGAGCGACTAAACCGTGCAACGGGGTGATCTTACAAATCATCTGACCCGTTGCCTGGCTGCCCGCTAACGCCTGGTTAAAGACCTGACTGGCTAAAAGATAGATCGCAAAGCCGCCGATATAAGCCACTAGACTAAGTAGACAGCCTTGAAAAATCACATAGGCACCCACTGCTGGACGGGTAAAACCGAGCAGGCGGAGGACAGCAATATGTTTACGTTTGCGGTCAACATTCGCGATAAATGAGCCAATAAGTGAGGCAATACAGCCAACCAGTGCAGTGGCGGCAATGGTATTAAAAATAATGCCCAAAACCCGATTGATGCTTTTCACATTTTCTATATCAGCCAGACGGCTGGTGGTTTCGATGCGCTGTTCCCGGAGATCGCGCTCAAGGCTGGCAACCTGATCAATATCTCGGGCGTATAATCTGGCGCGTGCGTAGAGCGGTGGTTTACCGTCAAGCTGCGCACCGCTGACCATCCCCAACCCGGTTACCGCATAGCCATCGCGGAAATGTTCAAGCGCAAGCAATAACGAAGGTTGGGTAAAGATTGCGGAACGATTAAAATAGGTCGCAGGCAAAATCCCCACGACGGTAACGCTTTTTCGTCCCCATTCCCGGCGTTCATCAAGCATTCTGCCTACTCGCAAAGAGAGAGAATCACCGACACTGACCGCTAATTTACGTGCGGCTTCCTGGGTAATGACAACCTCGTTTTCCTGATGGAGTTCAAGGGACTTGAGTAGAGGGTCCCCTGAGTCTGTTGGAATAACTTCTGCGTTCTCAATGAAATGTGTGCTGTCTGTTTGCAGGTCAGCAAGGGTATTTAGCGAACGCGTTTGCCCGATGGCGAAGCCCACATCGGGTCGCTGCCGTAACTCTTCGATCCACTTTTGGGTGTAGCTGCCGCTACTCAGCATACGGATTTCCAGGTTGCGAGGGTCACTGGCCAGATCTTCTTGTAGCTGGTTCACAATCCCAAAACGCAAACCGAAAAGAAGTAATAAAGGTGCGATGACAGCAACGAGAGAAGAGACGATGCAAAAAGAAATGATGCGATCGTGCCACAGGTCTTGCATAGCCAGGCGGCCCAGCAGTCTGGCTCGGTTAAAGGACAAAATAGGTTCCTCCCTGTTCGTGCTTCAACGATGCCACTAACGGTTCAGGCTGGGCAGTTAAACAGGGTAAATTGAAATGTTGTACCAGTGGCCAGTCATGACAAACAATCAGCGCCATCATGCCTTCCAGGCGGACCAGTTCAATAAACAGGCTAAACAATTTCTTTGCGTTGTAGGGATCAAGTGCAGCTGTTGGTTCATCCGCCAGCACCAGCTTTGGACGGTGCAATATCGCACGTGCGAAAGCGGTTCTCTGTCGTTCACCAAACGACAACTGCGTTGGATATTTGGTCAATAATGGCGCAAGTTTGAGAGCATCGATTACTCTGTCCTGCAGCGCGTGGTCGGGGCGTAACCCCAGCAACTGGCACGGCAGAAGGATGTTATCTTTGACGCTCAGATAGGGAAGCAACCCTCCATTTTGTAACACAAAGCCAAGCTGACGGGCGCGAATACCCGCCAGTTCATTATGTTGTTCATCCTTTATCAGCGTTGCGATATCAAATTGCTGTGCACCTTCGTCCAGCTCGAAGCACCCGATTTTACTGGGCTGCAGTAATAAGCCGATGGCTTCCAGTAGCGTGCTTTTACCACATCCACTTTCACCTGTGACTGCGACCACCTGGCCTGACCGCAGCGTGAGCTGCGGCAGGTAAACCCGGTGAGCATGACTGCCCTGACCACGAACAACGCACAACTCTTCTATCCGCAGCATCAGGGCATCATTTCCAGCGGGATGGGATAAACGCGATCGCGCGGATCACTTCCTTTTGCCAGCTCAACCCAGCGATCAACATCGGCGTTATATTTTTGGTAATGACGCAGCTTGGATGACAGCGTGCGGATAAATTTCTCCTGTGACAATCCATCCCAGCTTTTCCAGGTCTCTTCGTCGAGGTTCAGTACATCGCTCTTATAGGGAAGATCGGCCAGATATTCTCCCAGCACCCCCAGATCGCCAATGCGGGCATTGTCCTGTTGTTTCAGTTGGTTAGGATCAGCACCCATGGTTGCCGCAACAGTACGCAGTTGCTCAAACATTTTGGTCGGTGAGATCATCCCCTCATTTGCTGCTTTAAGGATCTGGCTGACAGCATCGCTTAAGTCGCTTAGCTGACCTTTGGTCAAGAGAACACGAACGTCGGTGGTAGGAATGTTTTGCTTAATCAGGTCGCGGTCGCTAATCCATGCCTGAAAGACTAACGGGGCTTGTGTGCTGTTACGCTTACCCAGATAGGCCAGCTGCATGGCATGTCCAATTAATGCAGTATCCTGAAGCAGCTTTTGCTCCGGTGTCAGTTTCTGTCCATCATCTTTCGCGTAAAGCGCACTACCAATCGCAGCATCACCCATGTAAGCGGATTTAACCTGCTCAGTAATGGCGGAAGCTAGTGCATCTACCTGCTGGCCAAACATCTTGATATCACCGGCATTTACGGCCTGGTAAAGGTTGGACTGAGTACTGTCAAAATTGGAGAGATCGCGGTACTGGCTTTCGGCTTTGGCATGGTTATCTTTGCCGCCTGATGTTTTTAGGTGCAGCGTATAGATAGCAATACCGCGGTTACCCGCCTCAAGGCGAAGCTGGCTGGCATCCAGACCGGTACCTGACAGCTTGTTGCTACCGTCAATAGCACCTGCATCGGTAATCAGGACCATGTAACGAGCGCCAAACGGGCTCCAGTCAATGTCATCAATAGCTGATAGCACGCCGGAATACGCATCCTCGTCATACAGAGAACTGGAGACTTTCGCTTCTTTTAAATCAGCGACTTTCTTCAGGAAATCCGTACCATCTTTCACATGGTTAGGATCTGCGTAAATCTTTGTGCGGTACTCAAGGCCCGGAACGGCTTTGGTATTTGAGCGAAATGAGATCAACCCAAACTTAACCTGCCCATCCAGATGCTCTTGTTTGATCTTGCCATAGATCTTATTAACCGCTTCTTTGGTGCGCTCAATGTAAGGCCCCATTGAAATGGTTGAGTCAATAACGAAGACCACTGAGGCGTTAAACCCTTTCAATTGATTTACGTTATCTTCTTGTTTTTTAACCGTTTCAGCTTTACTGACGGAGGCTACGTTAAGCAGGCGAGTATAGAAGCCATCTTCGGTCATGACCTCTTCGCCGCTCAGGATTGGCAGCAGATAAAACTGCTTTTGCAGATCGACAAAATATTCGGGCTCTTCAGCCTGAATACCTTCGGCGTGGCCATCCCGTTTTAACCTGGCGCGAAGTGGGGCAACCAGCGATACGGGATCGGGGGCAGAGAGAATATCATCAAGGCTTTTTCTCTCTTTAAAGAACAGCAAACGGTCACGGTTTGCCGGGTTGGTAAATGCCAATGTGAGTTGCATTTTCCAGTCGACAGTACATGACTTTGGTAACCAGCCTATAGTTTTACCAAAGCTATCCGGCCCGACCTTAAGCCAGCTCTGGCCGTTTGCATCTTCTTTTTGATAAACATACAGGCTGCTGAAGGCCGGCTGTAGCTGACCTTTATCATCACCTGCGGCAGTCCCAAGTTTGCAGCCCGGGGTAGTGAGAACACGTTGATATAACGTTTTCTTACCTTCCTGGAGCAGAGGTTTGTCGCCATCAGCGGCAAATACATGCCCGCTAAGCAACAGACCACATAATGGCAGAGCCAGACGACTCATCGGATTCCAGGTCATTTTCCTAGCTCCTCAAGACGCTGTTTGGCTGTTTGGTTGTCAGGCTCCGTTTGCAGAACTGTTTCGTACCAATATGCTGCAGTATCTTTATCCGGTGCTTTGAAACATTCACTTGGCTGGTGGTATTTCGGGTCGTATTCACCTGCGTACACGAGCGCGATTTTGGTATCGCCACCCTGGGCACGGTTAGCATACAGACGCTGTGCAACACCACATTTTTTAGCCTCTTTTGCGGCCTGGATAATGGTCAGCAGTTTGTCACTGTCGAGTTTTTCCTGAACGCAGCTCTGGACGAAATCAAGCTCGTTCTGGCTGTTCAAACCCTGTGCAGAACAGGTGCTATGAGCGACAGGCTCTGGTGCGGCGGCGGGTGCAGACGCCGGTGTTTCTTGCTGTGTTTGTTCAACAGGAGGGGCTTCCGGTGATTTATCCCGGCCTAAAAACCACCACAGCGCACCAGCAATCACGACTAATGCCAGTATTGCCGCGCCTATAACAGGAAGGCGGGAGGACCCCGATTTCGCCGGAGTTCTCGCTTCAGTATGAATTACCGACTCTACAGGTTCAGGGGCAACAACGGTTTCTGTCGCAATGACGGGCTCAGAAGGAACTTCTGGAGTAGCCAGCATGCTGCTGCCGCTATAGTTACCTGTTTCACCTCTTGCTTCAGAAGAGAGCAGTTCGTCGCGCACCAGCTGTAACGTGGTATTGCGTGTTTCTCCAGAATCCAGCTTGATCTGAATTTGTACCTGGCTTGCCGTCGCCAGCAATGGGTCAAGCAATGTTGGGCCAATACGAAAACCGCTACCATTATTTAACGCATAACCACCGTTCATGGTAAACCAGTGTTGCGCCGGGCTCCAACTGCCATCGGGTTGCAGGTAGTTCTGCTCGTTATTGCACAGAGTAAAGGTCAGATTAGTCAATATTGCGGTTTCACCACGCAGGCGGACCATCAATTGTGCAGTACCTGGCTCTGCCGGCTGGCAGGCGATGATTTTAGCTAGCATGGCATGTTCTCTTGTTTCAATTGGCTGATAATCTGACCAAGTTGACGATTCTGTTCGAAGGAAATATCCCGTGTGGCGCTATGACCCGCATTGTCCAGGACAACGCTCATCAAAGCAGAAAGCCAGTCACCCAGATAGGAAACGCCGGGCTGTGGTGCGACGGCGGCGAGTTGTGGCAACTCATCGTTAGCGAGCTGCTTCTGACGCAGAAACACTTTGTTTTTCTCGCCAACATAGCTGTTGGGGACCTTGTCTGCTGGCAGGGTGAGATAACCAAACCAGGCAATAAAATCACGTATGGTCAGTTGAGCGCGTAAAACCTGACGTGCTCGCATGTGTACGCGAGTGGTTTCAGCCTGCTCTTGACCCGCCAGGGCATGTTTCAATGTCCCTTCCAAATCCAAACGTGTGGCGGCGGTGATTAGCTCTTCGCTGAGTTGATTAATCAGCTCACTGCTCATGCCCAGTTGACGCCACTGCAACGGTTGCTGCGGCAACTCCCGTAGGTGGGCTACCCAGGCTTTAAAGGCCTGATGCGCGAAATCATCATCCTGGCCTACGCGTTCCGCTGCGGCAGTTGCTGGCGCATCAACAACGGTGGTTTCAACAGGTGTAGTCGCAAAGGGATCGCTGGCAAAGGGGTTATCAGCGAACGGATTACCACCAAACGGACTGGTTGCGAAAGCATTGATGGTCGGGCTTTCGCCTTCGGTTTGCGGTGCCTGCTCGAGGTCGCGAATACTCAAATAAATGTTGTTGAGCTCCTGAGTCGGCAGAACCAGGCGTTTGATAAGTTCCCCCATACTGTGGGAACATGCAGACAGGCCCTGCCATAACTCTTTGGCAATTGCTTGTTTTTTCACAATCTGCCCATCACCGTCTTTTTCGTACCACCGGCCAAGACGTTGATCGCCGGTTTCCATGCGACATTGCAGCAGTTGTTGCTGTAAACGTTTTAGTTTGAAGTCGAGATGGGCGACGCCGCGCAGTGCTTTCGTCAGGCGCGACATTCCTCCGTCGTTGAGTTCGAGCATTGCCTGCCAGGCTGCTTTCGGTTCTGCAACGTGCTCATTCACATGTTTTCCGCAGACGAAGGTGCTGCCCATGGTATCGAGTACATCGCGGTAACGATCGCTGATACCCACTTCCTGGAGTCTCTCCTGCCCGGCATCACCTTCAAGCCTCAGGAAAGGGTTATCAAGCCCGGGTTTGCGTACCAGGAAACAGTTGTTGAAAGGCTGGTTGGGTGCCCATTGTGAAAGCCATTCATAGTTCGAGAAACGCTCCAGTAAAGTCATGTGCATCATACCTTCCCAGCCTTCTTTTAACTGGCTTTCGGTATGTTGCAGGCTGTTGACGATACGCATATCACACATGGTGATTGCCCAGAACAAACCCGGGTTGCGGCCCCCGCGCTCTTCGGCACTCTTACCCTGGGTTTTCTCTACCCAGCGGTTTAATACCGGGCCCACATCAGCAACGTCGCTCTGTTTGGCTGAGCTTGCACATACGACAAGCGCATTCATTTCCTGGTTATCGGTATAGCGTTCGAACAGGTAAGCAACTTTTCCGCGAAGCAGGAGCTGCGAAATCGCGTTAAGTCCATCCCGGCCAGCCTGTTCAAGTGCGGTGATCTTGAGACGACCGCGATAGCCAGGGAAGTCGAGCAGATCAACCTGTTCTACAACGCTGTTGGTTTCAACTTCTGCCAGAGGGAAAATCAGCTCTGTGGTTAAGGCTGCCAGCTCCGCCTGCGTTAAGTTGGCGCTACCAATTTGTTGTTCTTCTTTCCAATAACGGATCTCAACGTTGCGATCCTGGTTGGAGCCCAACCTGTTCAGGCTATCTACGTTCATGATGCTGCCACTGCTATGGTCAGTCAGCGTTTCCAGCGGGGCAAATACCATCCGGGTATGATTCAGTTTCGCCAGTACATTGGCTAATGAACGGTAGGTTTCGGTGAGAGCTGGCTGTTCTCCCCACAACAGGGAAAAGAGCTCTGCACGATCATTTGGGCTCAACGTCGGGGCAATTTTCAACACCTGCGGCCACCAGGCGTGTTCAAGTTTCTCAACTGACTTTTTAAAGGAGGCGTTAAGGTAATCCCACAAGGCGACGACATCTTCCTGGCTGACGCCGTTATATTCCTGAACCTGCACAGCACGCTGCAGGAATGGGCGCAGGTGCTCTTCAACCCGGCTTTGGTCAAGCTGATAGCTCAATTGCTCATGGTTGAAGTCGTTAAACCAGGCGTTGGCCAGAATCTTAGCCAAATCGATTTCACTGAACAGTCGCAACGGCACTGGGTATCCAGCCGGCGCGGCAGGCGCCTGACGGGTAAAGCGAGTGACCAACCCCGTCGCTTCTTTACCTCCGCCGACAGGGTTTACCTCTTTGATAAAGTCAACACGCCTTTCGCCGTAGAGTGCTTCCAGCGACCCATTGCTACCAGCAGCGAGCGCTGAAATGAGGTACGATTTCCCTGCCTGAGAAATACCGAAAAAACCGACGGTCATCGGTGTTTTGGCAACCTGAGTCAGGCTATTGGCCAGATTCCTCGTACGCAGCAAACTCAAGTTGAGTTTGTCTGCTTCGTTGTCTAAACGACGTGAACCGGGGCGTACGTTGTCGACCCATCCGAGTGCGTCCAGGCATCCCTGAGCGATAGCAGCCCAACCCTGAGTGAGAGATTTTTGTTCGCTATTCATTATTTTTTAACACTCCCGCTATCGAGCCAATGACGGCTATCAATGAGCCCTCTGTCGGGCATCGTATTGAGTTCCAGATCCAAATCACGTTTACTAAATGACTTATCGGTGTTGCTGCTGACATCGGCGATCGTCAGGCGATCGCTAATCAGTCCAAGCTGACGAGCTCGTTTACCCTTATCGATCGTCAGTCTGACTTTGAGATACGGGGAGCCATTATCCGTGGACTGAGCCGAAGAGAATTTTTTACGTCCTTCTTCGCTAAAACGGAGGGTATACAGCGGTGCTGCGGTCCAGCGTTCTGCATCCAACTGGCGATAGCCTAAGCGCAGGTCGCCACGCATAACGATGCTTTGTGTGGTTTTATCGCCATTTTCATCGATGATGGCCGGAAGCTTGATCTGCCCGTTTTCAGACTCGATATGTTGATAAACGATGTCGGCATCGCGAATCAGGTTATCCATATCAATGGTGCCGATATGGCGAATCGTTGAATACGGTTTCAGCTCTGAGGTGCGGAAATGGAAGTTAGGGATGCTGTGGTTTGCACACAACTGCGTGAGCATGGCACCCACTGAAGCCGTACTTTTCGGATCGTCGATATGACCGTTTTTATGGAACGGGTACCAGGTACCCGTCTGATAGCCATGTAACGGCAGAATACGCCCTGGCGGTAACGGAAGGTTGCGACGAATAATCGCCTGAATCCCAGGTAACTGAGACGGTCGGCCGGTGAGTAGCAGCAGATCGCAATGATAATAAGACAGCACTTCACAGAGTGCGGTCAGGACTTTATCTATGCTGAACTTACCTGCACAGAGATCGCCATGGAGTTTGGCGAGTGGCAGATTAAGCATGATATCCGTGAGCTTAAAGTCGGTCGGACCTCCCGCTTTCTGAACTTCCCGGCGCACGAATCCTTCGACTTCATCACGAATACAACCGACTGGTAGCAAATCGCCAACACGTTGGTTAATCAGGGTATGCGTTTGTTCATCAAGCGGATCGTAATGTTCGTATGTTCCCAGGATATGTAATGCGAGCGGGACGAACAGCTGCAGGCTCAGTTGTTGGCGCAGCACGGCTTCGGCTGCACTAATATTCTGCGATCCGCACAACTGGGACATCAATGTTTCAGTGGACATCACACCGGCTTCACGCAGGGCTTGCTCAAAAGCGGGGAGAACGTATGACTGAATAACATCCAGCAAAATGTCATCACCTGCGATCTTAAAACTGTCGCGAAAGCGCTGGCGGGGGATGATATGTACGTTAGTACCACCACCAGTGTGTCCGTTATGATCGAGGCGGTAATCGGTAATCACCAGATCGGTGGTCCCGCCGCCAATGTCAATTGACGCGATAGTGATACTTTCACGATCGGTACGGTCTGGTCGGCCAATTGCGTCGAAAAACTCTTCCGGATGACCGGCAAAGTTCTGATTAATCTCGGTGTACAGGTAAACCAACTGTGCACAGGAGGCTTCGTCCCACTCCACCCTGATTTCAGGTAATGGGATCTTGATGTTGGCTTCCGTATGCTCTTCTTGTACGTCCTCATACGGATCGTTCTCGCCGTTGTGCCAGCGTAACGACTTCCACACCAGGCCGACAGCCTGACGCATGCGTTCATCCAGCACACAGCGTTCAGCCATGGGCATACCTGGCGGAACCGTCAGAATAATATGGCGTAACTGACGCGGGATCCCAGCGTGTCCCTGGCGAATACGCTGCTCCGGGCTGTTAATCTGGCTAATGGCCTGGGTCAGAACTTCAGCCAGCATAAAGGTCATCAGCGAACTGCGTGAGTAGCGTGGCGTAAAGACGGGGATGCGATCCATCTCATCTTCAATGGTGTGCAGGGCTTCGCCTCTTTCATCGATCAGGTTGGCAAACGGTGCCGCCGTTGCCAATGGATTACTGTCCTGCACATAGCTGCCATTAAAACGCCAACCCTGACCATAAAACTTCTCATCCCACAGATAGCGTTTAGGGCTGGATAGGCCTGTTGAACCTTCGCTGCCTTTACGACGAGCCGCCAGACGGCTGGCTTCACCACCAATACGTGCGATAGTCGGCCACTGGAACGCGTCGTGGCGACCGCTGCGTACAGAGCAATGATCTTTGCCGAAGAAGGCTTGCGAAAATTCGACCCGGCTTTCAAAAGGATCGGTATAGATATGTTCGGGGGCACTGAGATCACGTAGTTTCAGCGCATAGTTGTGCCTCATGCCTGAACCTGATTGCCCGTGATCTTCAATAAGAATGCCGCAGGTGCGCGAGTTGCCCACGTCGAGTATCAGGTCGACGGCGATGGGTTTAATTGCATTGGTTTCCCGATTGGCAATCACCCTGAACTGCGGCAGTTCAATGACGGGTTCAGTCTGGGTTTGCAGACCTTCGACTGGAATCGCCATCAATGACAGAAGGTTCAGGTAATGTGCCAGCGGGTATTGCTGTGCAAGTTCCTGCTCACGCTCGTCGATATCCCGGCCTTTGCTCGCTTCTTTGAATACTTCTTTGAGCCAGTCGGTTATCCAGTCCTGCGTCAGGTACCAATTTAGGGCATAGGTTGCAGTCGCGACGGCGAAGGTTGCCCCAGCATTCACATCTTCCTGGTTCGGGCTGAGGTCAGCGGCAGCCTGCTGTTTAGCCATAATACGGGTGTCGATCGCCAGCGTCATGCGATGGCTATGACCATCTAAATCGGGTTCTGGCAGTTTGACTAAACGAAAACGAGCCCAGTTTAGCGGTCCCTCCTGGTACACATTCGGTGGGCTAAAGCGAAACAAAGGAAGCGGTAACCAGATGCCGTCGAACAACTTCAGGCTCTGTTCAACAGGGATATCGTACTGGCTTTTTGCCTTCTCGATGTTATCGGGGGTCGGCTGATAGAAATAGTAATCACGCTGCTCGTTGTAAATTAAACGGGTGAGTACACCGTTTGCTAATTTGACAAACTCGCCAGCAGGCAGGCGGCCAAGGGATAATCCGAAATCCATAAACTGGATCCCAGAGTCACCCACAAGGGTAATTTGACGATCGAAAGATACAATCTCAGGCAACATAGTTATCTCGTCCCTGTTCAGGAATTAGGTTGAAGCATGCGAATAGGGAATGTTTTTTCCCCATCATTGCTGCCAATACAATCGGCGTGGCCAGCAGCGGGTGATTTGCACTCGATTGTCGGCACAATAAAGTTTGAACCGTCGCTACATTTCATCTGCTCAGGATTAGTGATACTCAGCGCCCCTTGCTGCACATTGCCGCTGGCAGGGCCACGGCAGGTAACACCACTGGACTGGCGTATGCTGACGGTGCCATTACCCTGGGCAAAGTTATATTGCAGTTGCAACGGTCGCCCGGTGAGCTTGTCCTGAATACCACCATTCACGCGCCATTCGCCGTTAAGAAACTGCGCTGGGCCATCGGGAAGGGTCGGAGGAAGCGTCAACGGAGTGCCCTGTGCCGGGATGACTGGCGGCGTGGTGACTGGTTGAACTGCGGGTGGCGTTTGAGCGTCTGCGGCGCCAGGTACAGCAGGAGGTGCCGGAATAGTCGACGCATCAGCGTTGGCATCACTTGCAGGAACGGCTGGGGGAATTGTGTCGCCACCGACCTGCGTGGTTGCATTCTCTGCCGGAACGGCTGGCGATGTTGGTTCGAGTGCTTGCTGCGCATTGACTGCAGTACCCTCAGATATGCCAGGGACGACAGCTGAACCCACGACGGTTTCTGAACCTGTGCGGGAAACCTTCGTTGTTACATCGGGAACGCCTACGGCTGGATGTTCGATGGCAGGAGCTGTATCGATCGCCGTTTTATCCGTGGCGATGACAGGGAGTCCCGGAATGGAGAGTGATGGCACGCATCCGCGTAGTAGACCTAATAATAATGCCAGCAGCAGCAACGCAAGTAGCAACCAGAGTAACCAACGCCAACTCCAGCGTCTGCGCACTACGGTATCTACAACAGGTGTAACAGCCGGGGTTACGGCGGCGTCTACTGGAGCCAGAGGGGTTGAGACCGCGAGAGGGGTTGCTGGTAGTGATGCCGGACTCAGCCAATGCATAGGATTACGTTGTTCGCCTTCCGGATGGACAAATCCCCAAAAGGTAATCACCAGGATCCCGTTTACGAGATACACAAATTCGTAATCCGGAAAATGTGTGACTGACTTCAGCAACTGCGCGAAGACGCGGCGATCACCCCCGGTCCCGTTTTGCTCAGCATTGAGTAACTGTTCACTTAACGCCTGCACTGACATTTGAAACGCATTAAATTGCTGGCGTGCTGATTCCCGCTCCGCTTCACTCGCACCGCTCCAGGGGATGACATCGCCAGGGAAGCTGCTGTACCAATCGGTTCTGTCACCACCCTGATCGTTTTGTGGGATAGCTAAATGACGAGCCAAATCGCGCCCTGCATCAAGACGGTAGATTGCTTCACGTAACTGGAAAGCCATCTTAAAAACGGGATAGCCCGTTTCACCCAGAGCCTTAAATGAGGAATTATGCCCGGTACGCAGCAGTGGTCCCTGAATCGAATTTCGCATTGTCTAAACCTTGTAAGGCTGTGATTTAACAAAAGCCACAGTGATGCAGGCTATTTTTTACTCGCACCAGGCGTCCATTCAAAACCCCAGCCATAATGCTTATCCAGCGACTTCCGGTCAGGGAATAAACGGTCCAGACGTTCAACGTTGATATTGCCATCGACGTTTTTGAGTCTGGCTATCGCCGCAACGTTATTACGCTGATTGCTGTCAGTCAGCGTGGATATAATGGGGGGTTGATCGGGCACGTAAATCGTGATGGTGGCATTGGTCCCTTGCCAGTTGTCAGCGCCGCCGTAAATGAAGCTATAAATCAGAACCTCATCAATATCCTGCCAGTAGCTACCATTAATGAAGAGCCATTCACCATCTTGATCGTTACCTTCACGAAGATCCTGTTGCAGCAACAGATATGGCGGTTTGTCATAGTTTCCCAGGAACTTACTCAACGCTTCGGCACCACTGATCTTGCCGTTTTTAAAACGAATAAAGGCGGCGATATCGAGGTCGATAGGCTCTTTATGGCTTCCCTGTTGCCAGGTCAGGTTGATTTTAATCCGCCCAAAATCTTTGCGTTTCTCCAGATTTATGCTGGGGTTTGCCTGGGTTAAGTTCGTGCTTGCGGGGGCGACAGCAGGCGCAGCAGCAGGCACATCGTGATGTACCGGGGGAGGGAGCGGGATTACGGAGTTTTTATGCCACCACCACCAGGCGCAAGCGATCAGCAGCAACAATAGCAGCAATAATAGCCATGGCAGGAAGCGTCGCCACCACGGGATAATGACCACGGGAAGTAGGGGGGCTTCACTGATAATGGCCCAGTTGATGAGCACTGGTTCGCCACCTACGCTATAGCAGTCAAGATCGCGCGAATGCGTTAGAAGTCTTTGTAAGGCATGTGCCGAATGTTCTTCGCCGCGTGCGAGTAGCTGATCAATCAAACCGGCCAGAATATCCTGGTACTGCTGGCGTTTACTCTGGACGGCGGATTGTTCCGCATCGCTTAGCGCAGAAAAGGGCTTTGCCAGCCCCTGGCGTTCAGTCCACCATTCCAGATGTCCTTGTGAACCACGACGAGCAGTGGCGTAGAGTAGTGCCAGAGACGGTGGAAGATGACGGTGTATGATCGCAACCGTCTCCTCGTAGATTGTCAGAGTCGCTTCATCAATAGGCGCAGCAGTTGTTAATCGTTGCATAACCGAAATCATTATTGTTGTGAGTTGTATGCGTGGTATGCATGCAGCTGCATATCAGCAAGCCATAGCCGTTTTCTTCAGTAGCAGAAAAAGTGGCCAGGTGACCAGCGCCACTTTTAGTGCATCCTTAGCGAAGGGTATTTGCTTCTTCCAGAACTTTGATTTTCTGCTTGGCTTCTGCGACTTTCTTTTCAATTGCAGCAATTTCACTTGCGCTACTGGCATGCTGAGACTGCCGTTGCAAGTCCTGCAATTGTTGAATTTCCTTCTGGCGTTCACTGCTTTTTATTTTGCTGGACTTCAGCTGTGCAAGAGTCTGTGACAGGTCTGAACGCACGGCATTTAACCTTGCTTGTTCATCGGCCAGCTTCTGATTGACGTTCTGCTGTCGGTTTTGGGTATAAGCCTGCTGTTGCTTCGCCGACTCATTTTCATACTGGCTGAGTCGAACCTGCTGCTCTTTTTGATCAACTTGCTGACGATAACCGCCGGATGTGGCGCAGCTTAGTTTGGTAATAAAACTCGGATCTTGTGCATGTAAATCACAGTCCTGCGGAGATGTAACACAACCGGTAAGTACGATTGACGTGAGAAGTATGTATTTTCTCATCAAATTGTCCATGAATAGAGTCAGATCATGGCGCTTTATACATTAAAGTCGCCCTAAAATAGGCCGATACTCCGACCGGCCAAATGTTGTTAACCCAGAGAGATGGCCTGGCGTTGTTCGTACAACTCGTTCGTTTCTTTTTCCAGGTCACTAATCTTGCTATTCAGGTTGCTGTACTCTTTGTTCAAATTAGCAAGCTTGGTTTTCTCTGCAGATGTGGTAGTGGTTTGTCCTTGCAAAGCGACCTTATAGGCAGACTCTTTGTCTTTCATGCCTTTCACGGTCTCTTTCATCTTGCTAATGTTGGCATCGATTTGTGCTAGTTGCGTTTTAGCACCTGCTTTATCAAAGCCGGCCTTATCTTTTTGGATGCTAATTTTAGTTAAGGTTGCCTGGTTTTCACTGATAACCTGTTTCATAGCAAGGGTAGATTTTTCTACTGCAGCAGTATCTTTGCTGATATCCGTATCCATTGCCTGCAGGCGATCGGCTGTGGAGGCATAATCTTTTTTCAGACCATCAAGATAGTAGTTAGCCGTCATACCCGCTGCACACCCAGCAGCACCACCAATGGCAGCACCTGCAATTGCTTTCTTGGTGTCGCCAGCCAGAGCACCAACCACGGCACCAAGCGCAGCACCTGATACCGCACCAATGCCACAACCTTGCGCACCAGAAGCGCTAAAAAACTGGGATTGCTCGGTGGTTGCCAGACGTGGATCCGGTTTTGTCCCTGACAACAGAGTACTTCCAGTATTAGCGCAGCCACTAAGCAGCAAAGAGGTAGAAATCAAGAAACAAGCTGTTTTTTTGTTGAGTGAATTCACTATTTTTTCCTTAAATAAAATTCAATGGCAATAAACAGATATCAATACCTAAATATTTAGGATATGTAATATTTTCAAACGAGATCAGGCAGGATTTTACTTAATTTATAAGCAACCCAAAAAGTATAGCGGCATATTTATTTCAATTGTTATTATTCTAAATCTATACAATGTCTCGCTTGTTTTATGTAATCTATTTTGTACATCATCTTATACTGAAAATGCAATTTTTTTAATTTATCAAATTATGGTACCAGTCTATAGGCGGTACTCAGTGAAAGTGCCATTAACCATATATCAGTCAATGGCTGTTATATGGTATCAACTATATTGATCGCTCTGGTTCTGCCATTGCCACCTTTTACTACCAGCGTTCACTTTCCTGTTCTAACATGTATCCATGATGGTTCAATCGGTCAGTTGTAAGAAAATAAGCCGCCGGGTGCGGATCTCCAATGATTACTATGTGAGTAAGTTGTACAGAGCTCTACTATAATTTGCTGGACAATCTTTTCAGGCGGTGTTCATCAAAATTACTCATGGATTCCAGTAGTGATTGCAAGGTCAATTTTCTGCCCAGATTTGGGTGCGTTGATATTATGACACGAAGTCAACACCGCAACACCGCAACACCGCAACACCGCAACACCGCAACACCGCAACACCGCAACACCGCAGGGTATAAGGGAAATTGCGGGTAAAACAATATGTTCTCGTCACATAATGCGCCTGCCACTCCCGGCAGACGCGTTTGCTTTTATACAGACAAAATTATGTCAACAGAAGCTGAAGTCTTAACTGGCCATAATGAGCTAATTTACTCACCCCGTATTGAACGTATCACCGCAGGAGGTGATGCTGCGCTGAATCAAATAGGATCCCTGCAATGAACTCGGAATGACTGCTTCCGTTTGGTCAGATTAACTTCAGAAGTTGCTCCAGCTTTTATCACCAGCAGTCGGTACGGTTCTGGCAGCCGGTTCTTCGCTAATTCGTGTTGCAGACTTTCTGGTTGTATCTTCTATACCCGGTAACACAACGCCGCCTGCATAATCATCCAGACGGAAGACAGCCACAAGATTTTCCAGTACATGAGCCTGTTCCTCCAGTGCACCTGCAGCGGTTGAGGATTCACTGACCAGTGAGGCGTTCTGTTGTGTGGTACTGTCGAGCTCGCCCATAGCTTGTGCTATCTGATTTATACCCCGGCTTTGTTCTTCTGAAGCGGAAGATATTTCGCCCATGATATCATTTACCCGGGTGACCGAACTGACTACCTGCGACATGGTTTCTCCAGCTTTAGCCACCAGGTCACTACCCTTGCTTATGCGGGATACCGACTCACTGATAAGCTGCTCAATATCCTTCGCAGCCTGGGAGCTGCGCTGGGAGAGGTTACGCACTTCGCTTGCCACCACAGCGAAACCACGTCCAGACTCGCCTGCCCTGGCGGCTTCAACTGCGGCGTTCAACGCCAGGATATTGGTCTGGAAGGCAATACTGTTAATAACGGCAGTTATATCCGCGATTTTGCTGGAGCTGTTGTGAATATCATTCATAGTGTTTACTACTTCACGCATAACACTACCACCTTCACCAGCGGTTTCAGAAGCCTGTGCAGCAAGGCTTCTGGCATTGCGAGCGTTATCTGCATTATTTTTTACCGTCGCGGTCAGTTGCTCCACGCTTGCGGCGGTTTCCACCACAGCAGCCGCCTGCTGTTCGGTTCGGGAGGAAAGGTCAGAGTTACCTTCTGCAATTTCCGTGGCCGCACGGGAAACCTGGCTTACACTGTTACGAACTTCATGGATCATTGAACGCAGCGTGTCATTCATCCGTCCCATAGCTGTGGTAAGCTGACCAAACTCATCTCTACCGCTAGCAGTGATCTTTGAACTCAGATCGCCGCCGGCAATACGTTCTGCCAGTGCAAGGTTGCGCGCGATTGGGCGGGTAATCTGACAGATGGCCCACCAGGAAACAATTATGCCAATCAGGATGGCAAGAATACCGATCACGGCAGCAATGGTGCCAGAACTGAACGCCAGTTCATCGTTATGTGCTTTCACCAGCGCAATGATCTCCCTCAGTGACGCGCTGCTGAGATCGCCACTGGTTTTTACTTTATCTTCTGCTGCGATCAGGGCACCAGCAGCAGTAAAATAACGAAGGCTCAGATCGTGGTATTTCACTGTGTTATCCCACAGGGACTGCAGCGGTGTTATGATCTCTTCCGGCAGTTGTTCGATCAGTGACTGTACTGAATTCTGTGTGCTGTTGAACCGGCTTTCCAAGCCATTGCGAGACGCAATGGTCGGGTTATAACGCACAACCCGCGCCGCGTCGCGGACGGTACTAATAGCGAACAGTTGCTCATAAATTTGTGTGCTCAGGGCTGTCTCAGCGACCGACGCTCGAACGAGCGCGGTATAACGAGTTGTGAGATCTTCTGTAACAAGTTTATCCAGCTCATCGCGCAAAGTACGCATATCTGCCGTCGCTTTTTGCATTTCACTGATGCTGGACTGAAAGCTCTTAAGATTGTCCACTACTTTATTGATAACCGTCAGCTCCCCCGGTGCCCACAACAGTTCATCTGCGCTGGCTGCCAGCTCCGATGCATGACTGACATAATCTGACATCATCTGGCCGGATTTTTCATCACCGTAGAAATATTTCAACCGGTTAATTTTCGCCTGGAAGACTTCAATATTGATATTATACATCAGGTTAGTTTTTATATAGACGTCACGTATTTCCTTAAAACGCAGCACGCTGAGTATCGTGGCAATAGCAACCAGAAACAGCACCCCCCCAAATCCTGCTGACAGCTTTCTACTGATTTTTATATTGCTTAACCACTGATTGAATAACATTCTGACTCCTTACTGAATCTTAATAAAAGCATCTGATGGCACACTATCAGTTATCGGCATGAGTGAAATGTTACTTAAACACGAATGGTATGTTTGACATAAAAATGTGATATTGATGCACTCAGAGTCCAACACCCAGATAAATTGGCTAAAAGTGTTGGCAAATCCGGGGACTTCCCGGCAGTATTCTCACTTCGCCGGCACATAAACTTTTCACTGTATTAATTTCCATTGATAGTGAAAACTGGATATCAAAAAAGAATAATGTACTCTCAGGAAGAGAGTGAGCATTAATATTGGGGAGTATGAAAAACTTCCCGATAGTGAGGCAGTATATAACACGATTTTATTGTTTCTTTTAATATACTAAAACCCCACTTATTCCTACTCGATATAAGAGAAAAGCATTTTCATTCTTGTTAAGTCATGCAGTCTAACCGTAATACGTGGTTTGACGGGTAACTGGCATACGAAGTATGTCCCGGATTGATTAAGAACGACAGTATTTGATGTCTCAACCCTCGTGCTGGTCTGTTACGAAGGCTGCATGAAGCAGCCTCGGATATCTTAACGGATTTTTAATTTAGAAATTAATCATGGAAAATTAATGATGGACAATTAATCAACATTTAAAATACGTACGGTATTGGCACTTCCTGCCACATCTGTCATATCTCCCTGAGTGACAATTACTTGGTCACCGGATATCAAATATCCTTTTTCACGCAGCAGATTAACAGCTTCCTGTGCAGCTCCAACACCATCACTCAAGCTGTCAAAGTAGACTGGCGTCACCCCACGGTAAAGAGCCATAAGATTCAGCGTATGTTTATAACGGGACAGAGCGAAAATAGGCAGACCAGAACTAATACGGGAAGTCATCAGTGCTGTTCGTCCAGATTTAGTCATAGTCAGTATTGCAGCGACACCTTTCAGATGATTCGCTGAGTACATTGCTGACATGGCAATAGCTTCTTCCACATTGTCAAACTGAATGTCCAGACGATGTCCGGACACATTAACGCCAGGTACTTTTTCAGCACCAAGGCAAACCCTGGCCATCGCCTCTACTGTCTCCACCGGATTTTTACCTGCCGCTGTTTCTGCCGACAGCATAACTGCATCAGTACCATCGAGGACAGCATTAGCTACATCCATAACCTCAGCACGGGTTGGCATCGGGTTGATAATCATCGACTCCATCATCTGAGTGGCAGTAATAACTGCACGGTTCAGTTTTCTCGCCCGACGAATTAACGTTTTCTGAATTCCGACCAGTTTAGGATCGCCTATTTCAACACCTAAATCTCCACGGGCCACCATCACCGCATCTGAAGCGTTAATGATATCATCCATTGCATTTAAGTCGCTGACTGCTTCTGCCCTTTCCACCTTGGCTATAATTTTAGCATCACAGCCCGCATCACGAGCTAAACGACGGGCATATTGCAGGTCCTCACCGCTACGGGGAAAAGAAACAGCAAGATAATCTACACCGATTTGTGCAGCAGTAATAATATCGGCCTTGTCTTTCTCTGTCAGCGCATCGGCTGACAGACCACCACCGAGCTTATTAATCCCTTTATTATTAGAAAGAGGACCACCAACAGTCACTTCAGTCAGAATCCTTGTCCCATTAACTTCCTTAACTTTTAATTGTACCCGGCCATCATCGAGTAATAAAATATCACCTTGAGACACATCGTCAGGCAATACCTTATAATCAACGCCAACCTTTCCCTTATCACCTTCCCCTTTACCCAGATTCGTATCGAGCAAAAATTCTTCCCCGGCATTAAGAAATACCTTGCCTTCTTTAAACGTCGAAATCCGAATTTTAGGCCCCTGTAAATCTCCAAGAATAGCAACATGGCGACCTAATCTACTGGCTATTTCCCGAACCTGGACAGCCCGCATTTTATGGTCATCAGCAGAACCATGAGAAAAATTCATTCGCACAACATCAGCACCAGCGGTAATAATTCTTTCCAGATTATCAACGCAATCTGTTGCAGGACCTAATGTAACCACTATTTTCGTTCTTCGAAGCCGTCTACACATATTCCCCCCGTCAAAAAAGAAATTAACTTTATGATTTATATTCACGTCACCATCTAACTATTGAACCATTTTTGTTTCCGTCTGCATTCCGACAGACAATACTGCTGCAATGTTTCGTGATGACTGGTAAATATTTTCGAAGGAACAACGAAAAGCTTCTTCCAGAGTACATATACAATTTAATACGCTGAATACTGCATCAATTCCATACAAATGAACAATACTGACATCTTTACCAAGGCTTCCGGCAATCCCAACCACGGGTTTGTGATATTTCTTCGCCACACTCGCCACGCCCACCGGTACTTTGCCATGGATGCTCTGGCTGTCGATACGCCCTTCACCGGTGACCACCAGCGTACAGTCATGAATATGTTCTTCCAGATTAAGTGCCTGGGTCACAATCTCAATACCGCTTTTAAGTTCTGCACCAAGAAATGCCATCAGTGCAGCCCCCATACCACCTGCCGCGCCTGCTCCAGGAACGTTCTTCACATCCACATGCAAAAATTTTTTAATGATGTCAGCGTAATGTGACAGATTGCGATCCAGCTCGAGGATCAGCGCCTCATTCGCCCCTTTTTGTGGACCGAAGATCCGTGAGGCACCCAGTTCACCAACCAGGGGATTAGTGACATCGCACGCGACACGGATAGCACAGTTTTTTATACGAGGATCAATACCAGACACATCAATGGTGCTGAGAGTATTCAGACTGCCACCACCATAACCAATCTCAGTACCGCTGGCATCACACAGCTTCACGCCCAGTGCCTGAACCATCCCGACACCACCATCATTAGTGGCACTGCCACCAATGCCGATAATGATATTGCTCACCCCACTGTTCAGCGCCTGTATAATCAATTCCCCGGTGCCACGCGACGTGGTAATCAGTGGGTTGCGTTTTTCGGGTGGAACAAGCGCCAGGCCGCTGGCTGCCGCCATTTCGATAAACGCGGTCTTTCCATCGCCTGATATGCCCCAACTGGCATGCACTTTTTCACCCAGTGGTCCGGTCACTAAGGTGGAATGTGCAGAACCCTGCGTGGCGGCAATCATGGCTTCAACTGTTCCCTCACCACCATCGGCGACTGGTACGGAAACATATTGTAATCCTTTTTCTATTGCCTGAGCTACCTCGGTGGCAGAAAGGCTTTCTTTATAAGAGTCTGGGGCAATTACGATTTTCATAGTTATGTAGCCTGACAGTGCCGCGCAAGGCAAGAAATACAGGGCGCGCATCCGCGCCCTTCTTGTTTAGCGAGTGACTTCCACTTTCGCCAGTTTTTCGTAATAGCATGCCAGTGCACTGTGGTCGGCGGTGCCCAGCCCATCTGCGCGAAGCGCCTGCATCATCTCCATGACTGCAGCAGTCAGCGGCAACTGCGCGCCGACCCCATGAGAAGTGTCCAGCGCATTCGCCAAATCTTTGATATGCAGGTCAATACGGAAACCTGGCTTAAAGTTGCGGTCCATGACCATCGGCGCTTTCGCGTCCAGCACGGTGCTTCCGGCCAGTCCGCCACGGATCGCCTGATACACCAGATCCGGGTTCACACCCGCCTTGGTCGCCAGCGTCAGCGCTTCAGACATCGCCGCAATGTTCAGCGCTACAATCACCTGGTTCGCCAGCTTAGTGACGTTACCCGCGCCAATGTCGCCGGTATGTACCACTGAGCCAGCCATCGCTTTCAGCAGATCGTAATACTTGTCGAAAATCGCTTTATCGCCGCCGACCATTACCGACAACGTACCATCAATCGCTTTTGGCTCGCCGCCGCTGACCGGCGCATCCAGCATATCCACGCCTTTCGCTTTCAGCGCGTCGCTAATTTCACGGCTGGCCAACGGTGCAATGGAGCTCATGTCGATAAGCACTGTGCCCGGTTTCGCCCCTTCAATAATACCGCCGTCACCCAGCGCCACTTCCTTAACATGCGGCGAGTTCGGCAACATGGTGATGATCACGTCGCACTGCTCAGCAATATCTTTCGCCGTGGCGGCGGTTTCTGCACCAGCGGCAATGACTTCCGCAATGGATTCCGGGTTACGGTCAGCAACCACCAACGAGTAACCTGCCTTGAGGAGGTTTTTACTCATTGGTTTACCCATAATACCGAGGCCAATAAAACCAACTTTCATTGTCATGTCTTTATCTCTCTCTACTGTCGATGGTGGTTATTTCTTAAAAGAATCAGCCAGTTTCTGCGTGGCTGAACGGAACACGCCAAGGTCGCTGCCAACAGCAACAAAGGTCGCGCCCCATTCCAGATAACGACGCGCATCCGCCTCTACCGGCGCCAGAATTCCGCTTGGTTTGCCATGTGCTTTCGCGCGGGCAAAAATGTGCTGGATAGCTTTCTGCACATCAGGATGTGACGCATTGCCGAGATGGCCTAGCGCCGCAGCCAGATCGCTTGGGCCGACGAAGACACCGTCTACACCTTCGGTCGCCGCGATGGCGTCAACGTTATCAACGCCCTGCTGACTTTCGATCTGCACGATGATGGTGATGTTCTTATTCGATTGCGCAAAGTAGTCCGGTACGGTGCCAAACATATTGGCGCGATGGGAGACGGACACGCCGCGAATACCTTCCGGCGGATAGCGGGTCGACGCCACGGCGTTCACCGCCTCTTCTTGTGTCTCAACGAACGGGATCAGGAAGTTGTAAAACCCAATATCCAGCAGGCGCTTGATAATCACCGGCTCGTTGGTCGGCACGCGTACGACCGGCGCGCTGGCGCTGCCTTTCAGCGCCATCAATTGCGGGATAAACGTCGAGATATCGTTTGGCGCGTGTTCGCCGTCCAGTACCAGCCAGTCAAAACCCGCCAGGCCTAAAACTTCGGTACTGATTGGGCTGGCCAATGCAGACCAGCAGCCAATCTGAATCTGTTGCGCCGCGAGGGCCGCTTTAAACTTATTCGGAAAAATCGTGTTATTCATCGCTTACACCTTTGTTTATTTCTGCAATTCCATACGTTTAATGTCACCGACAATAAACAGGTAGCAAACCATTGCCATCAGCGCCGAACACCCTACAAACATCAGCGCAGCATTAAATGAGTGCAGCTCGCTCACCAGATAACCAATCACCAGCGGGGTGACGATAGAGGCTACGTTGCCAAATACGTTAAATACCCCACCGCACAGACCAACGATTTCTTTCGGCGCGGTATCGGAAATCACCGGCCAACCCAGCGCGCCGAAGCCTTTGCCGAAGAACGCCAGCGCCATCAGCGCAACCACCAGAGTGGTGTTATCGGTGTAGTTACACAGAATAATGGTCGACGCGAGCAACATTCCGAGCACAATCGGCAGCTTACGTGCCAGGGTGATGCTGAAGCCACGTTTAATCAGATAATCAGAGAAC
>NZ_SZXM01000046.1:2290-2371 GCF_005281355.1 Citrobacter sp. wls615 | reverse complement strand
TTTACGCTGGGCAATATCGACGCCGATGTCACCTCGGTGCAGGTGCTGATTAACGGCACGTCCTATCCGGCGACGCTGGCA
>NZ_SZXM01000046.1:1897-2181 GCF_005281355.1 Citrobacter sp. wls615 | reverse complement strand
CCGCACTGGGTATCACCGTGGACACCACCGTGGCGGCCGCGGTCATCACCCTGAGCGACGACACCGGCACCACCGGCGATAACCAGACCAACGTAGTGACACCGGGCTTTGCCATCACCACGGATAAAGACGCCGTGAGCGTGATGGTGTCCATTGACGGCGGCGCCCCGGTGGCGGCAACGAAGGATGCGGACGGGCAGTGGCAGATCACCGCCGGCGAGCTGGCCGACGGCGACCACAGCATTGTGGCGACGGTCACCGACGTGGCGGGCAACACCGCCACC
>NZ_SZXM01000046.1:952-1673 GCF_005281355.1 Citrobacter sp. wls615 | reverse complement strand
ACCGACGACGCGGGCAACACCGCGACCTCAGCGGCGCTGGCGGTCACCGTGGATACCGCCGTGGCGGCCCCGGTCATCACGCTGAGCGATACCACCGGCGATAACCAGACCAACGTAGTGACACCGGGCTTTGCCATCACCACGGATAAAGACGCCGTGAGCGTGATGGTGAGCATCGACGGCGGCGCCCCGGTGGCGGCAACGAAGGACGCGGCCGGGCAGTGGCATATCACGTCCGGCGAGCTGACCGACGGTGACCACAGTATTGTGGCGACGGTGACGGATATTGCCGGTAACACGGCTGCGTCAGATCCGATGACCTTTACGGTGGACACCACGCTGTCCATCCCGACCCTCGATCTGATGGATGCCTCTGATACCGGCAGCAGCGCGACGGACAATATCACGAACGACACTACCCCAACCTTTACGCTGGGCAATATCGACGCCGATGTGACGGAGGTGCAGGTGCTGATTAACGGCACCGCCTATGACGCCGTGCAGACGGACGGGACGTGGAGCTTTACCGCGCCGGCGCTGGCTGACGGGGAGTACACCTTCACCGTGCAGGTCACCGACGACGCGGGCAACACCGCGACCTCGGCGGCGCTGGCGGTCACCGTGGACACCACCGTGGCGGCCCCGGTGATCACGCTGAGCGACGACACCGGCAGGGCGGGGGATAACCAGACCAACGACACTACGCCGGGCTTTGCCATTG
>NZ_SZXM01000046.1:0-937 GCF_005281355.1 Citrobacter sp. wls615 | reverse complement strand
CCGCACTGGGTATCACCGTGGACACCACCGTGGCGGCCGCGGTCATCACCCTGAGCGACGACACCGGCACCACCGGCGATAACCAGACCAACGTAGTGACACCGGGCTTTGCCATCACCACGGATAAAGACGCCGTGAGCGTGATGGTGAGCATCGACGGCGGCACCCCGGTGGCGGCAACGAAAGACGCGGCCGGTCAGTGGCATATCACGTCCGGCGAGCTGGCCGACGGTGACCACACCATCGTGGCCACCGTCACCGACCTCGCGGGCAACACCGCGGACTCGGCGACCCTGAGCTTTACCGTCGACACCACGCTCTCAGTGCCGACGCTGGACCTGGCAGACGCCAGCGACAGCGGCAGCAGCGCGATGGACAATATCACGAATGACACCACCCCGGCGTTCACCATCGGTAATGTGGATGCGGACGCCGTCAGCGTGCAGGTGCTGATCAACGGCACGTCCTACCCGGTGACGCTGGCGGACGGCACCTGGACCTTCACCGCCCCGCAACTGGCAGACGGGGAGTACACCTTCACCGTGCAGGTGACGGATGATGCGGGAAACGTGCAGACCTCAGCGGCGCTGGCGGTCATTGTGGACACCACCGTGGCGGCCCCGGTCATTACGCTGAGCGATGACACCGGCACCACCGGGGATAACCAGACCCGCGACACCACCCCGGGCTTTGCCATCAGCACCGACCCGGATGCGGTCAGCGTGATGGTCTCCATTGACGGCGGCGCCCCGGTGGCGGCGACGAAGGACGCGGACGGGCAGTGGCAAACCACCGCCGGCGAGCTGGCCGACGGCGACCACAGCATTGTGGCGACGGTCACCGACGTGGCGGGCAACACGGCCACCTCCGATCCCCTGAACTTTAATGTCGACACTACGCTGTCCATCCCGACCCTCGATCTGGCAGACGCCAGCGA
>NZ_SZXM01000045.1:0-152415 GCF_005281355.1 Citrobacter sp. wls615 | reverse complement strand
AGCTGGGGGTTTTCTGTGCACAAAAAAACAGGAGCCATCAGGCTCCTGTTTGCTTTTGGGGATCTCACGATTGGTTAGTCGGTACTTTCAATAGCCGATTTCGCACTGGCAGGCAGTAAGCCATCTGCGCGAAACATCGCTTTGATGCCGCGGATCGCCTGGCGGGTACGGTCACGGTTTTCAATTAAGGCAAAACGCACGTGTGTATCGCCATAATCACCAAAGCCAATCCCCGGCGAAACGCATACTTTCGCTTCGTTCAGCAATTTTTTGGCAAACTCAAGTGACCCCATCGCGGCATATTGCTCAGGAATTTTCGCCCAAACGTACATTGAGGCCTTTGGCATCTCAACCATCCAACCGGCCTCATGCAGCCCTTTAACCAGCACATCGCGACGGCGTTTATACTGCTCGGCAATATCCCGTACGCATTGCTGATCGCCTTCCAGCGCCGCGATTGCCGCAACCTGCAACGGTGTAAACGTCCCGTAATCGTGATAGCTCTTGATGCGCGCCAGCGCATTGACCAGCGTTTTATTGCCGACCATAAAACCGATACGCCAGCCCGCCATGTTGTAGCTTTTCGACAGGGTGAAAAATTCAACCGCGACATCACGAGCGCCTGGTACCTGCATAATCGATGGCGCTTTCCAGCCATCGTAAACGATATCGGCATAGGCGAGATCGTGAACCACCAGCACGTCATAGCGTTTAGCCAGCGCGACGACTTTTTCGAAAAATTCCAGCTCGACGCACTGTGCTGTCGGGTTGGACGGGAAACCTAAGATCATCATCTTCGGTTTCGGGTAGCTTTCACGGATCGCGCGCTCCAGCTCATTAAAGAAATCGACACCTTCCACCAGCGGCACTGACCGTACCTGCGCCCCGGCAATCACCGCACCATAAATATGGATCGGATAGCTCGGGTTGGGTACGAGAACCGTATCACCATGATCGAGCGTTGCCAGCATCAGGTGCGCCAGTCCCTCTTTGGAACCAATAGTCACAATCGCTTCGGATTCGGGATCAATTTCAACGTCATAGCGTTCCTGATACCAGCGGGAAATCGCCCGACGCAGACGCGGAATGCCGCGAGACGTGGAATAGCCATGCGTGTCCGGGCGCTGCGCCACGGTACACAGTTTTTCAACAATGTGAGGAGGCGTGGCCCCATCCGGGTTCCCCATACTGAAATCGATAATATCTTCGCCGCGCCGACGCGCAGCCATTTTCAGTTCAGCGGTAATGTTAAAAACGTAAGGGGGAAGGCGATCAATACGCGTAAAGCGACGTTCAGGGCGGGAGTCAGCCATAATATCCTCAGATTAACGTTAGCGCCCGGACCGTCCGAGCGACGCTGCCACGATGGTGGCACGTTTAGAAAATAGCTTGAATAATTTCCTTCTGTCGAGAGGCAATACAAAATATTTTTTTCGGCACAAATGAGGAACAAGTAAAAAAAATGAGGAAATATTCAATTTCACACACAGCTAAAAATTACCATCATTTAACATTTTGTTGTGAAAAACATTACCTTGATCTTTGCGCTTAGAAGACAGGTATTGTAAATACAACAACAATGCAACAATCCCCTTTTAATATTAAGGTTTTTCCTCATTAGCCGCAGGCTGAGCGGGCGCTGGTCATCCAGACTCAGGTTGCCTATCATAGAGGTTTAACCCCTGCGCAAGAGTCACCCGTGCACGAAATATTTAATATGCTGCTGGCGGTATTTGACCGGGCAGCGCTGATGCTGTTTTGTCTGTTTTTCCTGATTCGTATCCGCCTGTTTCGCGAACTGTTGCACAAGTCAGCTCACTCCCCGAAAGAGTTGCTCGCCGTCACCGCGATTTTCTCGATGTTTGCCCTGTTCAGTACCTGGTCCGGCGTACCGGTTGAAGGCTCACTGGTTAACGTACGTATTATCGCGGTCATGTCAGGGGGAATTCTGTTCGGTCCGTGGGTCGGCATCATTACGGGGCTCATCGCCGGCACCCACCGCTACCTGATTGATATTGGCGGCGTCACCGCCCTACCCTGCTTTATTACCAGTATTCTGGCAGGCTGCATTGCCGGGTGGATCAACCGTAAGATCCCCAAAGCGCAACACTGGCGCGCAGGTATTTTAGGCGGAATGCTGTGCGAATCCCTGACCATGATCCTCGTCGTTGCCTGGGCGCCTACGACCGCGCTGGGGCTGGATATCGTCTCGAAAATCGGTATCCCAATGATCCTGGGCAGCGTCTGTATTGGCTTTATCGTTATGCTGGTTCAAAGCGTGGAAGGTGAAAAAGAAGCCAGCGCCGCGAAGCAGGCCAAGCTGGCGCTGGATATCGCCAACAAAACCCTGCCGCTTTTCCGTCACGTCAACAGCGAGTCGCTCCGCCAGGTATGCGAGATTATTCGCCATGATATTCATGCTGATGCCGTCGCTATTACCAATACCCAGCACGTTCTGGCCTACGTTGGCGTGGGTGAACTGAATTACCGCGATAACGATGATTTCGTCAGCCCGACCACGCGACAGGCGATCAATTACGGTAAAATCATCATAAAAAACAATGATGAAGCGCATCGGACACCGGAAATACACTCCATGCTGGTGATCCCGCTGTGGGAGAAAGGCGTTGTTACCGGCACGCTAAAGATCTACTACTGTCACGCTCACCAGATCACCTCCTCATTGCAGGAAATGGCCATCGGCCTGTCGCAAATTATCTCGACTCAGCTTGAGGTTTCTCGGGCGGAACAGTTACGCGAAATGGCAAATAAGGCAGAGCTAAGAGCACTGCAGAGTAAAATAAATCCCCATTTCCTGTTTAACGCCCTGAACGCTATTTCCTCGTCGGTGCGGCTTAACCCGGACACTGCGCGTCAGCTCATTTTTAATTTGTCGCGCTATCTTCGCTATAATATTGAATTAAAAGATGATGAGCAGATCGACATCAAGAAAGAGCTGTATCAAATCAAGGATTACATCGCCATCGAACAGGCCCGTTTTGGCGACAAGCTGACGGTTATTTATGATATTGATGAAGAGGTAAGCTGTTATATTCCCAGCCTACTGATTCAGCCGCTTGTTGAGAACGCCATCGTCCATGGTATTCAACCCTGCAAAGGGAAAGGCGTGGTCACCATCAGCGTTGCAGAGTGCGGGAACCGGGTACGGATTGCCGTGCGGGATACCGGCCATGGTATTGATCCGAAAGTAATTGAGCGGGTCGAATCCAATGAAATGCCGGGGAATAAAATCGGCCTGTTGAATGTGCATCATCGCGTTAAGCTGCTCTACGGTGAAGGATTACTGATCCGCCGTCTGGAGCCAGGCACAGAGATTGCCTTTTATGTGCCTAATCAGCACTCGCCCGCAGCCGCACCGGCCACATTATTGCTTTAACCAGGAGTGAAGTCGTGAAAGTCATCATTGTCGAAGATGAATTCCTGGCCCAACAGGAACTAAGCTGGCTGATAAAAGAGCACAGCCAGATGGAGATTGTCGGTACATTTGACGACGGTCTTGACGTGCTGAAATATCTCCAGCACAACCGCGTTGACGCTATTTTTCTGGATATCAATATTCCCTCGCTGGATGGTGTACTGTTGGCGCAAAACATCAGCCAGTTCGCGCATAAGCCCTTTATTGTGTTTATTACCGCATGGAAAGAGCACGCTGTAGAAGCTTTCGAACTGGAAGCCTTTGACTATATTCTGAAACCGTATCAGGAATCGCGCATTGTCGGCATGCTGCAAAAGCTGGAGGCCGCCTGGCAACAGCAGCAAGCGGGAACCTCACCATCTAGCCCAGCTCCCCGTGAAAACGATACGATCAACCTGATCAAAGATGAGCGGATCATCGTAACCCCGATCAACGACATCTACTACGCTGAAGCCCATGAAAAGATGACGTTCGTCTACACCCGGCGCGAGTCGTATGTGATGCCAATGAACATCACCGAGTTTTGCAGCAAACTGCCTGCTGCGCATTTCTTCCGCTGCCACCGCTCATTCTGTGTGAATTTGAATAAAATTCGCGAGATCGAACCCTGGTTTAACAACACCTACATTTTGCGCTTAAAAGACCTGGAATTTGAAATCCCGGTGAGTCGGAGTAAAGTGAAAGAGTTCAGACAGTTAATGCACTTATAGCGCAGAGAAAGAGCAATGAAAGAGCCAGGCCTGCCCGCCGACCAACAGTTTTTTGCCGATCTGTTCAGCGGCCTGGTGTTAAACCCGCAGCGTCTGGGGCGCGTATGGTTCGCCAGGCAACTAGCCACATTACCGACCGGCAGTTTATGTATTGACCTGCCCCGCCTGGATATCGTGTTGCGCGGAGAGTACAGCAACCAACTGGAAAAACAGCAGCACAGCCTGGCGGAAGGCGACATGTTGTTCATCCCGGCGAAAGCGGCGAATTTACCAGGCAGCGATAAACCGGTGATGCTCTTGAGCCTGGTATTTTCACCGGCCTGGCTGGGCCTCTCTTTTTATGACAACCGAACCGCATCGCTGCTACGTCCCGTACGTCGCATTGAGTTACCGCATCCGCAGCGCGGTGAAGGCGAGGCGATGCTTACCGCATTAACCCATTTAAGCCGCTCACCACAGGCCCAGGATATTATTCAGCCGCTGGTGCTGAGTCTGCTGCACCTGTGCCGCAGCGTGGTAAACACCCGGCCTGATATAGCGCGCCCGCGCTCTGAATTTCTCTATCACAGCATATGTAATTGGGTCCAGGACAACTATGCCCAGCCGCTGAACCGGGAAAACGTAGCGCATTTTTTCAATATCACACCGAATCACTTATCAAAAGTATTTACCCAGCATGGCACCATGGGATTTGTTGAGTATTTGCGGTGGGTGAGAATGGCGAAGGCGCGCATTATCTTACAGAAATATCATTTGTCGATTAGCGAAGTCGCACAGCGTTGCGGGTATCAGGACAGTGATTATTTTTGCCGCCTGTTCCGCCGTCAGTTTGGCCTGACGCCGGGCGAGTACGGCGCGCGTTTTCAGTCAGCACGTTGATTGAGGCAACACCAACGAGTTAGTCATATCCACTTGTATCGTTGTAAAATAATGCCCTTTCGCGCATAACGTGCAGGCTTACTCAACAAAGTGAATATTCGATGAAAAACAGACGTGCACTTTCCCTGATGTGTCTTCAGATGCTGGAATCAGGTGCGGATCGTCGGACCGTAAAAAGAGCGCTCACCGCCCGACGCGTCAAAGGTCGCCAGGCGGTAGTACTGCTCTGCAAACAAGAGATGACGTTGTTAAGGGCCGGGAAACTGCCGATTCAACACACCGCAGATTAATAAAATTCCTCTTGTAAAAGCGTTTTGCCCAGCCTGCAATCCCATTACCGTAGGCTGGAAAACGCTCCTCACAGTGGCGTTTAAAACGTCAGTTCCGCCTGCAGCAACGCCAGAATGCTTTCGGCATCGGTCGCGGCAAACAACGACTGGCGGAACTGCTTGTTCACCAGCTTACGCGCCAGCTGCGAGAAGACCTTCACGTGGTTAATGCCTTCATCAGCCCCCAGCGTTAGCATGATCACCAGCTCAACATCGCCCATCTCGGACTGCCAGTCTATCGGCTGAGCAAGCCGGGCAATGCTGATACTGGAATGGTTGATCCACTGGGATTTAGTATGTGGGATAGCAACCCCGAAACCAACGGCAGTAGTCACTATCTCTTCGCGCTGCCAGACATCTTCCTCCAGCTCAAACGGATGTTCGGTGCGTCCATTTACCCCAAGATTGCCACATAAGAACTGGATCACCTGCTCTTTGTTGGCAAGAGGCTCGCCAACAAAAATATTCTCCAGCGCCAGTAGCGGGCGCACGTCTTTCTGCGGTGCAAACTGGTTCAGCAAATCTTCTATCTCCTGAGCACTGCGACACTCGCAGGCCTGCATAGCGAGTTCGCGACACGCCTGGCCGTCCAGTTGACGAAGCTGACTTTTCACCGCCGGGATCCGTGGGCTGCTCATACTTAACTCGTCAAGCCCTAAGCCCAACAGCAGCGGTAGGTAACGACTTTCCCCGCCCAGTTCACCGCAAATGCCTACCCATTTACCGCGTTCGTGCGCCACGCGGATAATCTGCTGCAACATCCGCAAGAACGAGGGCGTAATCGGGTTATATAGCGGCGACACGCGAGGATTATTACGATCGACAGCGTACAGATACTGGGTCATGTCATTTGAACCAATGCTGAAGAAATCCACCTCGTCACAGAAGTGGTCGATGATGTAACACACCGACGGTACTTCAACCATAATCCCCAATGAAATTGTCGGAGCATGACGTAAACCCTCCGCTTTCAGCTCCACCAGCGCTTTTTGCAATTCGCTTTTTACCCATAAAATCTGGTCGAGGCTGTGCACCATCGGGATCATCAACTGCGCATTACCGAAGGTGGCCGCGCGTAAAATGGCGCGCAACTGCGTGCGAAACAGCTCGGCAAATTCGGGATAAATCCGCACCGCGCGATAGCCCAGGAACGGATTTTCTTCTTGCGGAATATTGAGATAACGGATGTTCTTATCGCCGCCAATGTCCATCGTGCGAAAGATAACCGGCTTGTCGCCCGCAGCCAACAACACCTGTTGGTAGGCTTCAAACTGTTCCTGCTCGTCGGGAGCGCTGTCGCGATCCATAAACAGCATTTCTGTGCGAAACAACCCAATCCCTTCCGCGCCATTGGCAAACGCCCCCGGCGCTTCCAGCGCGGTGCCAATATTCGCTGCGACGTCAATTCGTTGATTATCTTTTGTTAACGCGGGCTGGGCGGCGTCAAGGGCTTGCCGACGCTGGCATTCATCAGCCAGCTTCTGCGCAATCGCGTAGTAGCCGCGAACCGCCTCGTTTGGATTAATGGCCAGGACGCCACATCGGGCATCCAGTACCGCGGGTTGCCCGGCATAGCGGCTAATCGCTGCCAGCGGCAAGCCGCTAAGCACCGGAATCGCCGACGCCCGAGCGAGGATCAGCGTATGCGAGGTGCGCCCTGTTTTCTCAAGGATCATGCCTGACAGATGCTGCAAATCGAGGCTCAAAAACTGACTGGGCGTCAGATCTTCAGCCACCAGAATCGTTGGTTTTTCCAGCACCAGCGCATGGCGTGGCCGCTTTTCAGGCCAGGTAATGTGCAACAATTGTTCGCTGATATCACGGATATCGCTAACGCGTTCACGCAGGTAATCGCTGCCGGAAGCCGACAGCTTATCGCATACTTGTTCCATATTGGCGATAATCGCCGCCCCCAGCCCCAGATGCTGCTCGAGCATTAATCGGCGAATATTCCCGGCGAACTCATCGTCCTGAATCAGAGACAGATGCGCGCTGAGAATGGTTTTACTCTCACCATCGCGCTCGCGCAGTTGCTGATTGAGCAGCTCCGCCAGCGTCGCCAGACTGTGCTCCAGCCTGGCGTTGTCTTCCGCACTCGCCGCAATCGCGCGATAGCTCTCCAGATTATCACTCTGCCACAGCGTGAGCTGACCTGCCCCCACGCCGCCTGCCAGCACGGTGCCATACAGCAAATCCGGGTTGAGCCGAATCAGCGAACGCGGCAACGGATGCGCCGCCAGTTCCGCCGCCCCAGGCTGAACGCTGTCGCTGTCGATAAACCGCTGCTGAATGTACTCCTCCAGCGCCCGTCTGGCCTGTTCTTCATCATGACCGGTGATGGTTAAGCTACAGCTGTCGTTAAACAGCGTCCCGGTGCCAATCAGCGCCAGCGAGCTTTTCGCATCCGCTTTGGCGTTTTGACGATGGTTGAAAAACATCACCTCACTTTGCCACTGGCTGCACTGCTCTTTCAGCTCCCATGCTGGACGCGCATGCAGGCCATTGGGTAACGGGCAAAGAAATTGAATCGTTAGCATAACAACTCCTGATTAGCGCGAAATCAGCACCTGAAGTCCGTCAGATGAGCCACGGTTTCGCACGTAAGATGTGAAATAAGCGCCGACAGCAACTGCTGCGTCTGGATGATGTCACGACAGTCGGCAATCGATGCCGCACAGTGCCCATGCCGCGTGGCTGGCCCCATAACAACCGTCGGGATCCCCGTTCCGCTGACGTGTACAGCCCCGCCATCGGTGCCGCCATTACTGAACATATCGAGCTGTAACGGTATACCCGCGTCAGCGGCCACACTTTCAATCCATGCCGTCAGCTTTGGCGGCGCAATCAGCGATTTATCGCTCAACACCAGCATCGGGCCTTTGCCGAGCTGTCGGTGGTTGGCCGCGCCACAATCAAAATTTTTCGCCCAGCAGGCGGTGTCCAGCACGATCGCTACATCGGGGGCAACTGCACGCGCGGCCGTTTGCCCTCCGCGCAGTCCAACTTCCTCACTGGAACTGGCTACCAGCCACACCTCGCAAGGGAGATCGGCGCCATGCCATTCGCGCAGCAGCGCGACCAGCAAATAACATCCAAGCCGGTCATCAAAGGCTTTGCCCATGACGCGTTGGTGCGGCAAAACCTGAAAAGTCGTGTCAAAGGTAACGCGATCGCCTGGGTGCACGCCGGCCTGAAGTACTTCGTCATAAGATCGAGCGCCAATATCTACCCGTAGCGCATTCACCTCATTGCCACTGCGCTCTCCGTCGAGCAGACCCGGGATTTTGCTCTCTTCGCGAGTGGTAATTCGCACCGGCTGCAACTGTCTGGCCGCCATACGCACATTTCCCACCGGCAAGACATCGATCGCTCCTTCGCTGGAAATACTGCGCACAATAAATCCCACTTCATCCATATGCGCACAGATCATTACCTTCGGACCGGTTGATTCATTCAGGCGGATCAACACCGATCCTAACCCATCGAAGCGCACTTCTTTGTGCAGACGATCTGCTTCTTCGAGCAAGATCTGTCGCACCTCCTGTTCTGAGGAGGCGATCGCATCAGCCTCGCTCAGCGCCTTCAGTAGCGATAAGTCCATCACGCCTCTCCCGTGTGTAACAATGTTTTCGCCATGGTGTAGAGCACCTCGCCGCCGTCTGGCGTAACCAGTACCACGTCCTCAATACGCACTCCGCCCTGCCCCGGCAGATAAATACCTGGCTCAACGGTGAGCAGCATTCCCGCCGCCAGAGGCGTCGCATCGGTGGGTGAAAAACGTGGATTTTCATGGACCTCAATGCCGATAGCGTGTCCGGTATTGTGACCAAACTCATTACCATAGCCCGCCTGCGTAATAACTTGCCTGGCTGCGGCGTCCACCTCATTGCAACGCGCGCCGGGTCGGATTGCCGCCACCGCCGCCAGTTGCGCTTCCAGTACAACCTGATAAATCGAAAATAGCGCGCTTTCTTCTGCAGGTTGGTTGGCGTCGGGTAGGCGAAACGTTCGCGTCATATCTGAACAATACCCCTGATACTGTGCGCCAAAATCCAGCGTAATGAACTCACCCGCCTCGACACGCTTGTCGCTGGCTTTGCCGTGCGGCAGCGCCCCGCGCCAGCCGCTGGCGACAATGGTGTCAAAAGAGGCTTTATCTGCGCCGAGCGTACGCATGTACCACTCCAGTTCGGCGGCAATCTCGCGCTCACGCAGACCTGGTTTAATAAAACGCCGTATGTGTTCAGCGCTGAGGTCGGCAATCCGACAGGCTTCTCGGATACAGGCTATTTCCTGGGCCGTTTTCACCTGCCGAAGCACGTCCGGCACGGCGCTCACCAGTCTTCCATGCAGTTTGTCTGCCCATGTCTTTGCCGTTTCCCAGCTTACCTGCTCGCCTTCGAACCCCACCGTCTGCAGCTTTTCGTCAGCAATGATGTGATTCACCCGTGAATACAACGTCTGCGTGCCATCGAGGAGATGGATCTGGTAGTCCTGAGTACGCGTAGCGACATCGGTGTAATAACGGGCATCGACCAGGATATGCGCGCTTTCATGGCTGATAAACACATACCCTGAACTGCTGGAGATCCCCATATGCGGCTGTTTATTCTGTCGCGATGACAGCAGCATCGCATCAAGATGTTGCGCCGTCAGCCAGTCACGCAGCGAGGCAAGTAAGCTCATGGTTACAATCCTTTTGATCAGAGGCTTTCAATCAGCAATTTGCCTTTGCGGTACATCAGATGACGCAGGAACACCACCATCAGCGCGGTAATCACCGCACCTAACAGGATCCCTGCCATATAGACACCGAGATTGGTCACCAGCGGCCATGCCCAGATCGCCGACTCAGGGAACCACTGCACCGCACCCAGCCAGACGGCAGCCGTCGATCCGACAATGGCTCCAACCATGTAGGAGGGAATTGCTGTGATGGGGCTTTCCAGCGCAAACGGGATAGCCCCTTCGCTGATGCCCATAAATGCGAGGAACATTGCCGTTTTTCCCTGCGGGTAGAGCTGGGCGCTGAACAGACGCTTACCCGTTAAGCGGCGGTCAAGCAGCGTTGCCAGCCCGAGGCCAATCGGCGGAATAACAATCGCAATAGAGCGCGCGGTGACCGGCAGAACGTGATCGGTGGTAAAGCTGAAGGCGACAAATCCAGCGGCTTTATTAATCGGCCCGCCGAGGTCAATCGCTGTGGCCGCGGAAATCCCCATCGCATACATCAGCGTGCCTTTCTCTCCTGCTGCGGTCAGCAGAGTACGGATGCCGCCGTTGATCCAGCCGCCAAACGGCGTGATCACGTAATACATCGCCAGCATGACGAAAATGGCAGAGAGAATGGGCAGCAAAAAGGTGGTCTTAAACGCCAGCAGGAAATCAGGGAGCTGGATTTTTTGGTTCATCCATTTCACCAGATACCCGGCAACAATCGAGATAATTAGCGCGCCAATAAAGGTGGAGGGTACGGGTGCACTGGTTACCCATTGCAGCGTTGATGTGTCAAAATTCAGCAGCTGCGTAGGCTGAGTAGACATCAGCCCACCGATGAACCCCGCCGGAAACGCCAGCTTGCCGCCGATGGAGTTGGCAACGAACGCGGCAAACATCGGAATAGCAAAACCAAACAGCACGCCGCCAAAAGATTGCGACAGCCAGGCAAACTTCAATAATGAGAGATTAAAACCGGTAAATTTTCCGCTGTTCAGCGCATCCATGATGCCAGTGTCAGCAGGAATATCGAGCCAGCTATAAGCGATCAGTTGCGAGAAGGCGAGAATTACCCCGCCCATAATTAACGTCGGCACCATGCGTGAAATACCCGACATCACATGTTGCGGAAGTTCGCCCCAGAAGCTGTTGCGGGAGGCCGGTGGATTTTTTATTGCCGCTGCCGCACCAGATGCGCCAGGCACAACGGTTGCACTGCGTTTTTTAATGGCCATACGTAGTTCCCTGTCGATGATTATTGTTGTTCAGCGGCAACCATCTCTTCGATCTCTTTAATGATGCCGGCCGCATTTTTTATCGCGTCCTGTAGCGTAATTTCGTAGACATCACGCGACTCAAAACGCTCGTTATCTTCCGGAGTTACGGCAACTGAATGGATGATTAACGTCGCCTCAGCAATATCCTGCGCCGTCAGACGATTTTGAATTCCGTCAGCGCCCTGAGTTTCGATTTTCACTTCATAACCGGCTTCAACCGCCGCTTCTTCCAGCGCCTGCGCCGCCATAAAGGTGTGAGCCAGCCCCATCGGACACGCACAGACAGCAATTAATTTTTTGCTCATATTCATTTCCTCGTAATAGTTAACGAGAGAAATTATGGTCCGAGGCAAGTAGGGACCGTTATCAGACAAATAATGCTTTTACTGGACATATAATCCAGTAATCAGGAAGTGTGACGAAGGTCGGAAAGCTGGTCGGCAGGCATAAAAAAACCGCGTGATTTACGCGGTTATGCGGGGGAGTGATTGAGGAATTAAAGAATATGCCCCAGCGTCTGGCGCAGATGTGCGCCGGAGCCAAGCAGACCCGGATTATCATGCACAATCAGATACACCGGAATATCCTGAACATAGGCTTTAAAACGTCCTTTATCTTCAAACCCACCGCGGAAACCGGAAGCTTTAAAGAATTCAAGGAAGCGCGGCACGATCCCGCCAGCGATATACACGCCACCAAACGTGCCCAGCGTTAACGCCAAATCGCCGCCAAAGCGTCCCATAATCACGCAGAACAGCGACAGCGCGCGGCGGCAGTCGATACAGGAATCTTCCAGCGCACGGGCGGTGATATCCTTCGGCTGCAGATTTTCCGGCAGGCGACCGTCTGATTTGACGATGGCGCGATACAGGTTCACCAGTCCGGGTCCTGAGAGCACTCGCTCAGCAGAAACATGACCGATTTCCGCTCGCAGGACCTCGAGGATAATCCCCTCTTCTTCGCTGTTAGGCGCAAAATCCACGTGCCCGCCTTCACCGGGCAGGCTTACCCAGCGTTTATCAACGTGCACCAGGTGCGCCACGCCGAGTCCGGTTCCTGCGCCATAGACGGCTATCGGTTTACCTTCAACAGGTTCCGCGCCACCAAACTGGATCAAATGCTCTTTTTTCAGCATGGGGATTGCCATCGACACGGCGGTGAAATCATTGATGATTTCCAGATGGCTAAAGCCCAGATTTTTTTTCATCTCCGCAATAGAGAATGCCCAGGTATGGTTGGTCATTGCCACCCAGTCGCCGGTGATCGGACAGGCAATGGCAATGCAACCATCTTCGACGCTGACGCTATGCTCATCCAGGTACACGCGCACCACGGCCTCCAGACTGGGGTAATCCAGCCCGGAATACGTTTTTGCCTGCGAAATCTCGCCGCTGGCAATGTCGCACAGAGCAAGACGTGCGTTGGTGCCGCCAACATCACCTACTAAAGCATATTTTGTCATTCTTCCACTGCTCCGCTAAAGTCAGAATAAATCTTTGCCACACTGTAAATTCATGGGGGCATAACAACAACGGCCTGAAGGCTGATGCCCGTAGAAAATCGATCCAGATCACACAATTACTTTATCGTTTCAGCACCATTTGCAGCGATGCGGCCGCGCAGGCTGTGCAAACTATATCTATGACTCTGTTTGAAGGAATTGAAAATGCTCCATCCGCGAGCCAGAACGATGCTCTTGCTATCAACTCCCGCGATAATCATTGGCATAGCGTCCAGCCTGGTGTTGATCGTTGTGATGAAAGTCGCTTCCGTGTTACAGCAATTTTTGTGGGAGCGTCTGCCGATTAGCATCGGAATTGCCCAGGACTCTCCGCTGTGGATCATCGGTATGCTCACGTTAACCGGACTGATGGTCGGGCTTGTCATCCGCTACAGCCGGGGTCATGCAGGCCCGGATCCTGCTTGTGAACCGTTAATCGGAATGCCGGTGGCCGTTTCGGCACTGCCAGGCCTGCTGGCGGCGTTAATCCTCGGTCTGGCGGGCGGCGTCAGTTTAGGGCCGGAACATCCCATCATGACCGTGAATATCGCCCTCGCAGTGGCGCTTGGCAGTCGCCTCTTTCCGCGCATTGCTAAGCTGGACTGGACCATTCTCGCCTCTGCCGGCACCATCGGGGCGTTATTTGGTACTCCCGTTGCCGCCGCGTTGGTGTTTTCGCAAACGCTGAATAGCTCGAACGATGTTCCTTTGTGGGATCGCCTGTTTGCGCCATTAATGGCCGCCGCCGCAGGTTCACTGACCACCAGCCTGTTCTTTCATCCCCATTTTTCATTGCCCATCGCGCACTATACGCAAATGCATCTGATCGATATCCTCAGCGGTGCGGTCGTTGCTGCTATCGCCATTGCCGCGGGCATGGTGGCCGTCTGGTGTCTACCGCGCTTGCATCATTTAATGCATCAGCTTAAACACCCGGTACTGATCCTTGGAGTTGGTGGTTTTATTCTCGGTATTTTGGGTGTAATTGGCGGGCCGCTTACCTTATTTAAGGGACTGGATGAAATGCAGCAAATGGCGTTTAGCCAGACGCTGGGGACATCAGATTATTTGTTGCTTGCCGTGATCAAACTGGCGGCATTGGTGGTCGCCGCAGCGAGCGGTTTTCGCGGCGGGCGAATTTTTCCGGCGGTCTTCGTGGGCGTCGCGCTGGGTCTGATGCTGCACGCCCATGTTGAAGCCGTTCCGGCAGCCATCACGGTCTCCTGCGCAATTCTCGGGCTGGTGCTGGTCGTTACCCGCGACGCGTGGCTGAGCCTGTTTATGGCGGCAGTCGTGGTGCCAGACACCACTCTGCTACCGCTGCTTTGCGTCGTTATGCTCCCTGCGTGGCTGTTATTGGCCGGAAAACCAATGATGATCGCCAGCCGCCCCGAGGAGTAGCTATCCTCCGTTGCGAGATTCCAGCGCACGGGTCACCGTGCGCAATAACTCAGGAAGATCGGCTTTCGGTAGCACCACTTCAATTAATGACAACCGTTGCGGACGGGACAGTCGGGCCAGCACTTCCTCCAGTTGTACCGCCTGCTTCACTCGCCAGCATTCCGCCTGACATTCATGACTTAACGCCTGCGGCACCTGCGTCCAGTTCCATCCGGCGATGTCGTTATAGCGCTGATTTGCCCCGTGAATAGCCCTCTCCACGGTATAGCCGTCATTGTTAAGCAGTAAAATCACCGGTGATTGCCCATCTCTGAGCATAGAGCCCAGTTCCTGGATAGTGAGCTGCGCTGCGCCATCGCCAATAATCAGGATCACCCGGCGGTCCGGGCAGGCTGTTTGCGCGCCAAATGCCGCCGGGAGCGCGTAGCCGATGGAACCCCACAGCGGTTGGACCAGAACTTCCGCACCGCTGGGTAGCGAGAGCGCAGCCGCACCAAATGCCGCCGTTCCCTGGTCGACGAGGATGATGTCATCCGGCGCCAGATAATGCTGCACCGTTGGCCAGAAATTTTCCTGGGTCAGCAGCCCCTTCTCAACCTGGATACGCCTAACTGGCGGGCGTTCGGGCGGCAGTGAAAACGACATCTCCAGACACAACTCGCGTAACGTAGTGACGGCCTGTTCCATCGGAACGTTAAACCATTGGGTACCAACACGTGACGCATGGGGCTGAACTTCAATAGTACGCTCCGCTGGTAACCGTTGCGTAAACCCAGCGGTCAGGGTGTCGACAAATTGTGTACCGACGCAAATAATCGTATCGGCATCTTCAATCGCCTGGCGCACATAATCGCTACTGGCTCCGGCGCTGTACGTACCGACAAACGCCGGGTGACGCTCATCAAATAACCCTTTCCCCATCAACAGCGTGGCGTGGGCCATCGGCGTTTCCGCCATCCAACGCTGCAAAACAGGCTGTAAACCAAAGCGCTGCGCGAGAAAGTCGGCCAACAGCGCTACGCGCGGACTGTCCAACAGCCGCTCGCGGGCATAATAGCGAAACGCTTCTGCCACGCTGCTTTCCGGTTCGCTCAGAGGAACAATCAGAATGTCATTCGGCGGCGTAGCGGGCTGTTTGGCCACATCAGCAGGCAACATCAGGTAGCCTGGCCTGCGCTCTGTTAACATCGCACGCAGCACACGGTCAATTTCATAACAGGCGTTTTGTTCATCCAGCACTGCGCTGGCCGTCGTCACCGCCTGCTGCATACGGTAAAAATGCTGAAAGTCACCGTCGCCAAGGGTGTGATGCATCAGTTCCCCGCGACGCTGCGCACCGCGACAGGGCGCGCCGACAACATGTAAGACAGGAACATATTCCGCATAGCTTCCGGCGATACCGTTGATTGCACTTAACTCTCCCACGCCAAACGTGGTGAGCAATGCTCCTGCCCCTACCACCCTGGCATAGCCATCCGCGGCATAAGCCGCATTTAATTCGTTCGCACACCCAACCCAACGTATGCCGGGATGTTCAATCACGTGGTCAAGAAACTGCAAATTATAATCACCAGGCACACCAAAGAGGTGGCCGACGCCACAGCCTGCCAGCCTGTCCAGCAGATAATCAGCAACGGAATATTGGGTTTGCATGACAGCTATCCTTCTGACGGTAACCTCAATGTTGAGTATCGAAGAACTGTGATGACTGTCCAGGGGAGTTGTTGTGAAGGGGGTGGAAAGCAAGATGTACAGTTTTGACGATTAAAAATTCATTGCCGCCTGCTTTATGTAAACGTATACACTCAATGACACACGTTATCCGACAGGAGGCTACATGGTTTATCAGGCTGATGAAAATCGCTATCAAACAATGGAGTATCGCCGCTGCGGCCAGAGCGGCCTCAAACTCCCGATTGTCTCTTTGGGTTTGTGGCATAACTTTGGTGATGCCACGCAGGTAGAGAACAGTCGGGCTCTGTTACAGCGCGCATTCGATCTGGGAATTAATCATTTTGACCTGGCGAATAACTATGGCCCACCGCCGGGCTCAGCGGAGCGAAATTTTGGCCGCATTCTGCAGGAAAATTTTTTACCGTGGCGGGACGAGCTGGTCATCTCTACCAAAGCTGGCTACACCATGTGGGAAGGTCCTTACGGTGACTGGGGTTCGCGCAAATACCTGATTGCCAGCCTCGATCAAAGCCTCAAACGCCTGGGGCTGGAGTATGTTGATATCTTCTATCACCACCGGCCCGATCCTGAAACGCCGCTCAGAGAAACCATGCGCGCGCTGGATCATATTGTCCGTCAGGGTAAAGCGCTATATGTCGGACTGTCTAATTATCCGGCGGAGCTTGCCAGGCAGGCGATTGAAATACTCGACGATTTAGGCACGCCCTGCCTTATCCACCAGCCTAAATATTCCCTGTTTGAACGTTGGGTCGAAAGTGGCCTGCTGTCGCTATTACAGGAAAAGGGGGTTGGCAGTATCGCCTTCTCGCCACTGGCGGGTGGGCAATTAACCGACCGCTACCTGAACGGTATTCCTGCGGACTCGCGCGCGGCAAGCTCCAGCCGTTTTCTTAACCCGGACCAGTTAACGCCACAAAAACTGGAAAAGGTCCGTGCGCTGAACGCGCTGGCAGAACGTCGGGGACAAAAACTTTCTCAGATGGCGCTCGCGTGGGTATTACGGGAAGACAAGGTCACCTCGGTGTTGATTGGCGCCAGTAAACCCGCGCAAATTGAAGACGCCGTTGGCATGCTGGCAAACCGTCATTTCTCTGCCGAAGAGTGCGCGGAAATTGATGCCATTCTGAGCTGATTGAAATAAAGACACATTTATTAACAAAAAGTGCTCTCGCTCGCGATTTAAGAGTTAAGGCGATGAAACGGGGCTTTACTGCCCCGTAATATTACGTTAACAGGCCGGCTACGGCTCGATCGTGAAGGAGAGTAAAAATGTTCAGGTCACTGATTCTGGCGGCAGTCTTATTGGCTTTTACCCCGCTGGCCGCGAACGCTGGCGAAATCACCCTGCTGCCATCAATAAAATTGCAAATTGGCGATCGCGATAATTACGGTAACTACTGGGATGGCGGCCGCTGGCGCGACCGGGATTACTGGCATCATAACTATGAGTGGCGCAAAAACCGCTGGTGGCGTCATGACAATGGCTATCATCGTGGCTGGGATAAACGTAAAGCTTATGAGCGCGGCTATCGTGAAGGCTGGAATGACCGTGACGACCATCGCGGTCGCGGGCGCGGCCACAAACATCATCATTAATGTAACAAAAGAGCCTACGGGCTCTTTTGTTTTTACAAACCGAGCGCGGTTCCCACCAGAAGCCAGATATTGAGTGCGACCACCAACACAACAATCATCCAGCCAAGATGTTTCACCCACCGGGTATTCACCAGATCGCCCATCAGTTCACCGTTGCTGGTGAAGACCAGTAGCGGCACCAGAGCTAATGCAATCCCGAAACTGAGCAACACCTGGCTCATCACCAGAATACGGGTGGGATCCAGCCCCATCAGAATCACAATAAATGATGGCATCATGGTGACAGTACGGCGTACCCACAGCGGAATGTGGAAGCGGATAAACCCCTGCATCACCACCTGCCCCGCCAACGTGCCGACCACAGTAGAAGACAGTCCCGCTGCCACCAGGCTTAAACCAAACACCGTCGCCGCCGCGTGGCTCAACAGCGGTTCAAGGGTCAGGTACGCCTGATCGAGATCGGCGATACCGGTATGCCCGCTAAAATGAAATGCGGCGGCAGCTGTCGCCATCATCGCCAGATTCACAAATCCGGCAATCGTCATGGCGATAGCCACATCCCATTTCGTGGCCGCATAGCGTTGTTGCCGCGTTCCGCCGTGCAGATGCTGGGTTAAAGAAGAATGCAAATAGATCACATGCGGCATGATGGTCGCGCCAAGCACGCCAGCAGCCAGGAACACAGCCTCAGAATTGGGCAGGTTGGGAATAATCATCCCTTTGCTAAGCTGCGCCAGATTGGGTTGGGAAAAGACCAGTTCCACGATGTAAGCCGCTGCCACAAACAACAGCAAGCCGCCAATGACTTTTTCCAGCGGTTTTTGCCCGCGGCGCTGCAGCATCAGAATTAAAAACGTCGCGATACCGGTAAGCACGGCCCCCTGCAATAATGAAACACCCAGGATCAGTTTGAAACCAATCGCAGCGCCAATAAACTCAGCAAGGTCGGTCGCCATGGCGATAATTTCAGCCTGCACCCAGTAAAACCACACCACCGGACGAGGGTAATGATCGCGAATTTGCTCCGCCAGGTTTTTACCCGTGGCAATACCCAGTTTTGCCGACAGCACCTGAATCAGCATCGCCATCAGGTTTGCCCAGACCACCACCCACAGCAATTTATAACCAAAGCTGGCCCCTGCCTGGATATTGGTGGCAAAGTTACCCGGATCGATATAGCCGATCGCCGCGATGAACGCAGGTCCCATTAATGCGAGCTTCAACTTGCGCGCTGCCCGTCCACTGCTACTCTCAACGCGATCGTTAGTCATTTTAGTGCCTCAGAAACATAGCCTTTGCTATGTTTCAAGCTACGCTTATTGAGAATGATTATCAAATTCATTTTAATGGGTGAAGTTGATTTCTCTGATAGCGTTTGTCTATGGATCGATAAGGATTCTGGAAATACCGGTGAGATGTTTGATTATTGTTATGAGATTAGCACAATGACATAACTTTTCACTTCCCTACTCAACATAACGGAAGTGTATCACCGATCACTAATTTTGAATCTCGTCACAGGTCCTTATTATAGTGTGTGTTTGATCTCGTTTTCTTTATGGTTGTTACATAGAATGTGCACGAAAACTAAACCTGCCTCATATTTGGAGCAAATATGGACCGCGTTCTTCATTTTGTCCTGGCCCTTGCCGTGGTTGCGGTACTCGCACTGCTGGCAAGCAGTGACCGTAAAAAAATCCGCATTCGTTATGTTATTCAACTGCTTGTTATTGAAGTGTTACTGGCATGGTTCTTCCTGAACTCTGATGTCGGTCTGGGCTTCGTGAGAGGCTTCTCCGAGATGTTTGAAAAACTGCTCGGATTCGCTAACGAAGGGACAAACTTTGTCTTCGGCAGCATGAACGACAAAGGCCTGGCATTCTTCTTCCTGAAAGTGCTTTGCCCGATCGTCTTCATTTCCGCGCTGATCGGTATTTTGCAGCACATCCGCGTTCTGCCAATTGTTATTCGCGCGATTGGTTTCCTGTTATCTAAAGTCAACGGTATGGGCAAGCTGGAATCCTTCAACGCCGTCAGCTCCCTGATCCTGGGTCAGTCCGAGAACTTTATCGCCTATAAAGATATTCTCGGCAAAATGTCCCGCAACCGTATGTACACCATGGCTGCAACGGCGATGTCGACCGTTTCCATGTCTATCGTCGGCGCGTATATGACCATGCTGGAGCCGAAGTACGTGGTTGCTGCGCTGGTTCTGAACATGTTCAGCACCTTCATCGTGCTGTCGCTGATCAACCCCTACACCGTTGATGCCAGCGAAGAAAATATTCAGATGTCTAACCTGCACGAAGGTCAGAGCTTCTTCGAAATGCTGGGTGAATACATCCTGGCAGGTTTCAAAGTAGCCATTATCGTTGCAGCCATGCTGATTGGTTTCATCGCGCTGATCGCCGCCCTGAACGCCCTGTTCGCTACCGTAACCGGTTGGTTTGGCTACAGCATCTCCTTCCAGGGCATCCTGGGCTACATCTTCTACCCGGTTGCATGGGTGATGGGTGTGCCGTCCAGCGAAGCGCTGCAGGTGGGCAGTATCATGGCAACCAAACTGGTTTCTAACGAATTCGTCGCGATGATGGATCTGCAGAAAATCGCCTCTACGCTCTCTCCACGCGCCGAAGGCATCATCTCTGTGTTCCTGGTCTCCTTCGCTAACTTCTCTTCTATCGGGATTATCGCCGGCGCGATTAAAGGCCTGAACGAAGAACAAGGTAACGTGGTTTCCCGCTTTGGTCTGAAGCTGGTGTACGGCTCTACGCTGGTGAGCGTACTGTCTGCATCCATCGCAGCACTGGTGCTGTAAGCCTAAGACAATATCGTTGTAAAAATGCCGGGGATTTCCCCGGCTTTTTTATGCCTGCTATTCAGCAAACCGAAGAGTTACGAGGTGAGAACTGGCAGGATGCAGAAACAAAAAACCCCCGCTTTACAGCGAGGGTTTAAATTTTGGTGGAGCTAAGCGGGATCGAACCGCTGACCTCTTGCATGCCATGCAAGCGCTCTCCCAGCTGAGCTATAGCCCCACGATGCTTTTACGTACATACCAAATTTATTGGGATTAAATTTGGTGGAGCTAAGCGGGATCGAACCGCTGACCTCTTGCATGCCATGCAAGCGCTCTCCCAGCTGAGCTATAGCCCCGTCACGTAAAGCTTGTCGAGTTGACGGGCGGCATCATATGAATTCCCTTCGCGTGTGTCAACGGCAAAATTAACTCATAGAATTCAATCGCTGAAAAAGCAGTCAAATGAAGAACATTGCGTAACAACTCGCATTCAGTAGTTAAACGCGTCACGGTTTCTACTAAAATGGTGCTATAAAATGAACCACTAATTAACCCCACGACTATTCAGGGAATCGTTATGTTCAAGGAACGGATGACGCCAGAAGAGCTTGCTAATCTGACCGGATACAGCCGACAGACCATCAATAAATGGGTGCGCAAGGAAGGTTGGGCTACATCACCAAAACCAGGCGTTCAGGGCGGTAAAGCCCGTCTGGTTCACGTCACCGAACAAGTTCGTGAATACATTCGCAGCGCCGAGCGTTCAGCCGAAGGTTTATCAGATAACTTATCGTTATCCGGCGATAACTCTATTGAAGCTCTGCTGATTAGGCTCGCCAAAGAGATGACACCGTCAGAACAGAAAATGTTTACGTCACTGATCCTGCGTGAAGGCATTACGGGTTTATTACAACGCTTAGGGATCCGCGATAACAAATAATATGAAAAAATTACGCAGCAAAATGACGACCGAAGAGCTGGCGGAATGTCTCGGGGTCGCCAAACAAACCGTCAATCGTTGGATCAGAGAACAAAACTGGACCACCGAAAAATTTCCCGGTGTTAAAGGTGGTCGTGCAAGACTTATTCTTATCGACTCCGGCGTCCGCACGTTTCTGCTCAACATTCCCGCTTTTCGCAAAGTTCCTGAGGTTTATCAGGCTGAAGAGCCGCTGGCAGAATACACCCATGTAGTGCGCAGCCATGCCTGCCGCCAGATAATCAGCGCGCTGGACAATATGTCTCCAACGGAACAAGAAAAGCTGGCGATGTATATCTCGCGCGAAGGGATTCGTAATTTCCTTATCCGTCTGGGGATTGATGAGTCTGAATAACGGATAAAAAAACGGCAGGAGTGCATCCTGCCGTTGTGTCATCAATCAGCCTGAATTACTGCTGACTTTCACGCTCTGCAATAAACGCCAGCGCTTTGTTAATACGCTCAACGCTGCGGGATTTGCCAATCGCATGCACCGTGACGTCTAACGCCGGGGACTGACCCGCGCCGGTTACCGCGACACGCAGCGGCATCCCAACTTTACCCATGCCCACTTCCAGCTCATCAGCGGTTGCCTGAATCGCGTGGTGGACGTTTTCTGCCGTCCACTCGGTAATGGCGGCCAGTTTGTCGCGAACCACTTCCAGAGGCTGACGCGCAACCGGACGCAGGTGTTTCTTCGCCGCGTCGGCATCGAACTCAGCAAAGTCTTCGTAGAAGTAGCGGCAGCTCTGCGCCATCTCTTTCAGAGTCTTACAACGCTCGCCCAGCAGTTTCACCAGCTCAGACAGTTGAGGCCCAACGCGGGTATCGATATTTTCCTGCTCAATGTGCCATTGCAGATGCGTTGCCACATATTCCGGCGCCAGCGCATTAATGTAGTGATGGTTCAACCACTGCAGTTTTTCAGTGTTGAACGCGCTCGCAGACTTGCTCACCGCACCGAGGGAGAACAGTTTAATCATCTCTTCACGGGTGAAGATTTCCTGATCGCCGCTGGACCAGCCCAGGCGTACCAGATAGTTCAGCAGCGCTTCCGGCAGGTAGCCGTCATCGCGGTACTGCATCACGCTGACCGCACCGTGACGTTTAGAGAGTTTTTTACCGTCGTCGCCGTTGATCATCGACACGTGCGCGTAAACCGGCACCGGCGCGTTCAGCGCTTTCAGGATGTTGATCTGACGCGGGGTGTTATTGATATGGTCTTCGCCACGAATAACGTGGGTAATTTCCATATCCCAGTCGTCGACCACCACACAGAAGTTGTAGGTCGGGGAACCGTCGGTACGGCGGATGATCAGATCGTCCAGCTCCTGGTTGCTGAATTCGATCGGGCCACGGATCTGATCGTCAAAAATAACGGAACCGTCCTGCGGGTTGGCAAAACGCACCACGCAAGGTTCATCGGCGGCATGGTGCTCATGACCATGGCGGCAGCGGCCGTCGTAACGCGGCTTCTCACCGTTCGCCATCTGCTCTTCGCGCAGCGCATCCAGGCGCTCTTTGGAGCAGTAGCACTTATATGCGGTGCCTGCTTCCAGCATTTCATCAATAACAGCGTTGTAGCGATCAAAACGTTTGGTCTGGAAGTACGGGCCTTCATCCCATTCCAGATTCAGCCAGTTCATACCATCCATAATGGCTTCAATAGCTTCCGGCGTGGAGCGTTCGAGATCGGTGTCTTCAATACGCAGCACAAACTCACCGCCATGGTTACGTGCAAAAAGCCAGGAATAAAGAGCAGTACGCGCACCGCCGACGTGCAGGTAACCTGTCGGGCTTGGCGCGAAGCGAGTTTTGATTTTCATGAAATGGCCTTACGTTTATAAAGATGCCGACAACCGGCAAATCCAGGGAAGATTATCAGGCTCGTATTCTATCACTGTGGTCTGATTCCTCAATGTTGATCGGGTTGGAACATCACGCTTTGCCATTTTCGTATACAAATCATGCTACATGGATTGTTTTGCGATCGTTTTGTTTAAATTTACGACGAACGAACAATTTCTTTAGAAAATGCGTTGACTCATTTTCAACTCTCCCTATAATGCGACTCCACACAGCGGGGGTGATTAGCTCAGCTGGGAGAGCACCTCCCTTACAAGGAGGGGGTCGGCGGTTCGAACCCGTCATCACCCACCAACTACTTTATGTAGTCTCCGCCGTGTAAAACAAGAAATTGAGAAGTGGGTGATTAGCTCAGCTGGGAGAGCACCTCCCTTACAAGGAGGGGGTCGGCGGTTCGATCCCGTCATCACCCACCACTTTCTCGCCAGCTGGATTTCTTGTTAAAATGTGCAGTACCGAAGTGGGTGATTAGCTCAGCTGGGAGAGCACCTCCCTTACAAGGAGGGGGTCGGCGGTTCGATCCCGTCATCACCCACCACTCGGGGCGTTAGCTCAGTTGGTAGAGCAGTTGACTTTTAATCAATTGGTCGCAGGTTCGAATCCTGCACGACCCACCATCCTGAAAGTATCAAGAAGTAAACCCCATAAGGGGGCGTTAGCTCAGTTGGTAGAGCAGTTGACTTTTAATCAATTGGTCGCAGGTTCGAATCCTGCACGCCCCACCAGTGTAAAAAGGCGCCCTAAAGGCGCCTTTTTGCTATGCACAGAATTAACGATTCGAACCTGCAGCAGGTTCGGGTCGAACGTAGTGAGACAACGGAGCCGTTTACGGCGACGGCCCGGAGGGCGAGCAAAGCGAGTCATCCTGCACGCCCCACCAGTGTAAAAGAGGGCGCTGGCGGCGTCTTTTTGCTATCTGCGATTTATAAGATTCGAACGACAACGGAGCCGTTTACGGCGACGGCCCGAAGGGCGAGCGAAGCGAGTCATCCTGCACGCCCCACCAGTGTAAAAGAGGGCGCTGGCGGCGTCTTTTTGCTATCTGCGATTTATAAGATTCGAACCTGCTTGCCTGATGCGCTTCGCTTATCAGGCCTACGGGTGCCAAATGTAGGCCGGATAAGTCGTCAGTCGCCATCCAGCACTCATCACATGCAATTATTGTGACTTTTCTGCGCTAATCCGCTATCTTGTTTAGCATATAAAACAAATCGAACCGAATATGGCGTGCGTCACGCTTTTAATCGGTTATTTCGTTAAGCTAGTAAAACGAGAAAGCAAGATGAGCGTGATGTTTGATCCTGAAGCAGCAATTTATCCGTTCCCGCCGAAGCCAGCACCGCTGAGTGTGGATGAAAAACAATTTTACCGTGAAAAAATCAAGCGCCTGCTAAAAGAGCGAGATGCTGTTATGGTCGCGCACTATTACACCGATCCTGAAATCCAACAGTTGGCCGAAGAGACCGGCGGCTGTATTTCTGATTCTCTGGAGATGGCGCGGTTCGGCTCAAAACATCCCGCTTCTACGCTGTTGGTTGCGGGCGTGAGGTTTATGGGAGAGACCGCCAAAATTCTCAGCCCGGAAAAGACCATCCTGATGCCGACCCTGCAGGCGGAATGTTCATTAGATCTGGGTTGTCCAATTGATGCGTTCAGCGCATTTTGCGACGCGCATCCGGATCGCACCGTGGTGGTTTACGCCAATACCTCAGCGGCAGTTAAAGCGCGTGCCGACTGGGTTGTGACCTCCAGTATTGCGGTTGAACTTATTGAGCATCTTGATAGTTTAGGTGAAAAAATCATCTGGGCCCCGGACAGACATCTGGGCAACTACGTGCAAAAACAGACCGGCGCAGATGTGCTCTGTTGGCAGGGGGCCTGTATTGTCCACGATGAATTCAAAACCCAGGCATTAACGCGTATGAAGGGGCTTTACCCCGATGCCGCCGTGCTGGTGCACCCGGAGTCACCTCAGTCCATCGTTGATATGGCCGATGCGGTCGGGTCAACCAGTCAGTTAATCAACGCAGCTAAATCGTTACCGCACCAGCAACTGATAGTGGCGACAGACCGGGGTATTTTTTACAAAATGCAGCAAGCGGTTCCGGATAAAGAGTTGCTTGAAGCGCCAACGGCTGGCGAAGGGGCAACCTGTCGCAGTTGCGCGCATTGTCCGTGGATGGCGATGAACGGCCTCAAGGCGATTGCTGAGGGTCTGGAGCAAGGGGGGTCTGCTCACGAGATACATGTAGATGCAGCGCTGCGAGAAGGTGCATTGCTGCCGTTAAACCGCATGTTGGAATTTGCGGCTACACTTCGGGCTTAAGTAATTTATTTGCTCTGGGGGAAAAGATGGACTTTTTTAGCACGCAGAACATTCTGGTACATATTCCGATCGGTGCGGGCGGTTACGATCTGTCGTGGATCGAAGCCGTGGGGACGATCGCCGGGTTATTGTGTATTGGCCTGGCGAGCCTTGAGAAAATCAGTAATTACGTCTTCGGACTGATAAACGTCACGCTGTTTGCGATTATCTTCTTTCAGATCCAGCTCTATGCCAGCCTGTTGCTGCAGGTTTTCTTTTTTGCCGCGAATATCTACGGCTGGTATGCCTGGTCCCGGCAAACCAGCCAGCATGAGGCAGAGCTGAAAATACGCTGGTTGCCGTTACCGAAAGCGATCGGTTGGCTGGCTGCTTGCGTGGTGGCGATTGGCCTGATGTCGGTCTATATCGATCCGGTGTTTGCTTTTTTGACACTTGTTGCCGTGAATATTATGCAGGGGCTGGGATTACAGGTGGCGGCTCCTGAGTTGCAACCCGATGCATTCCCGTTCTGGGACTCCTGCATGATGGTGTTGTCGATTGTGGCGATGATCCTGATGACGCGCAAATACGTTGAAAACTGGCTGTTGTGGGTGATCATTAACGTCATTAGCGTCGTGATCTTTGCTCTGCAAGGCGTATATGCCATGTCACTGGAATATATGATCCTGACGGTTATCGCCCTGAACGGCAGCAGGATGTGGATTAACAGCGCGCGTGAACGTGGTTCCCACGCGCTGTCCCATTAATGGTGATGATGTGCATGGCCGGACACGCCCTGATACAGGTGGCAGTCCGGCCCATTGCATGGCTGATATTCCATCTGGATCGTGGCGTGTTCAATCTGGTAGTGATGAATCAGGAAATGTTGAATACGCTCCAGCAGGGCGTCGTGATCGTGCGGCGGGACTACCTGCACATGCAGCGTCATGACCGGTTTTTCACCTACCATCCAGACGTGTACATGATGCACATTGCGAACTTCGGGGATATCCCGGCTGAGATGGCGCTGCAATGCGGCAATATCCAATGTAAGCGGAGCGCCTTCCAGTAATTCATTTACGCTATCTTTTAACAACCGCCAGGCGCTACGCAGTACCAACACGGAAACCAGAATCGAGAGAATCGGGTCCGCTGGCGTCCAGCCTGTCCAGATGATAATCAGCGCAGCGATGATTGCCCCAACCGAGCCGAGCAAATCGCCCATTACGTGTAGTGCTGCGGCGCGGACGTTAAGGTTTTTCTCTTCACTGCCGCGATGTAAAACCCAAAAAGCGAGCACGTTCGCCAGTAAGCCCGCGACAGCAATGATCATCATCATGCCGCCCGCTACGGGACGTGGCGTATGAAAGCGCTCAATCGCCTCCCAGACGATTAAAATGGTGATCACAACCAATGCGATAGCGTTAACAAACGCGGCTAATGTTGTGAGTCTCAACCAGCCGAAAGTGTGCCGTATAGTGGGTGGGCGTCTGGAAAACTGGACCGCCAACAGCGCAAATAGAAGCGCGGCGGCATCTGTGAGCATATGTCCGGCATCGGCCAGTAATGCCAGCGAGCCTGAAAGTACCCCACCCACCACTTCAACCAGCATAAATCCGGCTGTGATGCAGAATGCGAAAAGCAGTCTGCGGGCATTATTGTCCTTAGGTTGCTCAGGAGAAGTATGAGTATGTGAGTGCGCCATTATGCCATCCCTTTGTTATTCTCACCTTTACTGTATGTCATGATACCGTTTTTGGGATGATAAAATTAAAAAGGAGAGCTATTGCTCTCCCGTTATTAGCTTTATTTTCAGCGCTACTGGGTAGTACCGTCAGTTTTGGTGTCGGCATCATTATTGATGCCGTTTCCGGTCTCAACCTTCTTATTTACATCCGGGCAGTGCCCATCCTTACACATGGTGTTTTTATGCACCTCGTCTTTGGTCATTCCTTCATGGTTCATTGATGAACCGTCCGGATGCAGCATTGTGCCACCCGAATTCACATTGTTGTTATCGACATTATTTGGCGCAACGTTTTCGCGTGCGTCTGGCGCGACTTGACCGGCATCTGCCGCGGAATTTGCCTGGCCGTTATTCGACTGCGTGCTGGTGTCAGCTGCCAGTGCTGCGCCGCTGGCGAGGCTGAGTGTGGCCGTCAAAAAGAGTGAAGTCAGCTTTGTCATATGCATATTATGCTCCTGTTATGATAGAGATGTCGGATAACGTCTTCCAACAGTGCATGTGCCAATACATCAGCAGGACGTGGTTAAAAGTTTTGCTATAAAAATTATAACCAGCATAGAATCTTGAAATATATGAAAATTTAAGTTGTTGCAGTTATAAATTGTAGTCTTGATCTCTTTTTTCGCTACTTTATTGCGTTTTTTTGGCCTATTCCAGGATTAATCCGTCCAAAGTGTAAAACCCCGTTTACACTTTATGACTGAAGATATAGATTGGAGGGATTGCATTCATTTATATAAGTATGGCAACGCTGGAATAATCATGAATTATCAGAACGACGATTTACGCATTAAAGAGATCAACGAATTATTACCCCCGGTCGCACTGCTGGAAAAATTCCCCGCTACTGAAAATGCCGCCAATACGGTGGCGCATGCCCGTAAGGCGATTCATAAAATTCTCAAAGGCAGTGACGATCGTCTGCTGGTGGTGATAGGGCCGTGTTCTATTCATGATCCGGCAGCGGCTAAAGAGTATGCTGCTCGCTTGTTGGCGCTACGTGAAGAGTTAAAAGGCGAACTTGAAATCGTCATGCGCGTCTATTTTGAAAAACCGCGTACCACCGTAGGCTGGAAAGGACTTATCAACGATCCGCACATGGATAACAGCTTCCAGATCAACGACGGTCTGCGCATCGCCCGTAAACTGCTGCTGGATATCAACGACAGCGGTTTGCCAGCAGCAGGTGAGTTCCTGGATATGATCACCCCACAATATCTTGCCGATCTCATGAGCTGGGGCGCAATTGGCGCCCGTACCACAGAATCTCAGGTACACCGTGAGTTGGCGTCAGGTTTGTCCTGCCCGGTTGGTTTTAAAAACGGTACTGATGGCACCATCAAAGTCGCCATTGATGCAATCAATGCTGCCGGGGCGCCGCATTGTTTCCTGTCTGTCACCAAATGGGGTCATTCGGCGATTGTGAATACCAGCGGTAATGGCGATTGCCATATCATTCTGCGCGGCGGCAAAGAGCCGAACTACAGCGCTCAGCACGTTGCCGACGTGAAAGAAGGTCTGGTCAAAGCGGGGCTTTCTCCGCAGGTGATGATCGACTTTAGCCATGCCAACTCCAGCAAGCAGTTTAAAAAGCAGATGGATGTTGCGAAAGACGTTTGCGGACAGGTTGCCGGTGGGGAAAAAGCAATTATTGGCGTAATGATTGAAAGCCATCTGGTTGAAGGTAATCAGAACCCGGATAGCGGTGAACCACTGACCTACGGCAAGAGCATCACCGACGCCTGCATTGGTTGGGAAGATACCGATGCGGTGTTACGCCAGTTGGCGGAAGCGGTAAAAGCGCGCCGCGGGTAAGTTTTAATGCCTCTCTCATAGGCAAAAAGAAGCGCGGATAATCCGCGCTTTTTGTATTCTGCGAAAAAGTTACTTCGCTTTACCCTGGTTGGCAACGGCTGCGGCTTTTGCCGCGATCTCGTCAGCGTTACCCAGATAGTAGTGTTTGATCGGCTTAAAGTTTTCGTCGAACTCATACACCAGCGGTACACCGGTCGGGATGTTCAGTTCGAGGATTTCATCTTCGCCCATGTTATCCAGGTATTTCACCAGCGCACGCAGGGAGTTGCCGTGAGCGGCGATAATCACGCGCTCACCGCTTTTCATACGTGGCAGAATGGTTTCATTCCAGTAAGGAATCACACGATCGATGGTCAGCGCCAGGCTTTCGGTGACCGGCAGTTCTTTGTCAGTCAGTTTGGCATAACGCGGATCGTGACCCGGATAACGCTCGTCATCTTTGGTCAGTTCCGGTGGGGTAACCGCAAAGCCGCGACGCCATTGCTTAACCTGCTCATCACCGTATTTTTCAGCGGTTTCTGCTTTGTTCAGACCCTGTAGTGCGCCGTAATGACGCTCGTTCAGTTTCCAGGATTTCTCAACCGGCAGCCAGGCCTGATCCAGTTCATCCAGGACATTCCATAGGGTATGGATGGCACGTTTCAGCACAGAAGTATAGGCAAAATCGAAGCTATAGCCTTCCTCTTTCAGCAGTTTGCCTGCCGCTTTTGCTTCGCCTACGCCTTTCTCGGACAGATCAACGTCATACCAACCGGTAAAACGGTTTTCCTTGTTCCACTGACTTTCACCGTGACGTACCAGTACCAGCTTAGTTACAGCCATACACTCACTCCTATCAATCATATTTAATGATAATAATTCTCATTATATTGCCGTAATGAGTCAGCGGCAATGCTTACGCATAACCATAGCGAAAATAGCGCCATAGTGTAAGGTTCTTGTGAACTCAAGGTTGCGATTTTGTCTTTGGATGGTGGGCTTTTGAGCGGATTTGCTGTGGGAAACAAACAACAGGCCTGATAGATTTACGCTATCGGGCCTGTCAGGATGAACTGTCAGGCAGGAATAAACTGATATTCTGTCACGCTGGCATACTCTTCACCCGGGCGCAGGAAACAGTCCGGCTGTGGCCATTCCGGATGGTTCGGGCTGTCCGGCAGAAACTCACTTTCCAGCGCCAGACCTTGCCAGTCTTCGTAGGCCTCCGGCCCACGTGAAGGCGTACCGCCAAGGAAGTTCCCGGAGTAAAACTGCAATGCCGGAGCGGAGGTGTAAACCACCATCTGCAGTTTTTCATCCTGAGACCAAACATGAGCCGCCGGAGTCCGCGCATTGCCTTGTGCCTGGAGCAGGAAGGCGTGATCGTAACCTTTTACTTTGCGCTGATCGTCATCGGCCAGAAATTCGCTGGCGATGATTTTCGGGGAACGGAAATCAAAAGTGCTTCCGGCGACGGATTTCAGCCCGTCATGCGGGATACCCATTTCGTCTACGGGTAAATACTCGTCCGCCAGAATTTGCAGCTTGTGCTGGCGCACATCCGTTTTGTCACCATCGAGATTAAAATAGACATGATTCGTCAAATTTACCGGGCAGGGCTTATCAACCGTGGCACGGTAGGTTATCGAAATCCGATTATCGTCAGTCAGGCGATACTGCGCGGTGGCGCAAAGATTACCAGGGAAACCCTGGTCGCCATCGTCAGACGTTAAGGCAAACAGCACCTGACGGTCATTCTGATTCACTATCTGCCAGCGACGTTTGTCGAAACCGTTCGGTCCGCCGTGCAGTTGGTTATCACCCTGGCTTGGCAACAATTCAATGGTTGCGCCGTCAAAGGTATAGCGGCTGTTGGCGATACGGTTAGCGTAGCGGCCAATGGATGCCCCCAGAAACGCAGCCTGTTCCGGGTATTGCTCCGGACTGGCGCAACCGAGCAGGGCTTCGCGCACGCTACCATCGCTAAGTGGAATACGCGCAGAGAGCAGCGTTGCGCCCCAGTCCATGAGCGTGACCACCATCCCTGCGTCGTTACGCAGGGTAAGCAGGCGGAACGGCTGACCGTCGGGCGCCATTACGGGAATTTCGTTTAACATTGTCCGGCTCCTTGTGAAGGTTTGCAGACGTAAAATGTTTCTTTAATACCGGTTTTGGCTTCGTATTGTTCGGCGACAGCCTGCTGCGCGGCAGACACCAGATCTTGCGGGATCAGCGCCACAATACAGCCCCCGAAGCCGCCGCCAGTCATGCGCACACCACCTTTATCGCCGATGGTTGCTTTGACAATCTCAACCAGCGTATCAATTTGCGGCACGGTAATTTCAAAGTCATCGCGCATTGAAGCGTGAGATTCTGCCATCAGTTGACCCATGCGTAGCAGGTCGCCTTTTTCCAGCGCATTCGCAGCTTCAACGGTACGCGCATTTTCCGTGATCACGTGACGAACGCGTTTGGCGACAATCGGATCCAGTTCGTGAGCAACTGCGCTAAAGGTTTCAAAGCTGACATCACGCAAGGCAGGTTGCTGGAAGAAACGCGCCCCGGTTTCACACTGTTCGCGACGGGTGTTGTACTCGCTACCCACCAACGTACGTTTAAAATTGCTGTTGATGATTACCACCGCCACGCCTTCAGGCATGGAAACGGCTTTGGTGCCCAGCGTACGGCAGTCGATCAGTAGCGCATGATCTTTCTTGCCAAGCGCAGAGATCAACTGATCCATAATGCCGCAGTTACAGCCGACAAACTGGTTTTCAGCTTCCTGGCCGTTCAGAGCAATCTGCGCCCCGTCGAGCGGCAGATGATAAAGCTGCTGGAACACGGTGCCTACCGCCACTTCCAGCGAAGCCGAAGAGCTTAAGCCTGCACCCTGAGGCACATTACCGCTGATCACCAGATCCGCGCCGCCAAAGGCGTTATTACGCTTTTGCAGATGCTTCACCACGCCACGCACGTAGTTTGACCACTGCTGGCTGTCATGAGCGATTATTGGCGCGTCCAGAGAGAACTCGTCCATTTGATTATCGTAGTCAGCCGCGATAACGCGAACTTTTCTGTCATCGCGTGTCGCACAGCTAATCACGGTTTGATAGTCGATAGCGCAGGGCAGAACGAATCCGTCGTTATAATCGGTATGTTCGCCAATCAGGTTTACACGGCCCGGCGCCTGAATAGTATGAGTGGCAGGGTAGCCAAATGTTTCAGCAAACAGAGATTGTGTTTTTTCTTTCAGACTCATTATTTAAACTCCGGATTCGCGAAAATGGATGTCGCTGACCGCACGCAGTCGTTCAGCCGCTTGTTCTGCCGTCAGGTCGCGCTGGGTTTCCGCCAGCATTTCGTAACCGACCATAAATTTGCGCACGGTTGCCGAACGCAGCAGCGGCGGATAAAAGTGTGCGTGTAACTGCCAGTGTTGGTTTTCTTCACCGTTAAACGGCGCGCCGTGCCAGCCCATGGAGTAGGGGAATGAGCACTGGAACAGATTGTCGTAACGACTGGTCAGTTTTTTCAACGCCAGCGCCAGATCAGCGCGCTGTTCGTCGGTCAAATCGGTGATACGCAGAACATGCGCTTTCGGCAGCAGCAGCGTTTCGAACGGCCATGCCGCCCAGTAGGGCACGACTGCCAGCCAATGCTCAGTTTCAACGACCGTCCGACTACCGTCCGCCAGTTCACGCTGGACGTAATCAAGGAGCATCGGCGCGCCCTGTTCGGCGAAGTACGCTTTTTGCAGGCGATCTTCACGTTCGGCTTCGTTGGGCAGAAAGCTATTGGCCCAAATCTGTCCGTGAGGATGGGGGTTCGAACACCCCATTGCCGCGCCTTTATTCTCAAAGACCTGCACCCAGGGATAGGTTTTGCCTAAATCTGCCGTCTGTTCCTGCCACGTTTTCACGATTTCTGTTAGCGCAGGCACGCTGAGTTCCGGCAGCGTTTTGCTGTGATCGGGCGAAAAGCAAATCACGCGGCTGGTACCGCGCGCGCTTTGACAGCGCATTAACGGATCGTGGCTGTCCGGCGCGTCCGGGGTATCGGACATCAGCGCGGCAAAGTCGTTGGTAAAAACATAGGTCCCGGTGTAATCCGGGTTTTTATCGCCGGTAACGCGTGTATTGCCTGCACACAGGAAGCAGTCCGGGTCATGTGCGGGTAGAACCTGCTTAGATGGTGTTTCCTGCGCCCCTTGCCAGGGGCGTTTTGCACGATGCGGTGAGACGAGGATCCACTGCCCGGTGAGCGGGTTAAAACGGCGGTGTGGATGATCGACAGGATTGAATTGCGTCATGATTGATCCTTAATCCGTATATCCCTGCGGATGGCGTGACTGCCAGTGCCAGGTGTCTTGTGCCATTTCATCTAGGGTGCGAGTTACGCGCCAGTTGAGTTCGCGATCGGCTTTGCTGGCATCTGCCCAGTAGGCCGGAAGATCGCCATCACGACGCGGGGCAAAATGGTAATTCACCGGTTTACCGCAGGCTTTACTGAAGGCGTTGACCACATCCAGCACGCTGCTGCCGATGCCCGCCCCGAGGTTGTAAATATGCACGCCCTGTTTGCCCGCCAGTTTTTCCATCGCGGCGACGTGGCCATCTGCGAGATCCATGACGTGGATATAGTCGCGAACGCCGGTGCCATCTTCGGTAGGGTAGTCGTTGCCAAATATGGCAAGGGACTCGCGGCGGCCAACGGCAACCTGTGCGATGTAAGGCATCAGGTTGTTAGGAATACCTTGCGGGTCTTCACCCATATCACCTGACGGATGCGCGCCAACCGGGTTGAAGTAGCGCAGTAAGGCGATACTCCAGTCGGGCTGTGCTTTTTGCAGATCGGTCAGGATCTGTTCAACCATCAGCTTACTTTTGCCATACGGGCTTTGTGGTGTGCCGGTGGGGAAGCTTTCAACGTAAGGAATTTGCGGCTGATCGCCATAGACGGTCGCGGAGGAGCTGAAAATGAAGTTTTTCACGTTAGCGGCGCGCATGGCATTTACCAGACGCAGCGTCCCGTTGACGTTGTTGTCATAGTATTCCAGCGGCTTGGCAACGGACTCGCCAACGGCTTTTAACCCGGCAAAATGGATGACGGTGTCAATGGCATGATCGTGCAGAATTTCGGTTATCAGCGCTTCGTTACGGATGTCTCCTTCCACAAAGGTCGGATGCTTGCCGCCTAAACGTTCAATGACGGGCAGAACGCTGCGCTTGCTGTTGCAGAGGTTATCCAGGATCACTACCTCGTGACCGTTTTTCAGCAACTGCACGCAAGTGTGGCTTCCTATGTAACCGCTACCACCTGTAACCAATACTCTCATAATTCGCTCCGTTAAGCCTATGGTATGCAATAAACATAGCATAACAAAGATGCGAAAAGTGTGACATGGAATAAATTAGTGGAATCGTTTACACAGAGGCATTTTCACTCGTTTGCGTGAGTTGTTTTATTTTAAATCATTAGGTTAAGTTGTTATCTCGGAGTTTATCTGAAAAAAATGCAGAAAAAAGGGCGTGTTAAGCGCCCTCAAATGAAAATTAACGCAGAGAGGTTTGTCGATAGGCGTAGATTTCGCCCTCGGGCACAAACTCCAGTCGATGGGTAATGCAGGCTGGGGCGTCTTCAGCGTGGTGGGAGACAAACAGCAGCTGGGTTTCGCCTTCACCGATCAGCACATCCACAAACCGACGAATCAGTTGGCGATTGAGCGGGTCCAGGCCTTGCAAAGGCTCGTCGAGGATCAACAAAGTCGGGTGTTTAACCAGCGCACGCACAATCAACGCCAGACGTTGCTGCCCCCAGGAAAGACTGTGGAACGGTGCATCCGCGGTACGTTTATCCAAGCCCAGAATATCCAACCACTGTTGGACCAGTTTATGCTGTCTGTCAGAGACGGCCTGATAGATGCCGATTGAGTCAAAGTAGCCGGAGAGAATAACGTTGCGTACCGTCGTACTGACCCGGTAATCCAGATGCAGACTACTGCTGACGTAGCCAATATGTTTTTTAATATCCCAGATAGTTTCACCGCTACCCCGGCGGCGGCCAAACAGCGTTAAATCGTTGCTGTAGCCCTGGGGGTGATCGCCGGTGATTAAACTCAGTAGGGTTGATTTTCCCGCCCCGTTGGGGCCGACGATTTGCCAGTGTTCTCCTGGATTTACCTGCCAGCTCAGATGATGCAGGATAGGGCGATCGTTATACGAGACGGTGCCATCGTTGAGCACAATCCGCGGCGCGTTATCGGACAGCGTGCGACGGACCGAAGGCTCATCCGGCTCGGGTAATTGGATCCCTTCCAGGCGTTCACTATGGGCGAGTTGGGCAATTAATGCCTGTTGCAGAAGGTCTGCTTTTGCACCGGTTGCAGTCAACGTGCAATCGGCAAGTACGCCGGCAAATTGCACGAACTCGGGGATCTCATCAAAGCGGTTAAGCACCAGTACCAGCGTAAAACCTGCCTGGTGCAGCTCAGCGAGCAGTTCTGCTAACTGGCGACGGGACGCCACGTCCAGCCCGTCAAAAGGCTCATCAAGGATCAGTAAATCCGGGGCAGACATTAACGCCTGACAAAGCAGGGTCTTGCGTGTTTCACCGGTGGAAAGGTATTTAAATCGCCTGTTGAGCAGGGCGGAAATGCCAAACTGCTGCGCCAGCGCAGCGCAACGCATGGGATCGTTGACCTCATCCTGAATGATTTCTGCGGTGGTGCGCCCGGTGTCATCTTCACCGGGACTGAGAAGATCGGTATTGTTTCGCTGCCACTCGTCGCTGACCAGCTTTTGTAGCTGCTCGAAGGAGAGCCGGGTAATACGCGTGAACTGACAGTGCCGCTCGCCTTTCAGTAGCGGTAATTCTCCTGCCAGCGCGCGGGCCAGGGCGGATTTCCCACTACCGTTAGAGCCAACAAATGCCCAGCTATCACCCGCGTTTAACGTCAACGCATCTAACTGGAGCGTTTTTGTGTCGCTAAGACGAAACGTGCCTTGCGAAATTTGCAACGATGACATTTTGTATCCCATTATTTGCAGCGATAATAACAGGGATACGTGTTCTTCAGGCTGATGTCAACCAACTCAGCACAGCGTCGCAATAATCACTTTGTCAGCATTAAAATATGCTGTGGCGTTAGCACCTTCAGCTAAAGCATGAGTCTGCCCCACTGGCAACGTCGCACACAGCGTCTGGCCGTCTGGCAACGTCATTAACACCTCACACTGTTCTGCGCCGCGTTCGATATGACTAATCGTGCCATGCAACTGATTATCGGCGGCCTGAGCAATAGCATCGTCCTGGGTGATACCCACCCACGGTGCTTTCAACAGAATTAATACTTCTTTGCCTTCCTCAAGACCCAAACGCTCACCGCTTTGCGCAGTAATCGCCACCTTCAGGCGCGTTTCGCCATCGGCCAACAGGACGTCGACATGCTGCTGAACCTGATCGTGGTCGCGGGCGGTTATTGTGCCAAACCATTGGTTACGGGCGCTGGTTTGCAGTGAAAAGCGGGAAATGGCTGCCAGCAGGCTATTGAGCGGCAGCGCATCGTCATCGCTCAACACATCAAACGCTTTTTGTTGAATTTGCGCGAGCAAATCATACAGTTGGATCAGACGCTGGCCGTAACGCGTCAACACCGCGCCGCCGCCGCCTTTACCGCCGGTGGCGCGCTCAACCAGCGTCTGCTCACTGAGCTGGTTCATTTCGTTAATCGCATCCCAGGCGCTTTTATAACTGATACCCGCATCCTTCGCGCCCTGACTGATGGAGCCGGAAAGCGCAATGTGCTTAAGCAGAGAAATGCGACGGGGATCGGCAAACAGTTTTTGCTGAAGTTTCAGCGTAAGAAGGATTTCGGCCTGCATCACAAGCTCCTGGCAAAAAAGGGTATTGTGACGGAAAACCGCGTGCGCGCAAAGCCGACCGCACAAAAGGGGAGTGCTTTTCTGCGTTATGCGGTTAGAATACGTCTAAGGACTATATCTGGAGTTGACCATGTTAGAGTTATTGAAAAGTCTGGTATTCGCCGTAATCATGGTACCTGTGGTGATGGCCATCATTCTGGGTCTGATTTACGGATTGGGTGAAGTGTTCAACATTTTTTCCGGTATCGGTCAGAAAGACCAGTCCAGACAGAATCATTGATTCCCCAAACGCCCGCTCAGTCGGGCGTTTATATTTTTGCCTATCAGCTCGTTTTCTCTGACAACAGTTTCTCAAGATCCTGCTTCTCCTGCCGATATTTTCATGGTGTAACCTCTAATTGGTATTAATAACCGCTGGGAAAATCCTGACTTAACCGTTATATTTGCGCGTACATAACGAAACTCAAAGGAGCTACAGATGGCACGCACATGGTTACGCTTGTTTGCAGGGGCGACGCTTTCTCTTTCTGTCGCAGGACAAGCATTGGCGGATGAAGGGAAAATCACGGTATTCGCAGCGGCTTCGCTCACCAACGCGATGCAGGATATTGCTACGCAATACAAAAAAGAGAAGAACGTTGACGTCGTCTCCTCTTTTGCCTCTTCTTCTACGCTGGCGCGTCAGATTGAAGCAGGCGCGCCTGCTGACCTGTTTATTTCTGCCGATCAGAAATGGATGGATTATGCGGTAGACAAAAAATCGATTGATACCGCCACGCGAGCAACGCTGTTAGGCAACAGTCTGGTGGTGGTAGCGCCGAAAGCCAGCGCTCAGAAAGACTTTACTATCGACAGTAAAACCAACTGGACCCGTTTGCTGAATGGTGGACGCCTGGCTGTCGGCGATCCGGAACATGTTCCGGCGGGCATTTATGCCAAGGAAGCACTGCAAAAATTGGGCGCATGGGATACTCTGGCGCCGAAACTGGCACCTGCGGAAGACGTTCGCGGTGCGCTGGCGCTGGTAGAACGTAACGAAGCGCCGCTGGGGATCGTCTATGGTTCCGATGCTGTCGCCAGCAAAGGCGTCAAGGTTGTCGCGACCTTCCCGGAAGATTCACACAAAAAAGTGGAATACCCTATCGCGATTGTTGATGGGCACAAAAACGCAACGGTCAGCGCGTTCTATGATTACCTGAAAGGACCGCAGGCTGCTGAAATCTTTAAACGTTATGGATTTACGACCAAGTAATGATACTGACCGATCCTGAATGGCAGGCCGTCATACTGAGCCTGAAAGTTTCTTCCCTGGCCGTGCTGTTTAGTTTGCCGTTTGGGATCTTCTTTGCCTGGCTGCTTGTGCGATGCAAGTTCCCGGGCAAAGCGCTGCTCGACAGCGTTTTGCATTTGCCGTTGGTGCTGCCGCCGGTTGTGGTGGGGTATCTGCTGTTGATCGCCATGGGGCGGCGCGGATTTATCGGCGAGCGGCTGTATGACTGGTTTGGCATCACCTTTGCCTTTAGCTGGCGCGGTGCGGTGCTGGCTGCGGCGGTGATGTCTTTCCCTCTTATGGTACGGGCAATTCGTCTGGCGCTGGAAGGCGTCGACGTCAAGTTGGAGCAGGCCGCCCGAACGCTGGGAGCCGGGCGCTGGCGCGTATTCATGACGATTACCTTACCGCTGATGCTGCCTGGCATTATTGTCGGGACGGTGCTGGCGTTCGCGCGTTCCCTCGGGGAATTCGGCGCAACGATTACCTTTGTCTCCAATATTCCTGGCGAAACCCGCACCATCCCCTCGGCGATGTATACCCTGATCCAAACGCCTGGCGGTGAAAGCGCAGCGGCAAGGTTATGTATCATTTCTATTGTGTTGGCGCTGATTTCACTGCTGATTTCTGAATGGCTGGCGCGTATTAGCCGTGAGCGGACGGGGCGATAATTATGCTGGAGCTTAACTTCTCCCAGACGCTGGGAACCCATTGTCTGACGCTCAACGAAACGCTGCCTGCCAGTGGGATTACCGCTATTTTTGGTGTTTCCGGCGCAGGGAAAACGTCGCTGATAAACGCTATCAGCGGCCTGACGCAGCCGCAGTCCGGACGTATTGTGCTTAACGGTCGGGTGTTAAACGATGTCGAAAACGGTATCTGCTTAACGCCTGAAAAACGTCGGGTGGGCTATGTATTCCAGGATGCGCGTCTGTTTCCTCATTATAAGGTGCGCGGTAACCTGCGTTACGGTATGGCGAAAAACATGGCCGGGCAGTTTGACAAGCTGGTGGCGCTGCTGGGCATTGAACCGCTGCTCGAGCGCCTACCAGGAAGTCTTTCCGGCGGTGAAAAACAGCGCGTGGCCATTGGTCGGGCGCTGCTTACCGCGCCAGAGTTATTGCTGCTTGATGAACCGTTAGCCTCACTGGATATTCCGCGCAAACGCGAACTGCTGCCTTATCTGCAACGTCTGGCGCGTGAAATTAATATTCCGATGCTGTATGTCAGCCACTCGCTTGATGAGATTTTGCACTTGGCAGACAAAGTGATGGTGCTGGAAAATGGGCAGGTCAAAGCATTTGGTTCGCTGGAGGATGTCTGGGGGAGTAGCGTAATGCACCCCTGGCTGCCGAAAGAACAGCAGAGCAGCATTCTGAAAGTCAGCGTGCTGGAGCATCATCCTCACTACGCGATGACCGCGCTGGCGCTGGGCGATCAGCATCTGTGGGTCAACAAGCTTGAGCAACCGCTGCAATCCGTGCTGCGCATTCGCATTCAGGCGTCTGATGTTTCGCTGGTACTCCAACCGCCGCAGCAGACCAGTATTCGTAACATACTGCGTGCGAAGGTCGCCCAGTGCTATGACGATAACGGCCAGGTGGAAGTGCAGCTTGAGGTAGGCGGGAAAACGCTGTGGGCGAGGATCAGCCCGTGGGCCAGGGATGAGCTTGGCATCAAACCTGGCCTGTGGCTGTACGCGCAAATTAAGAGCGTGTCGATCACCGCCTGATTACAGCAGGTGGGTGTAGATAAACTTCGCGATGCTGTCGGTGGTATTGTCACCAATCACGATGTTGGCGCGGGCTTTGACCGCGTCATCAGCGTTACCCATCGCCACGCCGGTGCCTGCGGCTTCCAGCATGCTGATATCGTTAAAGTTGTCGCCAAAGGCGATCACATTTTCCATTGACCCACCCTGCGCTTCGATCCACTGAGTAAGACGTCGCCCTTTGCTGTTACCTTTACGGGCAATATCGACCTGATCGTGCCAGGACCATTCACACTCCAGCCCCAACTGTTGTTCAACGTCTTTACCAAACTGCTGCAGTTTTGGAATATCTTCGTCGGTCAGGGCAAATTTCCACACAGCGTTGACATCATGCGCGGCCTGCGCCAGCGAAGGAACCTGGGTGAAGGTTGGGCGCTGTTCCGGCGGCAGCGTTTGCGCCCAGTTAGCGGTACGCACCACATGCCCGGTCGGACGCTCATACAGCATGGCCTCGTCAACATACATCAGTCCATGAATTTGATGTTCATCCAGCATTTCGATCAGCTGCAATGCCTGGTCAACCGGAAGAGGATCGGATTCCAGTACCTTTTTTGCATGATAATCATACAAGTAAGTGCCGTTGCAGCAAATTGCAGGTGTATCCAGCGCCAGCGCCTGATAAAAAGGATGAATAGCAACGTGATGGCGACCTGTGACAATGATAAGTTGGTAGCCTGCTTCTCTGGCGCGTGAGAGCGCTTCAAGAGAGGATGGCAACAAGGTTTTTTTCGGGGTCAGCAAGGTACCGTCTAAATCCAGGGCAATCACGCGTGCGGTCATAGGTTTTTCCAGATTAAGGTTGAGAATTGTGTCTGCTGGAATGGTACACCGAGACGGGAGCCGGACAAAATTCTGAGTCTTAATTAAGCATTCACCGTTAAAAGCGTCTACCTTAGGCGTGTGTCAGGCAATTGCAGCCACCTGCCAACAAGCAAAGGAGTATTCATGAAACAAACCGTTTATACCGCCAGTCCTGAGAGTCAGCAAATTCATGTCTGGAGCCTGAATCACGACGGTTCTTTGACGCTGACCCAGGTGGTTGATGTGCCGGGTCAGGTACAGCCGATGGTCGTCAGCCCGGATAAGCGCTATCTCTATGTCGGTGTGCGCCCGGAGTTTCGTGTTCTGGCATATCGTATTGCGCCTGATGACGGTGCGCTGACCTTCGTTGCGGAGTCTGCACTGCCGGGTAGCCCGACGCATATTTCTACCGATCATCAGGGGCGTTTTGTGTTTGTCGGCTCCTATAATGCGGGCAGCGTGAGCGTCACGCGTCTGGAAGATGGTCTACCGGTGGGGCTGGTGGATGTGATTGAAGGTCTTGACGGCTGCCACTCGGCCAACATCTCTCCGGATAACCGTACTCTGTGGGTTCCGGCATTGAAACAGGATCGTATCTGTCTGTTTGACGTCAGCGATGATGGCCATCTGGTCGCGCAGGAGCCAGCAGAAGTGACCACCGTGGAAGGTGCGGGTCCGCGTCATATGGTGTTCCATCCGAATAAGCAATACGCCTATTGCGTGAATGAGCTGAACAGCTCTGTTGACGTCTGGGAGCTGAAAGATCCGCACGGCAAAATTGAGTGTGTGCAGACGCTGGATATGATGCCAACTGATTTCTCCGATACCCGATGGGCGGCAGATATTCATATTACGCCGGATGGTCGTCATCTGTATGCCTGCGATCGTACCGCCAGCCTGATTACGGTGTTTAGCGTCTCAGAAGACGGAAGTGTGCTGACGAAAGAAGGCTTCCAGCCGACCGAAACGCAACCGCGCGGTTTTAATATCGACCACAGCGGTAAATACCTGATCGCCGCCGGGCAAAAATCTCATCACATCGCGGTGTACGAGATCGCAGGTGCCCAAGGACTGCTGACTGAAAAAGGCCGCTATGCGGTAGGCCAGGGCCCGATGTGGGTGGTGGTTAACGCGTACTAAAAACGCGCGGGATGATAAGCGATCCGCAATCCTTTACAGGTTGCGGATTTTTTTATGCTTATTTAAGCCGCGGTACACTTTCCTGGAGTTCGGCAACAGATTTCCAAAGGCTATCTTTGTGGTCAGCCCATAAATTAAGCAGCAGGGAGAAAAAGCGTTCAGCGGGCGGTGAGAGAACCGCATCTTTTCGGCGGATAACTCCCATAGTGCGTCTGATGACTGGTTCAATCAGCGGGATCCCTATCAGCGTGGGATGCGGCGTCTGTGGCATTGCAAGTCCCGGTAACGCGGAAACGCCAAGCCCGGCCTCAACCAGCCCCAGTGACGTCGACAAATGGCGAACCTCATAGAACCAATCCAATTTCCATGGCTTATCGGCCAAATGTTGTTCAATCAGCAATCGGTTACCGCTTGAGGATCGAACGCCTATCAATTTGTAATTCAGCAACTCTTCCCACTCAACCAATTGCTTACTCGCGAGCGGATGATCGCGCCGACAGGCCAGAACAAACGGTTCGTTAACCAGAGGTGTGAACTCGATAGAGGAATTTGTGATGTTGTTCATGTTTATTCCAAAATCAGCCTCGTTACACAGTACGGATTCCATACAATTATTCGTACCTTGTTCAATAATTCGCACTTTGATGTTGGGATACCGTTCATTAAATTTCCCTATCGCCAACGGTAAAAAATAGAATACCGCGGTGGGAATACAAGATAATGTCACCATTCCGTGATGATGAGTATTTATTTCACTAATGTTAAATATAGTTTCATCTAGCGTTCTGATTAATTTTCTGGCTTCAGGTAATAACATTTCCCCCGCTTTTGTTAATGTTACTTTGCGAGTGGTTCTTTCAAAGAGCTGAGTATGTAAATACTCTTCCATTTTTTTAATTCTGCGCGTTAATGCAGGTTGCGTAATATTAAGTAAGTTTGCAGCCTTGTTAAACGAATCGGATTCTGCCAGCGTGACGAATGCCTTCATGCTCGATAGCTCGTGTTTCATTCTGACTCCGGACAATATCAGGGGGATCCCCTACCTTTGATGAATGTACCCAGTGTATCTGCATTTTCTAACTCTCATTAATAAAAATAAATCACTAATCATGCCAACAAAGTCATTAGCCACCCAATTCATGGCATGAAACCATGTACTGAGTGGAAATAACATTGAGAGCATTATTATGAAAAAAATACCTTGCGTTATGATGCGCGGAGGAACCTCCAGAGGCGCATTTTTATTAGCACAAGACCTGCCGCAAGAAGAAACGCTGCGTGATGAAGTATTGATTGGCATTATGGGTTCGGGCAATGCGCTGGAAATAGACGGTATTGGCGGTGGCAATCCGTTAACCAGTAAAGTGGCCATTGTCAGCCGTTCAAACGATCCTGGTGCTGATATCGATTATTTATTTGCGCAGGTACTGGTACATGAACAACGGGTCGATACCACGCCGAACTGTGGCAATATGCTTTCCGCCGTTGGCGCGTTTGCTATTGAAAAGGGGCTGATTACCGCTTCCGCGCCGACCACCCGCGTGCGTATTCGCAATGTGAACACCAACACCTTTATCGAAGCTGATATCCAGACACCGCACGGTGCTGTTGAGTATGAAGGAACCGCAAGAATTGATGGTGTACCGGGAACATCCGCCCCTATTGCGCTGACGTTTCTCAATGCCGCGGGCTCGAAAACTGGACATATTTTTCCGACGGGACAGCAGATCGATTATATCGACTCCGTTCCTGTTACCTGTATGGATATGGCGACGCCAGTGGTAATTATCCCTGCCGAATATCTGGGGAAAACCGGATATGAGTTACCGGAAAATTTGGATGCTGACAGCGAATTATTATCGCGTATTGAGTCTATTCGTTTACAGGCTGGTAAGGCGATGGGGCTGGGTGATGTCAGTAATAAGGTGATCCCAAAACCCATTCTCATTTCTACGGCGCAAAATGGCGGCGCAATTAATGTTCGTTATTTTATGCCGCACTCATGCCATAAAGCACTGGCGATTACCGGGGCGATAGCTATCGCCAGCAGTTGTGCCATTAACGGTACTGTCACGCGTCAGGTAACGGCAGGTGCACAGTATGGAAATATCACTATCGAACATCCTGGCGGCGTTCTTGATATTTATTTAACTAATGAGGGAGACGAACCTTCTACCATCCGGGCTTCGGTTATTCGTACCGCCAGAAAAATTTTCGCTGGTGACGTTTATCTTCCCTGACAGCATTGACCTCATTTTGCTGTGATTACGGAAAATCGAGAAACATTCTGTATGACCTGTACAGATTATCCAGGATTCAAAAATGAACGTTAAGTCATTATGGAAGCTAATATTAATATTAGTCATCCCCTGTATTATAGGATTTATTCCTGCGCCAGCGGGATTAAGTGAACTGGCATGGGTGCTGTTTGGTATTTATCTTGCCGCCATTGTCGGACTGGTGATCAAGCCTTTTCCTGAACCCGTCGTGTTATTAATTGCCGTTGCCGCTTCAATGGTGGTTGTCGGCAATTTAGGCCACGGGGTACTGAAAACCAGCAGTGTGTTGAGCGGCTATGCTTCCGGCACCACGTGGTTGGTTTTCTCGGCATTTACCTTAAGCGCCGCCTTTGTGACTACGGGGTTGGGCAAGCGCATTGCTTATATCCTGATCGGTAAAATAGGCAATACCACGCTTGGTCTTGGCTATGTGACCGTGTTTCTTGACCTGGTATTGGCCCCGGCCACACCGTCAAATACCGCGCGAGCAGGAGGAATCGTATTACCCATCATCAATAGCGTGGCGGTAGCGTTGGGTTCTGAACCAGACAAAAGCCCACGACGTGTAGGCCACTATCTGATGATGACGGTCTATATGGTGACCAAAACAACCAGCTATATGTTTTTTACCGCGATGGCAGGCAATATTCTGGCATTGAAGATGATCAATGATATCTGCCACTTGCAACTGAGTTGGGGTGGGTGGGCGCTTGCTGCGAGTTTGCCAGGCCTGGTTATGTTGCTGGCGACGCCGTTAGTCATCTATTTTATGTATCCACCTGAAATCAAAAAGGTTGATAACAAAACTATCGCCAAGGCCGGGCTTGAGGATTTGGGGCCCATGAAGGTGCGAGAAAAAATGCTGCTGGGCATTTTTGTCCTCGCGCTATTGGGATGGATCTTCAGTAAAACGCTCGGCGTTGATGAATCAACGGTGGCTATTGTCGTAATGGGTATGATGCTCTTGTTAGGTGTCGTAACCTGGGATGATGTCGTTAAAAATAAGGGTGGCTGGAATACCTTAATCTGGTACGGCGGTATTATCGGCTTAAGTTCATTATTATCAAAAGTGAAGTTTTTTGACTGGTTAGCTGAACTCTTCAAAAATAACCTCGACTTTGGCAATCATGGCAACGTTGCGTTCTTTGTTATTCTCTTTTTGAGTATTATCGTTCGTTATTTCTTTGCCTCAGGCAGCGCCTATATTGTGGCGATGATGCCGGTGTTTGCCATGCTGGCGAATGTCTCCGGCGCACCGTTGATGTTAACCGCGCTGGCATTACTCTTCTCTAACTCGTATGGCGGAATGGTCACCCATTATGGTGGCGCTGCTGGACCGGTCATTTTTGGTGTCGGATATAACGATATCAAATCGTGGTGGCTGGTTGGTGCAATGCTGACGTTCTTAACGTTCCTGGTCCATATTACGCTGGGGATCTGGTGGTGGAATATGTTGATTGGCTGGAACCTGGTCTAATTAAATTACATCTTTCATTGGTTGTCTGTGCTCTGTTCAGAGCACAGCAATGTGGAGTATCTAATGATTAAACTTTATGAGAAAGGAATTTACCTCTCCGGTAATAATGAAATTATCGCTGAGGAAAATTTGCCTGAATATATTTGTAAAGAAGAGGCGAAAAAAGGAACTATCGCGTGGTCGATTCTTTCTGCGCATAATACTTCCGCAGACATGAACAAACTTAAAATCAAGTTTGATTCATTAACCTCACACGATATTACTTTTGTCGGTATTATTCAGACGGCAAAAGCCTCGGGTATGGAGCGGTTTCCGCTGCCGTATGTACTGACTAACTGCCATAACTCATTATGTGCGGTAGGCGGAACCATCAACGGCGACGATCACATGTTTGGTCTGTCAGCGGCGCAGCGTTATGGCGGTATCTTTGTACCGCCACATATTGCCGTCATCCATCAATATATGCGTGAAATGATGGCAGGTGGCGGAAAAATGATCCTCGGCTCAGACAGCCATACGCGTTACGGCGCATTAGGCACAATGGCTGTGGGAGAAGGGGGCGGGGAGCTGGTCAAACAGCTGTTAAACGATACCTGGGATATTGATTATCCCGGCGTTGTGGCCGTGTATCTGACCGGTAAACCCGCTGCGGGCGTAGGCCCACAGGATGTCGCATTAGCGATTATCGGCGCAGTGTTTAAAAATGGCTACGTCAAAAATAAAGTCATGGAGTTTGTTGGCCCTGGCATCAGTCATCTCTCAACGGATTTCCGTAACAGTGTGGATGTGATGACCACCGAAACCACCTGCCTGAGCTCCGTCTGGCAGACGGATGACGAGACTCGCAGTTGGCTGGCATTACATGGCCGTGAACAAGATTATCGTCAGCTCACCCCGCAGCCAATGGCCTGGTACGATGGTTGTATTTATGTTGACCTGAGTGCGATTAAACCGATGATCGCGCTGCCCTTCCATCCAAGTAATGTCTACGAGATTGCTACGCTCAATGAAAATCTGACGGATATTCTGCGCGAGATCGAAATTGAATCTGCGCGTATTGCACAGGGTAAAGCCAGCCTGTCGCTGTTGGATAAAGTGGAAAATGGTCGATTAAAAGTACAGCAGGGGATCATTGCCGGATGCTCGGGAGGCAACTATGAAAACGTCATTGCTGCGGCGCAGGCATTACGCGGTCAATCCTGCGGCAGCGATGCTTTCTCGCTGGCCGTTTATCCCTCGTCACAGCCGGTGTTTATGGATTTAGCGCAGAAAGGGGTCGTTGCGGATCTGCTCGGCGCAGGTGCGATCATCAGAACCGCTTTCTGCGGTCCTTGCTTCGGCGCGGGTGATACGCCAATCAACAACGGGCTTAGCATCCGCCATACCACGCGTAACTTCCCTAACCGTGAAGGTTCGAAACCGGGCAATGGGCAAATGTCCGCTGTTGCGCTGATGGATGCGCGTTCGATAGCGGCGACGGCGGCCCGTGGAGGATACCTCACCGCCGCGACCGAACTGGACTGCTGGGATAAGGTGCCGGACTATGCGTTTAACCCTGCGCCTTATAAAAGCCGCGTTTATCAGGGGTATGTCAAAGGGGCCACGCAGCAGCCGTTAATTTATGGCCCCAATATCAAAGACTGGCCGGAAATGGGGGCGCTTACGCAAAATATTCTGCTGAAAGTGGCCTCAAAGATCCTTGATGACGTGACGACGACGGATGAGCTGATACCGTCCGGAGAAACCTCTTCATATCGCTCTAATCCTTTGGGATTGGCGGAATTTACGCTTTCCCGACGCGATCCCGGGTATGTGGCGAGAAGTAAAGCCACTGCTGAGCTGGAAAAAAGGCGCCTCTCAGGTGATATCAGTGAACTGGTGCCAGTCTTCGAACGCATCCGACAGATAGCTGGTCACGAAAATGTGCAACCGCTGGACACTGAGATTGGCAGCATGGTGTACGCCGTGAAGCCTGGGGATGGTTCCGCACGCGAGCAGGCGGCAAGCTGTCAGCGAGTGATTGGCGGATTGGCGAACATCGCCCAGGAATATGCCACTAAGCGTTACCGCTCTAATGTGATCAACTGGGGTATGTTGCCGCTACAAATGACCGAGAAACCAACTTTTGAGGTCGGGGACTACATCTACATTCCCGGAATCCGACACGCGTTGGATCAATGCAGTAACACGATCAAAGCGTACGTCCTTCATGATGATGGTGCGGTGAGTGAAATCAGTTTGTATATGGAAAGTCTGACCGTAGAAGAGCGTGAAATTATTAAGGCAGGGAGTTTGATTAACTTTAACAAAGCGCGTTTGGCGTAAAGCGACCTGTAGGCCGGATGGCGGTTTTCTCCGCCCTCCGGCACATTGCCCGGTAGCGCAAATCTGCATACCGGGCCTACAGAAGGGGATGACGTTTACTGCTTAGGTTCTGCAACCACTTTGCTACCAATACCGCGGTTGTTGTATTCCCACATGCGGTTGAAGTTGGTGTCGTTCAGGTTGCGCTGGATTTCGCCTTTATCATCTTCCGCCCCGGTATTACCGGTAAATGGATGTTTTGAGATAACGCTGTCAGCCCACGGCTTCGCCATGTTAAAGCCTTCGTTAATCACGCTGTCGCGAATAACCACCTGTCCATTGGTGTTAGAATCAACATCCAGCGAGCGGCCCAGCTGCGCCACGCCATCACCACTTGCCGTGAAGCGGCTATTGATAGCCAGGAAACCGTAGTAGATGTTTGACAGGGTAGCCGGTGCAAACACGTAAGCTTCCTGCTGGGTACGGGAGTTCACAACGCGGAAATCGGTGTTATCGAATACCACCGCGCCACGACCAGACACGATATCCACATCGCCTTCAATGTAGCTGTTCGTCACCAGCGTACGCGGCTGGCGATCGTTTTCCAGACGGTTTTGTACGCCGCTGTTGGTCACGAAGAAGGTATTCTGACGGCCCAGGATGTTGACCTTGTTGATCTGCACTTTATCGCCATCGGTACGCAGGGCGACGGCCGGATGGTTTCCTGCATCAACGCTATCACCGAGGTTGTTTTCGATGGTCAGGTTCTGCAATTGCAGACCGTTATTTTGCGACCAAACGACCGCCGAACACATCACGCCAATATTCGTGCCGCGCTTGTTCTGGCAATTATCAAACATATACCACGCAGGTTTGCCCGGCATATATTTACCGCCTGGGTTCACCGTACGACGCCAGTCAGCGGTGCTCATATCACCGTCAATGGCCTGGCCAATTTTCACATCCAGCGGTTTTTCACCAGTACCATAAAGCGTCAGGCTACCCGTCGCTGCCGGAATATAGACCGTGCCCTGATACTCACCCGGCATGATCGCGATGTACTGACGTTTGTTGGTACGTTTGATGATTGCCGCATCAACCGCAGCCTGAATGCTGGTATGCGTCACGCCCTGGGTGCCTGCCGGGCCAACGACAAAGTCAGGCTGCGCGGGTAAAGTAATAGCAGAGGGGCTCCATGGCGCGGTATTTGGCGTCAGCGCGGAAAAATAGTGCGCGGCGACGAAGTTTTTTGCTTCATTGGCCGACAGAATCGGGCGCGAAGCGGTACCTGGCGCGGTCTGATCGGAAGGAATTTGATCGGGCGGTGTAGAGCTACAGGCGGTCAGCGTCACGCCAAAAGCCATTGCCAGCGCCAGACGGGAAACTGATGATATGTTCACAGGTTGCTCCGGGCTTTGAAAGTTATCCATTGAAGCCTGCTTTTTTATACTAAGTTGAGCGAAACGGGAAGGTTAAAAGGTAAAAAGTTCTTTTTTATCGCCGTAATGCCCGGCGCGGAGAGACCTTATATCACAAATAGATAACAATTATGGTCCTTCAGGTTGACAACATCCGCAGAATCAAAAATAAATGTCTATACAACCTATGACAAGTGGTGAGTCAAATGCAGCAATTCTTCCCTGATGATGTTATCTGGCGCAATGTTCGCCTGGCGACCATGGATCCTGAACGTGATAACCCGTATGGGCTGGTGGATGGATATGCGTTGATCGTCCGCCAGGGTAAGATTCGCGCTATTGTGCCGGAGTCTTCGTTATACCTCACACATGACAATACCTTTGATATGCAGGGCCGGCTGGTTACCCCTGGCCTGATCGACTGCCATACGCACCTGATCTTTGGCGGGAATCGCGCAGGTGAATGGGAGCAGCGGCTTAACGGTGTTTCCTACCAGCAGATAAGCGCCCAGGGGGGCGGTATTAATGCCACCGTGTCGGCGACCCGCAGCGCCACTGATGAACAACTTCTTCATATAGCGCATCAGAGAATGGAGAGGTTAATCAAAGAAGGCGTTACGCTACTGGAAATAAAGTCTGGATATGGTCTGGATTTGCAGACAGAAGAGAAAATATTACGGGTCGTGGCAGCGCTGGCGGCGGAAAACACCGTCGAAATAAGCCCCACGCTGTTGGCCGCGCATGCTACCCCGGCGGAATACCAGGGCGATCCTGACGGCTATATTACGCTGGTATGCGAGACTATTTTGCCGCGGTTGTGGGAACAAGGGCTGTTCGAGACCGTCGATCTGTTCTGTGAAAGCGTCGGTTTTACGCTGGCGCAGAGTGAGCGGGTGTTTCAGGCCGCACAGGCGCTGGGCATCCCGGTCAAAGCGCATGTTGAACAACTGTCATTGCTCGGTGGCGCCCAACTGGTGAGCCGCTACCACGGTTTATCAGCCGACCATATTGAATATCTTGATGAAGCGGGCGTGGCGGCGATGAGCCAAAGCGGTACGGTTGGGGTGTTGTTGCCCGGCGCTTTCTATTTCCTCAAAGAGCAACAGCGTCCGCCGGTAGAGCTGTTACGGCAATATCAGGTGCCGATGGCGGTGGCGACCGACTTCAACCCTGGCACCAGTCCGTTTATCAGTCTGCACTGGGCGATGAACATGGCTTGCGTCCAGTTTGGCTTAACGCCGGAAGAAGCGTGGGCTGGCGTCACCCGTCATGCGGCCCGGGCGCTGGGCCGTCATGCCACTCACGGTCAATTGAAGGCCGGGTTTGTGGCCGATTTTGTGGTGTGGGATGCCGAACTCCCGGTCGAGATCCTCTATGAGCCTGGGCGTAACCCGCTCTACCAACGTGTATTCAAAGGACAACCTGCATGACTAACTGGCAACCTGCTTCTCCTGCGCTCTGGCAGGGGCGAGATGACCGCGCCGAGTCACCGACTGCGCTGCGCCTGTTTCAGACCATTACGCTGAGTCCGGCGTTCTCCCCGGAAATGTACTCTGAGCAGATAGCACTGCTTGGTTTTGCCTGTGATGAAGGCGTTAAACATAATCAGGGGCGCACGGGAGCCGCCGGAGCGCCAGACGCGCTACGTAAAGCGCTGGCGAATTTAGCCAGTCACGACGGGCATCAGCGGCTGGTGGATCTGGGTAATATTGTGGCGCAGGCCCCCGACCTTGAGGGTGCGCAGCAGGCGCTACGCAAGGCGGTACAGCGCTGTCAGCAGGAGAATATGCGTACCCTGGTACTGGGGGGAGGGCACGAAACCGCGTTTGCGCATGGCGCTGGCGTGCTGGATGCGTTCCCGCAGGCAAAAGTGGGCATCATCAATTTCGACGCGCATCTCGATTTGCGTCATGCCGAACAGGCCACATCCGGTACGCCGTTTCGTCAGTTAGCGCACCTTTGCGATGAACAGCAGCGCGGATTTCACTATGCCTGTATCGGCGTCAGTCGGGCGGCAAATACCCAGGCGCTGTGGGATGAAGCGCAGCGGCTCGGTGTCACCGTGGTGGAAGATTTGCACTGTGAGTCGGCACAAGCCCAGCTGGCGCAGTTTGCCTCTGGCGTGGATGTCATCTATCTGACTATCGACCTTGACGTGCTGCCGGTTTGGGAAATGCCCGCGGTGTCAGCGCCCGCTGCGCTGGGCGTACCGTTGGCGACGCTGTTGGGGCTGATTGAACCCCTTTGTCGTAGCGGTAAACTGCAGGCGGTGGATATGGTTGAATTTAATCCACGCTTTGACGATGATGGCAGAGCGGCACGCGTTGCGGCGCGATTAGGCTGGCAAATTGCGCACTGGTGGCACTGACATGCCTGAGGGCGTTACGCTTATCAGGTTCGGGTAATGTCTGTAAACTATACCCATTCACATTTCAGCTTAAGGAAGGCACACGCATGCTCCCATCCCGTTCTGCTCCGGCCCCTTTTTACGAAAAGGTAAAACAGGAGATCAGCGAAAAAATTGCCAGCGGCATCTGGCAAGCTCACGATCGTATCCCGTCTGAGGCAGAGCTGGTGGCACAGTATGGTTTTAGCCGAATGACCATCAATCGGGCACTGCGTGAGTTAACGGATGAGGGGTTGCTGGTACGTTTGCAGGGGGTGGGGACGTTTGTCGCCGAGCCAAAAGGTCAGTCTGCGCTGTTTGAAATTCGCAGCATTGCGGATGAAATCAACGCGCGTCAGCATCAGCACCGTTGTGAAGTTCTGACGCTGGAAAGAACCCAGGCCAACGCGCAGCAGGCTTTGGTGTTAAACGTTAAAGAAGGCACCCCCATTTTTCACTCCATCATGGTGCACTACGAGAACGATTTGCCGGTACAAATTGAAGATCGCTGTGTGAATGCGGAGATTGTGCCGGAGTATCTGGCGCAGGATTACAGCCAGACCACGCCGCACGCTTACCTGTCGCTGATCGCCCCTTTAACGGAAGGTGAGCACATTGTCGAAGCGGTACGCGCCACTGCTGAAGAGTGCACGTTGCTGAATATCAAAGAACACGATCCCTGCTTGCTGATCCGCCGCAAAACCTGGTCCGCGTCATCCATTGTCTCTCATGCCCGTTTGCTGTTTCCGGGTTCCCGCTATCGCCTGCAAGGACGGTTTATGTCCTGATGTCGGGATACCAAAACCGTGATTGCTGACGCAATATAATAAAAATGTATCTTAATTGTTAAAATCATCCTTGCGGCAGCTTGTATAGACAAGTATATGTTACTTATCTATCCGACGTTCGTGAGGAGTTTTCTGTCATGTCCCATAGCAAATATCGTCAGCAGGATATTCGTGCCCCGCGTGGCACCACCCTAACGGCCAAAAGCTGGCTGACCGAAGCCCCGCTGCGCATGTTAATGAACAACCTGGATCCCGACGTGGCGGAAAATCCGCATGAGCTGGTGGTATACGGCGGGATTGGCCGCGCCGCGCGTGACTGGGAATGTTACGACGCCATCGTTAATGCGCTGACGCAACTGGAGAGCGATGAGACCCTGCTGGTCCAGTCGGGTAAACCGGTCGGTGTGTTCAAAACCCATGACAACGCCCCGCGTGTACTGATTGCTAACTCTAACCTGGTTCCGCACTGGGCAACCTGGGAGCACTTCAACGAGCTGGATGCTAAAGGACTGGCGATGTACGGTCAGATGACCGCCGGGAGCTGGATCTACATTGGTAGCCAGGGCATCGTGCAGGGGACGTATGAAACCTTTGTTGAGGCCGGGCGTCAGCATTATCAGGGTAACCTGAGCGGACGCTGGGTGCTAACCGCCGGGCTGGGCGGGATGGGCGGGGCGCAGCCGTTAGCCGCGACGCTGGCGGGCGCATGCTCGCTGAACATTGAATGTCAGCAAAGCCGCATTGATTTTCGTCTGCGTACCCGATACGTGGACGAGCAGGCGACATCGCTGGACGATGCGCTGGCGCGTATCGATAAGTACACCCGTGAGGGTAAAGCGGTTTCCATTGCGCTGTGCGCGAACGCCGCCGACGTTGTGCCGGAGCTGGTGAAACGTGGTGTGCGCCCGGATATGGTGACCGACCAGACCAGCGCCCACGATCCGCTGCATGGTTATCTGCCGTCCGGCTGGAGCTGGGAAGAGTATCAGGCGAAAGCGGTGTCCGATCCGCAGGGTACAGTGCAGGCGGCGAAACGCTCAATGGCAACGCATGTTGAAGCGATGCTGGCATTTAGCAAAATGGGCGTACCGACGTTTGATTATGGCAATAACATTCGCCAGATGGCCAAAGAGATGGGCGTGGAAAATGCCTTTGATTTCCCCGGCTTTGTGCCAGCGTATATTCGACCGCTGTTCTGTCGTGGCATTGGCCCGTTCCGCTGGGTGGCGCTTTCTGGCGATCCGCAGGATATTTATAAAACCGATGCCAAAGTGAAAGAGATCGTGGCTGACGATAAACACCTGCATCACTGGCTGGATATGGCGCGTGAGCGGATTAACTTCCAGGGCTTACCGGCGCGTATCTGCTGGGTCGGCCTGGAATGGCGTCAGAAGCTGGGGCTGGCGTTTAATGAAATGGTGCGCAGCGGCGAAGTGTCCGCGCCAATTGTTATTGGCCGTGACCATCTGGACTCCGGCTCCGTTGCCAGTCCGAACCGCGAAACCGAAGCCATGCGCGACGGGTCTGACGCCGTATCCGACTGGCCGCTGCTGAATGCGCTGCTGAACACCGCCAGCGGCGCGACGTGGGTGTCATTGCACCACGGTGGCGGAGTGGGAATGGGGTTCTCCCAGCATGCCGGGATGGTCATTGTTTGTGATGGCACTGATGAAGCCGCTGCACGTATTGCCCGGGTATTGCATAACGATCCGGCCACCGGGGTGATGCGCCACGCTGACGCCGGGTATGATATTGCGGTGGAATGTGCTGTCGAAGAAGGATTGAATTTGCCGATGGTTGCTGCGACGCAGGGGAAACGCTGAGATGAATACCATGACATTAACGCCGGGCCAACTGACTTTTGCACAGCTCCGCGACATCTGGCAGCAACCGGTCCAACTAAGCCTTGATGCCAGCGCGATTGACGCCATTAACGCAAGCGTCGCCTGCGTCAATAACATTGTCGCTGAAGGCCGTACAGCATACGGTATTAATACCGGTTTTGGACTGCTGGCCCAGACCCGTATCGCCACAGAAGATTTGCAGAATCTGCAGCGCTCGTTGGTGCTTTCCCATGCGGCTGGCGTCGGCGAGGCGCTGGACGACGCGATGGTGCGTCTGATTATGGTGCTGAAAATCAACAGCCTGGCACGCGGTTTTTCCGGTATTCGCCTGAGCGTGATTGAAGCGCTGATTGCGCTGGTGAATGCCGAGGTGTATCCCCTGATCCCGGCGAAAGGCTCCGTAGGAGCATCGGGTGACCTGGCACCGCTGGCACATATGTCCCTGACGCTGCTGGGCGAAGGGAAGGCGCGCTGGCAGGGGGAATGGCTCCCGGCGACCGAAGCGCTGAAAAAGGCCGGGCTGGAGCCGATAACGCTGGAAGCGAAAGAAGGGCTGGCGCTGCTCAACGGCACCCAGGCTTCGACGGCCTTTGCGCTGCGTGGGCTAATTGAAGCTCAGGAGCTGTTTGCGTCCGCAACGGTGTGCGGGGCGATGACCACCGAAGCCGTGCTAGGCTCTCGTCGTCCGTTTGACGCGCGGATTCATGCCGCGCGAGGACAACGCGGACAGATTGACGCCGCGGCGCTGTACCGTCATGTGTTGACGGATTCCAGTGCGCTTTCGCAGTCGCATCATAACTGTGAAAAAGTGCAGGACCCGTATTCTCTGCGCTGTCAGCCGCAGGTGATGGGGGCATGTCTGACGCAAATGCGCCAGGTGATGGATGTTCTGCTGGTGGAAGCTAACGCGGTTTCCGACAACCCGCTGGTGTTTGCCGAAGAAGGTGATGTGATTTCCGGCGGCAACTTCCATGCTGAACCCGTGGCGATGGCGGCGGATAACCTGGCGCTGGCGATTGCGGAAATCGGGGCCTTATCGGAGCGACGCATTGCGTTAATGATGGATAAACACATGTCGCAACTGCCGCCTTTCCTGGTGAAAAATGGCGGAGTTAACTCCGGCTTTATGATTGCTCAGGTGACGGCTGCCGCGCTGGCGAGCGAGAACAAAGCGCTGGCGCATCCGCATAGCGTAGACAGCTTACCGACATCCGCCAACCAGGAGGATCATGTCTCTATGGCTCCCGCGGCGGGTCGCAGGCTGTGGGAGATGGCGGCGAATACGCGCGGCGTGATTGCCGTCGAGTGGCTGGCGGCGTGTCAGGGAATCGATCTACGTGAAGGGTTAACCTCAAGTCCATTGCTCGAGCAAGCGCGCCGGGCGCTACGCGAGCGGGTTGCCCATTATACGCAGGATCGCTTTTTCGCCCCGGATATTGAGTGTGCGACTGAACTGTTAGCGCAAGGAACGTTGCTGAAATTGCTGCCTGAATTTCTGTAGAGAAATGCCTGATGGCGCAGGCCTACGGTCTGCTTTGTAGGCCGGATGAAGGCGAAGCCGACATCCGGCACAACAGCACTTAACTAAACATCGCCGTAATCGAGGCGCTGGCGAGCGAGTGGAAGTGAACATTAAATCCAACCATCGCGCCGCTGGCGTCCTCATCGACATCAATACGCTCTACATCCAGTGCGTGAACCGTAAAGATATAGCGATGAGTTTCCCCCTTCGGCGGCGCTGCGCCGCCATAACCGGCTTTACCAAAATCCGTACGGGTCTGAATCACCCCATCCGGCAGTGCAACCAGCCCGGAGCCGAAGCCTTGCGTGAGAACGCGGGTATCCGCAGGCAGATTTACGACTACCCAGTGCCACCAGCCGGAGCCGGTGGGCGCATCAGGATCGTAACAGGTCACGACAAAGCTTTTAGTCCCGGCGGGCACATCATCCCATGCCAGATGCGGAGAAATATTATCCCCGTCATATCCCATGCCGTTAAAGACGTGACGATGCCCAAGCTTCTCCCCATCACGCAGATCGTTACTGATTAGTTTCATACTGACTCCTCTCGTTAGCCAAAAAGTGTAGCCAGAAACCGTAGAGCTTACCGCTGATTAATCGCTAAAAAATGTTGCATGGCACACAGCTTCATTGACGGCCTGAGTCAGGCGGCGCAACTGCTCGGGCTGAATAATGTACGGTGGCATCAGATAGATCAGCTTGCCAAACGGTCGGACCCACACGCCCTGTTCAACAAAGAACTTCTGTAATGCCGCCATATTTACCGGCTGGGTGGTTTCTATCACGCCGATTGCGCCGAGCACGCGTACGTCGGCGACCCAACAGGAGTCCGCCGCCGGAGCGAGTTCTGCACGCAACTGTGCTTCAATGGCCGCGACCTGCGAGCGCCACTCGCCGGTGTTGAGAAGCGACAGGCTGGCGGAGGCGACGGCACAAGCCAGCGGATTGCCCATAAAGGTCGGGCCGTGCATGAAGCAGCCCGCTTCGCCATTGCTGATGGTTTCTGCGACCAGGCGGGTGGTCAGGGTCGCGGAAAGGGTCATCGTTCCGCCGGTTAACGCTTTGCCGAGGCACAAAATATCCGGCGTAATATCGGCGTGCTCGCAGGCAAACAGCTTGCCGGTGCGGCCAAATCCGGTGGCAATCTCATCGGCAATCAGCAGGATGCCTTCCCGGTCGCACATCTTACGGATACGCTTTAACCACTCAGGATGGTACATGCGCATGCCGCCAGCGCCCTGCACAATTGGCTCGAGGATCACCGCCGCAATCTCGTGACGATGCGCGGCCATCAGGCGGGCAAAAGGCACCATGTCCAGTTCGTCCCACTCGCCGCCCATGCGGCTTTGCGGCGCAGGTGCAAACAGGTTTTCCGGCAGATACCCTTTCCACAGACTGTGCATCGAGTTGTCGGGATCGCAGACCGACATCGCGCCGAAGGTATCGCCGTGATAACCGTTACGAAATGTCAGGAAACGCTGGCGAGATTCCCCTTTAGCCTGCCAGTATTGCAGCGCCATTTTCATCGCCACTTCCACGGCGACCGAACCTGAATCTGCGAGAAAAACGCACTCCAGCGCTTCGGGCGTCATGTCCACCAGTTGGCGACATAGCGTGATGGCCGGGGCATGGGTAATGCCGCCAAACATCACATGCGACATAGCGTCAATCTGCGTTTTCATTGCGGCGTTCAACTGCGGGTGATTGTAACCGTGGATCGCCGCCCACCAGGACGACATGCCGTCAATCAGCCGCTCACCGCTGGCTAAAACCAGTTCGCAACCTTCGGCTTGCGCCACCGGATAAACCGGCAACGGGGAGGTCATGGAGGTGTAAGGGTGCCAGATATGGCGTTGGTCAAATGCAAGATCGTCCGTTGTCATAATCGACTTGTAAACCAAATTAAAAAGATTTAGGTTTACGAGTCTACACCAAACTGACAACGAAACGTATACCAATATGGCTCATTCTTCTCGCTGGACAATGTCGCAAGTCACCGAATTATTTGAAAAACCACTGCTTGATCTCCTGTTTGAAGCGCAACAGGTTCATCGTCAGCACTTCGATCCGCAGCAGGTACAGGTCAGTACGCTGTTGTCGATTAAGACCGGCGCCTGCCCGGAAGACTGCAAATATTGTCCGCAAAGTTCCCGCTATAAAACGGGTCTGGAAACGGAACGCCTGATGGAAGTGGAACAGGTACTGGACTCGGCGCGTAAAGCGAAGCAGGCCGGTTCAACGCGGTTTTGCATGGGGGCGGCGTGGAAGAACCCGCACGAGCGCGATATGCCTTACCTGGAACAGATGGTTCAGGGCGTGAAAGAGTTGGGGCTGGAAGCTTGTATGACGCTGGGCACGCTCAACGAAACCCAGGCCCAGCGCCTGGCCGATGCGGGTCTGGATTACTACAACCATAACCTCGACACCTCGCCGGAATTTTACGGCAATATCATCACCACCCGGTCTTATCAGGAACGTCTGGATACGCTGGATAAAGTGCGTGAAGCCGGGATTAAAGTCTGCTCAGGCGGTATTGTCGGATTAGGCGAAACGGTCACCGATCGCGCCGGTCTGCTGCTGCAATTAGCCAATCTGCCGACGCCGCCGGAAAGCGTGCCGATCAACATGCTGGTGAAAGTGAAGGGCACGCCGCTTGCCGATAACGACGACGTCGACGCGTTTGATTTCATCCGTACCATCGCCGTGGCGCGCATCATGATGCCAACCTCTTACGTGCGTCTTTCTGCCGGGCGCGAGCAGATGAACGAGCAAACCCAGGCGATGTGCTTTATGGCCGGGGCTAACTCGATTTTCTACGGCTGCAAATTGCTGACCACGCCGAACCCGAATGAAGATAAAGATTTGCTGTTGTTCCGCAAGCTGGGTCTCAACCCGCAGCAAACGGCGGTGCTGGCGGGGGATAACGAACAGCAACAACGTCTGGAGCAGGCGCTGCGTACCCCGGATACCGACGATTACTACAACGCGGCAACCGTATGACCTGGCAGCAAAAAATTGACGATGCGCTCACGGCGTGTCGTTGCGCTGATGCGTGGCGTCGGCGCTATGCGGTGACTCAGGGCGCCGGTCGTTGGTTGCAGACCGACGGCCGCCAGTATCTGAATTTCTCCAGCAACGACTACCTTGGCTTAAGCCACCATCCGCAGATTATCTGCGCGTGGCAGCAGGGAGCTGAACGTTTTGGCGTCGGCAGCGGCGGATCGGGTCATGTCAGCGGTTATTCCGTGGCTCACCAGGCGCTGGAAGAAGAGCTGGCGCAGTGGCTGGGCTATTCGCGGGCGTTGTTATTTATCTCCGGTTTTGCCGCTAATCAGGCGGTGATAGCCGCATTGATGAAAAAAGACGATCGCATTGTCGCCGACAGGCTTAGCCATGCCTCGCTGTTGGAGACCGCCAGCCTTAGCCCGGCTGTTTTACGTCGCTTTACCCATAACGATCCGCAACATCTGGATCGTCTGCTGACTGTCCCCTGTCCGGGGCAGCAGCTTGTGGTCACTGAAGGCGTATTCAGCATGGATGGCGACAGCGCGCCGCTCGCTGAAATCCACGCGGCGGCGGAACGACACGGTGCGTGGCTGCTGGTGGACGATGCGCACGGCGTTGGCGTAACCGGTGCAGAAGGGCGCGGCTCCTGCTGGCGACAGCAGGTGAAACCCGAACTGTTAGTGGTGACGTTTGGTAAAGGATTTGGCGTCAGCGGCGCGGCAATCCTGTGTTCTGACAGCGTGGCCGACTATCTGTTGCAGTTTGCCCGCCATCTGATCTACAGCACCAGTATGCCTCCGGCACAGGCTCAGGCCCTGCGCGCCGCGCTGGCGGTGATCCGCAGCCGTGAAGGCGATGAACGCCGGGAAAAGTTAGCGATGCTGATCCAGCGTTTTCGCGCTGGGGTGAATACGGCGGGCTTAACGCTGGCGAATTCTGCCAGTGCTATTCAGCCGCTGATTGTTGGCGATAACCATAAAGCCTTGCAGCTGGCGGATGCGCTACGGCAACAGGGATGCTGGGTGACGGCAATTCGCCCGCCGACGGTGCCCACCGGTACGGCCAGATTACGGCTGACGCTGACGCAGGCACATGAGGTGCAGGATATCGATCGTCTACTGGAGGTGTTGCATGGCGCAGGTCAATAAACAGGCGATTGCCGCCGCGTTTGGCCGCGCTGCCACTCACTATGAACAACACGCAGAGCTACAGCGTCAGAGTACCGATGCGTTACTGGCGCTACTGGATGGCAGTACGTTCTCGCAGGTATTGGATGCGGGCTGTGGGCCGGGGCGTATGAGTCGCTACTGGCGCGAGCAGGGGAGCGAGGTTTGCGCGCTGGATCTGTCATCGCAAATGCTGGCTGAAGCGCAGCGTCACGATGTCGCCCATCACTATCTACTGGCGGATATCGAAGCCATCCCGCAGGCAACCGCGAGCTTTGACCTGGCCTGGAGTAATCTGGCCGTACAGTGGTGTAGTGACCTGCGCGGCGCGTTAAGCGAGCTTTACCGGGTGGTGCGTCCTGGCGGGACGGTGGCGTTTAGTACCCTGGCGCAGGGTTCGATGCTGGAACTTCGTCAGGCCTGGCAGGCGGTTGACGATCGGGAGCATGCCAACCGTTTTTTGCCCGTGGAACAACTGGAAAACGCCCTGTATGACTGGGATGTTGAATACCAGTCTCATGCCGTCACGCTGTGGTTTGATGATGCGCTGAGTGCTATGCGCTCGCTAAAAGGCATCGGCGCGACGCATTTGCATGATGGGCGCGAGCAGCGTGTGCTGACGCGCGCTCAGCTGCGCCAGCTACAGTTAGCCTGGCCCTGTCAGCAGGGGAAATACCCGCTGACCTACCATCTTTTTTTAGGAGTAATTCAACGTGACTAAAACGTATTTTGTCACCGGGACGGACACCGAAGTCGGTAAAACTATCGCCAGCTGTGCGTTGCTTCAGGCTGCGGGAGAGCTGGGGTTGCGAACCGTCGGCTACAAGCCGGTGGCGTCAGGCAGTGAAATGACGGCTGATGGCCTGCGAAACAGCGATGCGTTGGCATTACAACGCAATAGCGTTGTGGCGGCGGACTATGCGGCGATTAACCCCTACACCTTCGCCGAACCCACCTCGCCGCATATCATCAGCGCCGACGAAGGTCGCCCCATTCTGGCCTCCGTGATGTCTGCGGGTTTACGCACGCTTGAAGCGCAAGCTGACTGGGTACTGGTGGAGGGGGCAGGGGGATGGTTTACGCCGCTTTCGCCAACGCTGAGTTTTTCCGACTGGGTCAAAACGGAGCAGTTGCCGGTGATTCTGGTGGTTGGCGTTAAGCTCGGCTGCATCAATCACGCCATTCTGACCGCCCAGGCGGTGCAGCAGGCCGGACTGACGCTTGCCGGATGGGTAGCCAATGATGTGACGCCGCCCGGCAAACGTCATGCGGAATACATGGCGACGCTGAAGCGCGTGATTCCAGCACCTATGCTGGGGGAAATTCCCTGGCTGGCAGAAGATCCTGAGCAGGCATCGACCGGACGTTATCTCGATCTGAGCATTTTGTCTTTGACGGCATCAGCCGGTTGAATCGAGGCGGGAAATAACGCTGGTCGCTATTGCAGTACGCGGACAAGAATATGGTGAAAATGCGAGCAAGATCTCGGCTCTCCCTGACCGCCTCGTTAGCTGATAAATATCAAAAAATAGCGATAATTTTTTTTTATCCCCCCGGAAAAGAGAGTCAGTGCGTTTTTGCCAGGCTACAGTCCACACGGGCTGGAGGCAGTTATCCACTATTCCTGTGGATAACCTTGTGTATTAGGGTTAGAAAACACAATGTAAGCGAGAGAAGACGCGGCTTGCGACTAAATTGATGCGAAAGACGTCTTGAGATAATAATCATTAAATTACAGGTGGTTAGATAAAATCAATGGCTGTCGCAGAAGTGTCATGTGTTGCCATAAAACTTTCATCGGCTGGCTTGACAAATGTTAAAAAAGGCATTGGTTTGGGGATAACACGTTTTTGCTGGTGTTTTATTTTGTCTGGGGGCAAATTTTGGCCTGCCGTCACGGCCATTTGACGGGTGTAACAGAAATATTCTGGCGCGTTACTGTTTTTTCATCCAGTATATTTTACTGGCATTATATACTACTGCGAGTAAAATTACACACCTGCCCGCCCATTGCTTCAGGTAGCTGCTCATGAGTAAACCGTTCAAACTAAATTCCGCTTTTAAACCCTCTGGCGATCAGCCTGAGGCGATACGTCGCCTGGAAGAAGGTCTGGAGGACGGTCTGGCGCATCAGACGCTGCTGGGGGTGACGGGCTCGGGGAAAACATTCACCATCGCGAATGTAATTGCGGACCTACAGCGTCCTACCATGGTGCTGGCGCCTAACAAGACGCTTGCTGCGCAGCTGTACGGTGAGATGAAAGAGTTCTTCCCGGAAAACGCGGTGGAATATTTTGTCTCCTACTACGACTATTATCAGCCGGAAGCTTACGTACCGAGTTCTGATACCTTCATCGAGAAGGATGCCTCGGTCAACGAACACATTGAGCAGATGCGTCTGTCGGCGACTAAAGCGCTGCTGGAACGTCGTGACGTCGTTGTGGTGGCGTCGGTTTCCGCCATTTATGGTTTGGGCGACCCGGACCTGTACCTGAAAATGATGCTGCACCTTACGGTGGGGATGATTATCGACCAGCGCGCGATCCTGCGTCGTCTGGCGGAGCTGCAATATACCCGTAACGATCAGGCATTCCAGCGCGGGACCTTCCGCGTACGTGGTGAAGTTATCGACATTTTTCCGGCTGAATCTGACGACATTGCGCTGCGCGTGGAACTGTTCGATGAGGAAGTCGAACGTTTGTCGCTGTTTGACCCACTTACCGGGCAGGTTGAATCGACTATTTCCCGCTATACCATCTACCCGAAAACGCACTACGTCACGCCGCGCGAACGTATCGTACAGGCGATGGAAGAAATTAAAGTCGAGCTGGCAGACCGCCGTAAAAATCTGCTGGCGAATAACAAGTTGCTGGAAGAGCAGCGCTTAAGCCAGCGTACACAGTTCGATCTGGAAATGATGAACGAGCTGGGTTATTGCTCGGGGATTGAAAACTATTCCCGCTATCTGTCCGGACGCGGTCCAGGCGAGCCGCCGCCGACGCTGTTTGATTACCTGCCTGCCGATGGCCTGCTGGTGGTGGATGAATCCCACGTGACTATTCCGCAAATTGGCGGCATGTATCGCGGTGATCGGGCGCGTAAAGAGACCCTGGTCGAATACGGATTCCGTCTGCCCTCGGCGCTGGATAACCGTCCGCTTAAATTTGAAGAGTTTGAGGCGCTGGCCCCGCAGACCATCTACGTCTCGGCGACGCCGGGGAACTATGAGCTGGAGAAATCCGGTGATGACGTGGTTGATCAGGTGGTACGACCGACCGGCCTGCTGGATCCGGTGATAGAAGTGCGTCCGGTGGCGACGCAGGTTGACGATCTGCTGTCGGAGATCCGCACGCGTGCGGCGATTAACGAACGTGTGTTGGTCACCACGCTTACCAAACGTATGGCGGAAGACCTCACCGAATACCTCGAAGAGCACGGCGAGCGGGTGCGCTATCTGCACTCCGACATCGATACCGTGGAACGCATGGAAATCATTCGTGACCTGCGTCTGGGCGAGTTTGACGTGCTGGTGGGTATCAACCTGTTACGCGAGGGCCTGGACATGCCTGAGGTCTCGCTGGTGGCGATTCTGGACGCAGACAAAGAAGGGTTCCTGCGCTCTGAACGCTCACTTATCCAGACCATTGGTCGCGCGGCGCGTAACATCAACGGCAAGGCGATTCTCTACGGCGATAAAATTACCGCCTCGATGGCCAAGGCAATTGGTGAAACTGAACGTCGTCGCGAGAAACAGCAGCTTTACAACAAAGAGCACGGTATTACGCCGCAGGGGCTGAACAAGAAAGTGGTCGATATTCTGGCGCTGGGTCAGAATATTGCGAAGACCAAGGCGAAGGGCAAAGGGAAGTCACGTGCGGGTACGAAGTCTGACGTTGTCGAACTGGATATGACGCCAAAAGCTTTGCAGCAGAAGATTCATGAGCTGGAAGGGCAAATGATGCAGCATGCGCAGAATCTCGAATTTGAAGAAGCCGCGACGATCCGCGATCAACTGCATCAACTGCGCGAGTTATTTATTGCGGCATCGTAAGCTTGTGCCGGATGCGGGGTATCCCCTTATCCGGCCTACGGGGTGCTTGCGTTTGTCGGCCTGATGCGCGGCGCATCAGGCCGGTCCGTTCAGCCTAATGCCTGTACCGCTTTTTCCAGCGCGCGGTGCAGCAGCTGACGGTCATGACGGTACGGAATATCGCTGGCCTCCAGTACTTCCTGAATCACAATGCGGCCGGTAACGGCGGAAACATCTACTTTCGGGCCGACAACCACCGCGTCTATCACTTTCTTGCCAACGTACTGTTCGATGATTGCCAGCTTATCGTTAAGCGTCAGGCTGGCTGCTGGCAGGCTTAATTCGCGACCCAGGTTGCCAATGTAGACCATCCTGGCGGGGGTACGCCGTAATGCCTGCGCCAGTTCGTCGAGCAGCAGGATCGGCATCAGGCTGGTATAAAAACTGCCTGGTCCTATCAGAATCAAATCCGCTTCGGCGATTGCCTCAACCGCTTCTCGCGTGGTGGGGACTTTTGGCGACAGCATCAGTTCCTGAGGAGGGATAGTGAGCTGATCGATATTCACTTCGCCATAGACTTCATGCCCCTGATCATCAATAGCCATCAGATCCACCGGCAGCTCTGACATCGGAATTAAATGCGCATCGACCTTCAGCAGGTTGCGAATTAAATTTATGGCTTCCAGAGGCCGCACGCTGAGGTGATCGAGCGCCTTTAACATTAAATTTCCGAGGTTATGTCCGGAAAGCTCGCCATTACCGCCAAAACGGTATTCAAACATAGCGGATGCAACGCTGGGTTGGGTAATTAACTGGTTCAGGCAGTTACGCATGTCACCCCAGGCGATGCCGCCTTCAGAACGACGAATACGCCCCGTGGAGCCGCCATTATCGGTGGTGGTGACGATACCCGTCAGTCGTGAACCTAAAGGGGAAAGTGAGGAGAGAACGCGTCCTAATCCATGCCCTCCGCCGAGAGCGACAACGCGATCTAAATCTGCCAGCGTGCGAGTGCGCATAGAGTTTCCTGATATCAATTGATCGGCGCTACAGTACCGTAAATAGCGTGTTTTCAGCAATTATCCAGTTGGCATTTGCCGAAATTAATTTTCGGCGATCTACCCCTTTCTGACGACATGCACCTGACAGCAAGATGATGTATATCAATGCAAAACTGTGGTTTTTGCTTATTCTGTAGCGAAATTGCACGATCATGTCGCTATATACGCATTTATACAGCGTAAGTGTGCTTGGCATTATCGCCATTTACACGCTAGTATCGGCATAACCACTACGTACTCAAAGTATGATGAGTATAAACACTCTAGCCTCTGCACCTGGGTCAAATGATACGGTGCTTTGGCCGTGGCAATGCTCGAACGAGATTGTCACCAGGGCGCAGGAAGAAATGACTGCGTCTCCCGTATTTGGAAAGGTGTACATGGGCTCTCAACTTACCGATGCTTTCGCGCGTAAGTTTTACTACTTACGTTTGTCGATTACCGATGTGTGTAACTTTCGTTGCACCTACTGCCTGCCGGATGGCTATAAGCCCGGTGGGGTCACCAATAACGGCTTTTTGACCGTTGATGAAATTCGCCGCGTCACCCGTGCGTTCGCCAGTCTGGGGACGGAAAAAGTGCGCCTGACAGGGGGCGAACCCTCATTACGTCGCGATTTTACCGACATTATTGCCGCCGTGCGTGAAAACGACGCCATCCGTCAGATTGCGGTAACGACCAATGGTTATCGTCTGGCGCGCGATGCTGCCGCCTGGCGCGATGCAGGTCTGACGGCACTCAACGTCAGCGTCGACAGTCTCGATGCCCGTCAGTTTCACGCCATTACCGGGCAGGACAAATTTCAGCAGGTGATGGCGGGCATTGACGCCGCCTTTGATGCCGGTTTCGAAAAAGTGAAGGTCAACACGGTGCTGATGCGCGATGTAAACCATCATCAACTGGACACCTTCCTGGCGTGGATACAACCTCGTCCTATTCAACTGCGTTTTATTGAACTGATGGAAACGGGCGAGGGCACCTCTCTCTTCCGTAAACACCATATTTCCGGACAGGTACTGCGCGATGAGCTGCTGCGTCGCGGCTGGATCCACCAGATCCGACAGCGCAGCGACGGCCCGGCTCAGGTTTTCTGTCATCCTGATTATGCTGGCGAAATTGGTCTGATCATGCCTTATGAGAAAGACTTTTGCGCCACCTGTAATCGTCTGCGCGTTTCCTCTGTCGGCAAGCTGCACCTGTGTTTATTTGGTGAAGGCGGCGTAAGCCTGCGTGACTTGCTGGAAGATGACGCTCAGCAATCCGCGCTGGAAGAACGCATTTCAACCGCGCTGCTGGAGAAAAAGCAGACCCATTTCCTGCATCAGAACAATACCGGTATTACGCAAAACTTATCTTACATTGGCGGCTGATCGCTAAAAGGAGTTTTCATGAGTCAGGTAAGCGCTGAATTTATCCCGACACGCATTGCTATTCTTACTGTTTCCAACCGTCGCGGCGAAGAGGATGACACCTCCGGTCACTACCTGCGTGACTCGGCGCAGGAAGCGGGCCATCAGATTGTTGACAAGGCAATTGTCAAAGAGAACCGTTATGCCATCCGCGCCCAGGTTTCCGCCTGGATTGCCAGTGACGATGTGCAGGTTGTGCTTATTACCGGCGGCACCGGACTGACCGAAGGCGACCAGGCGCCGGAAGCGCTGCAACCACTGTTCGACAGAGAAGTTGAGGGTTTTGGCGAAGTATTCCGTATGCTCTCGTTTGAAGAGATTGGCACCGCGACGCTGCAATCCCGGGCAATTGCCGGGGTTGCGAATAAAACGCTGATTTTCGCCATGCCGGGTTCGACCAAAGCGTGTCGTACCGCCTGGGAAAATATCATTGCGCCGCAGCTTGATGCCCGTACGCGTCCGTGTAATTTCCACCCACATTTGAAGAAATAATTATGTCGCAACTGACTCATATTAACGCCGCTGGCGAAGCCCACATGGTGGATGTCTCTGGTAAAGCAGAAACGGTACGCGAGGCGCGTGCTGAAGCATTCGTGACGATGCGCAGCGAAACGCTGGCGATGATTATCGATGGTAGCCACCATAAAGGCGACGTTTTCGCCACGGCGCGCATTGCCGGTATTCAGGCGGCCAAACGGACCTGGGATCTTATCCCGCTGTGTCACCCGCTGATGCTGAGCAAGGTCGAAGTTAACCTGCATGCCGAACCGGAACACGATCGTGTACGCATTGAGACGCTGTGTCGCCTGAGCGGGAAAACCGGTGTGGAAATGGAAGCGTTAACGGCGGCCTCCGTGGCGGCGTTGACCATCTACGACATGTGCAAAGCGGTACAAAAGGACATGGTGATTGGTCCGGTGCGCCTGCTGGCAAAAAGTGGTGGTAAGTCGGGCGATTTTAAGGTGGATGCGCATGATTAAGGTTCTTTTCTTTGCCCAGGTCCGTGAACTGGTCAACACGGATGCGTTAGAGGTTACCGCCGAATTTGCAACGGTCGAAGCGCTGCGCCAGCATCTGGCGGCGAAAGGCGATCGTTGGGCGCTGGCGCTGGAAGACGGCAAGCTGCTGGCGGCGGTGAACCAGACGCTGGTCAGTTTTGACCACTCCCTTAACGCAGGTGATGAAGTGGCTTTCTTCCCACCGGTAACCGGAGGTTAAGATGGCTGAGACGCGAATTGTTGTTGGGCATGCGCCGTTCAGCGTTGGGGAAGAGTATCCCTGGCTTGCCGAGCGCGATGAAGATGGCGCGGTGGTGACTTTCACCGGTAAAGTGCGTAATCACAATCTCGGTGACAGCGTGCAGGCGTTAACACTGGAACACTATCCCGGCATGACCGAAAAAGCGTTGGCGGAGATTGTTGACGAGGCGCGTACGCGCTGGCCGCTGGGGCGGGTGACGGTGATTCATCGCATCGGCGAACTGTGGCCCGGCGACGAAATCGTTTTTGTTGGCGTGACCAGCGCGCATCGTAGTAGCGCGTTTGATGCCGGGCAGTTCATTATGGATTATCTGAAAACCCGCGCACCGTTCTGGAAGCGCGAGGCCACGCCGGAAGGTGAACGTTGGGTGGATGCCCGTGACAGCGATAAGCTAGCAGCAAAACGCTGGTAGAGTACAATTGTTGTAGGCTCATACTGATTCAGGAGATTGTCATGGACCGATTCCCACGATCCGATTCTATTGTGCAGGCGCGTTCCGGCCTGCAAACGTATATGGCGCAGGTTTATGGCTGGATGACCTGCGGGTTGTTGCTGACGGCGTTTATCGCCTGGTATGCGGCAAATACGCCCGCGGTGATGATGTTTGTCTTCTCCAGTAAAATCACCTTCTTTGGCCTGATTATCGCCCAACTGGCGCTGGTGTTCGTTTTGTCCGGCATGGTGCAAAAGCTGAGCGCCGGTGTGGCAACCACGCTGTTTATGCTCTATTCGGCGTTAACCGGGTTGACGCTGTCGAGCATCTTCATCGTCTATACCTACTCGTCTATCGCCAGTACCTTTGTGGTCACCGGCGGGATGTTTGGCATCATGAGCCTGTACGGTTATACCACTAAGCGTGACCTCAGCGGTTTCGGCAATATGCTGTTTATGGCGCTAATCGGGATTGTGCTGGCTTCACTGGTTAACTTCTGGCTGAAGAGCGAAGCGTTGATGTGGGCGGTAACCTACATTGGGGTGATTGTGTTTGTCGGTCTGACCGCCTATGACACGCAGAAGCTGAAAAACATCGGTGAGCAGATCGATCTGCGTGACAGTTCTAATCTGCGCAAATACGCGATTCTTGGCGCACTAACGCTGTATCTGGACTTTATCAACCTGTTCCTGATGCTGCTGCGTATCTTCGGCAATCGTCGTTAATTCTCTGTTGCCGGATAAGGCATTACGCCGCATCCGGCACTATATACACCATCATTTCGCCATTGCCTTCTCGTTTTTCGCCCGCAGCTTTTTCGCCCGACTTTCCAGCAACAGGTAGCAAATAAGCGCCAGCAGCAGCGGAATAAAATAATAGAGGACGCGATACGCAAGCAGGGCGGCGATAATCTTGCCTTGAGAAGTATTTTCCCCCGCCAGCAACGCCATAAAAACCGCCTCCAGCACGCCGATCCCCGCCGGAATATGTACGATAACCCCGGCAATACTGCTCACCAGTAGCACGCCCAGCACGAAGAAATAGTTGATATCCTGACCCAGCAACAGCCAGATAATGGCTCCCATCACCATCCAGTTGGTACTGGATATCACCATTTGCGCGATGGCGAATTTCCAGGAGGGCAGCACCAGCTTTTGGCCCCTGATGGTGATGTGGCGATGTTTCGCGAAGGCGCAAAACCACAGATAAACGACAATAATCAGCAGTAGCGCAATGCCTAAAATGCGCAGCGTACCTTCATCGATATACCAATGCGCGGGCAGCTCGACCACGCCAAAGGTAAAAATAAAGCCGCCCAGCAGAATATAGCCCAGCCAGTTGGTGGTAATACTCAGTGAAAAAATCCGCGTAATAGTGCTCCCCGGCAACCCGAGGCGCGAGTAGAGCCGATAACGCATCCCAATACCGCCCACCCAGGTGCTTAACGTCAGGTTGAAGGCGTAACAGATAAACGACACCAGCATGACCTGGCGTTTTGCCAGCTTGTGCCCACAGTAATGTCGGCCGAGCAGGTCATAGCAGCCGTAGAGTAAATAACTGACGATTACCAACCCCACGGCGCTGAGCAGGGCAGTCCGATTGTAATCCCGGATTACCGTCCAGACCTCTTCCCAATTGACCTTGCTGGCATAAATGACCAGCAACACGATGACGGCAATGAAAAATAGCCACGTGAGTATTTTTTTCGCTAACCGCCAGCGCGGATGTGCTTTGGCCATCAGGATTTTCCTCCGACATCCTCAGTTTGAATGCGATCCTGCGTTTCCATGGCAGGCTGTGCGGGCGGCTCTACCTCGGTCAGATGTGGTGTATGTGCGGGAAGCCAGCCGACCAGCGCCGGGAAATGGCGTAAAAAGTGGAACGCCAGCACGCTTTTGGTCAGGTTCCACCAGGTGCGTTTGGGCAGCATGGATTCATCAACCCGCTTGCAGTCCTGCGCAATAATCGGGTTCAGGTTATCGCGCAGAGTCTGGTTAAACGCACGGTCATGAATAATGAGATTCGCTTCCAGATTCAGCGACAGGCTGAGCGGGTCAAGATTGCTGGAGCCTACCGTCGCCCAATGATCGTCCATCAGCGCTACCTTGCCATGCAGAGGTTTACGGCGATATTCATAGACATGGACGCCGCCTTTTACCAGATAGTTGTACAGCAGGCGGGCGCCCACTTTCACAATCGGCATATCTGGTTCACCCTGCACGATGAGTTTTACCCGAACGCCGCGTCGGGCCGCTTTACGCAGGGCATGCAGAAAGCGATAGCCGGGAAAGAAGTAGGCATTGGCAATGATCACTTCCCGTCTGGCCTGGGTAAGCATTTTCAAATAATGACGTTCAATATCATCGCGATGTTCTTCGTTGTCGCGCCAGACAAATAGTACCTGCGCTTCGCCAGGCCGATGATTTTCGACTGCGCGATGATGACGTCGCCACCAGCGGCGTACGGCGCTCTGGCCCGGCAAGTTTTCCAGCACGAATGTCAGGATGTCGGCCACGATGGGACCTTCAACGCGCACGGCGTAATCCTGCTTGGCCTCAGGGCCGTAATCAGACATATGTTCAGCGGAATAATTGATGCCGCCGACGAAAGCAACGCGGTCATCAATGACCACAATTTTGCGATGCATACGGCGAAAGAGATTGGTGCGCATGCCGAACAGACGCGGGCGCGGATCGTAATAGCGGAAAACAATGCCGGCTGCGGTTAGCTCATTAACGAAGCTGTCGCTGAGGTCCGGTGAGCCATAGCCATCCAGCAGCACTTCTGCTTTAACGCCGCGACGTGCTGCACTCAGCAGCGCGGCATGCAGCTGTTTTCCGACCGCATCTTCAAACCAGATGAAGGTCTCGAGGATAATTTTTTGCTGCGCCTGTTCAATGGCGTCAAACACGGCGGGGTAGTACTGATCGCCGTTTTCCAGCAGTTGAATTTGATTGCCTTCACGCCAGCCAAATTTCATAAATGAATCTCCGCACTCAGAGGGGCATGATCGGACAAATGTCGCCAGTGACGCAGCGCCAGCGTCGTTGGGGTACTGGCATTCGCGTTTTTCACATAGATCCTGTCGAGACGCAGCAGGGGAAACTGCACCGGAAACGTCCGCGCCGGGCGACCGTGGGCGCGGGTAAAGATCTCGTCAAGATCGGCATTGGCTTTCAACGGATGATTAGCTTTTTGTCGCCAATCGTTGAAATCACCGGCGACCACGACGGGCTCACCCTCAGGTAAGGCATTCACCCAATCTGCCAGCATAGCGAGCTGGGCCTGACGGTGGGCCTCACGCAAACCGAGATGGACACACATCACGTGAACCGGGTGGGAGAGCATCGGCGGCACGATGCGGCAGTACAGGACCCCGCGTTTTTCACTCGCGCCGACCGACACATCGCGATTTTCATAATGTTCAATAGGATAGCGCGACAGCACGGCGTTACCGTGATGCCCCTGCGGATACACGGCGTTACGTCCATAAGCGAAGTCGCTCCACATGGTATCCGCCAGAAATTCGTAGTGCGTGGTGTCCGGCCAGTTTTCCACATGCAGTGGATGCACCTCGTGTGCGCCCATTACCTCTTGCAGGCACACAATATCCGCACCGACCGTTCTGACGGCTTCTCGCAGCTCAGGCAAAATAAAACGCCGATTGAAGGCGGTAAACCCTTTATGAATATTAATGGTGAGCACATTGAATGAAAACCGTTCTGTTTGTCTGGCCATGATTCTCCCGTTGGCGTCACTTTCCTGATTAAAATAGTGTAGTCGTCGTCACAAAAAGATGCGGTGTTGCGGAATTTTCCGTAAAGTCCGGTACTCTGAACAATTAGTCGAAAATCCTTCAGGAGAAAAGCCATGAGGTGGCAACAACGTGTTCGTGTCGCAACGGGTCTAAGTTGCTGGCAGATTGTGTTGCATTTACTGGTAGTGGCATTACTGGTAATGGGCTGGATGAGCGGCACGCTGGTGCACGTCGGCCTGGGATTATGCGTCGTTTACGGCGTAACGGTTTTATTAATGCTGGCTTTACAACGTCACCATGAACAGCGCTGGCGCGACGTGGCGGATGTGCTGGAAGAACTCACTACGACGTGGTATTTCGGTGCCGCGATGATCGTTTTGTGGCTGTTGTCGCGCGTGCTGCAAAACAACGTCTTGCTGGCCCTGGCGGGGCTGGTGATCCTTGCCGGACCCGCCGTGGTGTCGCTGTTGGCGAAAGACAAAAAGCTACATCACCTTGCGGCGAAACATCGCATACGCCGCTGAGCCGGTTGTGGCCGCTATCACCAACAGCGGCCACAAACTTCCCCAGACAATCTTCAGACTCGCATCCTTCAGGTAAATCTGTTTCGTGATGTCCGTAAAATGGCGGATCGGGTTTATCCACGTCAGATTCTGTAACCATACCGGCATATTTTCGACCGGCGAGACGTAACCTGAGAGCAATATCGCTGGCATCATAAAGACAAATACGCCGATAAACGCCTGCTGCTGGGTGGCGCACAGCGATGAAATCAGCAGACCAAAGCCGACCAGCGACAGTCCGTAAATCACCATCGTGAAATAGAATAGCCCCAGTGAACCGGCAAACGGAATGTGATAAGCCCAGATGCCGATCGCCAGCACAATGGTGGCCTGAAAAGTGGCCACAATTAGCGCAGGCACCGCCTTGCCGATGAAAATCTGCCAGGTGGTAAGCGGGGAGACCAGCAGTTGATCGAGCGTGCCCTGCTCGCGTTCGCGGGCAACAGACAGCGAGGTGACGATCATCACGCCGATGGTGGTAATCATGGCGATCAGCGACGGAACCACGAACCATTTATAGTCCAGATTCGGGTTATACCAGTTACGTATCACCAGTTCGCTGTTGTTCGGTTTTGGCTTGCCGTCCATCAGCTCCTGCTGGTACTCCTTCACGATCTGCTGCAGGTAATTGGCGGCAATTTGCGCGCTGTTCGAGTTACGTCCATCGAGGATAATTTGCATGGGTGCTTGCTGGAAGGTATCCAGATTCCGCGAAAAGTTGGCCGGGAAGCGCACCAGCAACAGCGCTTTTTGCGTGTCGATGGTGGGCTGGATCTCCTGCGGACTTTTCAGTAACAGGACATGCGTAAAAGCGCTGGCGCGGGCGAAGCGCTGGGTAAGCTCCACCGAATGTTTACCGTTATCTTCGTTATAGATAGCGATAGTAGCGTTGGTCACTTCCAGCGTCGCGGCGAACGGGAACAGAATGACCTGAATCAGTACCGGTAGAATCAAAATGGCTCGCGTTTGCGGCTCGCGTAATAGCGATTGCAGCTCTTTACGAATTAATGTCCATAAGCGATGAAACATGCCCGTCCCCTTAATCCAGCCGACGTTTGGTTTTCAGCCACGTCAGGCCAATAAACATTACCGCCGAAGCGATTAAAAACAGCACGTTGATAACCAGCACCACCGGAATGTTGCCCGCCAAAAAAAGGCTTTGCAGGGTGCTGACGAAATAGCGCGCCGGAATAATGTAAGTCACCGCGCGGATAATCGCCGGCATGCTGTCTATCTGGAAGATAAACCCCGACAACATAATCGAGGGCAGGAAAGCGGCGTTCAGTGCAACCTGCGCGGCGTTAAACTGATTACGGGTGATGGTGGAGATAAGCAGTCCCATGCCGAGCGTACTGAGCAAAAACAGGCTGGTGATAAAAAACAGGATTAGCAACGAGCCGCGATAGGGCACGCCAAGAATAAACACCGATACCAGCATACACAGCAGCATCGCCAGCATGCCTAAAAAGTAATAGGGGATCAGTTTGCACAGCAGCAGCTCGACGCGGGTAACTTCGGTAGACAACAGCGCTTCCATGGTGCCGCGCTCCCATTCACGCGCCACCACTAACGAGGTGAGGATCGCGCCAATCACCGTCATGATGATGGTTACCGCCCCCGGAATTATAAAGTGCTGGCTGATAGCCGCCGGGTTAAACCAGTAGCGGGTCTGCACATCGATTAACGGCTTAAATGATTCCCCGCGATCCTCAGCCCGCTGTTGCTGCCAAATCTGCCAGATGCCTTCGACATAACCCTGCACAAAGTTGGCGGTATTCGGTTCGCTGCCGTCAGTGATCACCTGAATAGGGGCTGTGTCGCCAGGTCGCGCCATTTGTTGGGCAAAATCTACCGGGATCACCACCAGCCCGCGAATGCGTCCGGCCTGCATTTTCTCAATCAATTCCTGACGGTTATCGCTGATGGTGGCGTCAATATACGGCGAACCGGTCATGGTGTGGGTGAAATCCAGCGCCTCTTCGCTCTGCTGTTCGAGCAAAATTCCCACTCGCAGCTTGCTGGAGTCGAGGTTGATCCCGTAGCCGAAGATAAACAGCAGCAACAACGGGATCACCACCGCAATCAGCCAACTGCTGGGATCGCGGACGATCTGGCGCGTCTCTTTTACGCACAGCGCGCGTACGCGTCGCCATGAGAGCGCGGAGTTACTCATGCGTATGCTCCTTATCCCAGTCATTGATGAGCGTAATAAACGCCTGCTCCATGGTTGGGTCCGGTGTGTCGCTATCGGCAGCCTTTGCTTTCAGGTCGTCCGGCGTGCCGCTGGCGATCAGTTTGCCGTGATACACCAGCCCGATGCGATCGCAATATTCCGCCTCATCCATAAAGTGGGTCGTCACCATCACCGTGACGCCTTTTTCCACCATACTGTTGATATGTAACCAGAATTCTCGACGGGTAAGGGGATCAACCCCGGAAGTGGGTTCATCGAGAAACAGGATATCTGGCTCATGCATCAGCGAGCAGGCCAGCGCCAGACGTTGTTTAAAGCCCAGCGGTAGCTCGTCGGTAGCGTGGGAGGCGATGCTTTTCAGGCCAAATGCCTCACTCATGCGATCGATCTTCTCTTTCTGCGCTCGACCGCGCAGGCCGTAGACGCCGGAGAAAAAACGCAGATTCTGTTCAACCGTCAGGTTGCCGTACAGGGAGAATTTCTGCGCCATATAGCCCAGATGCTGACGCGCTTTGCCGGAACTGACTTTGAGGTCCATATCCAGCACCAGCGCTTTGCCGGAGGTAGGAACCAGCAGACCGCACATCATTTTAAAGGTGGTGGATTTTCCGGCGCCGTTCGGGCCTAACAGGCCAAAAATCTCGCCGCGCTGCACGGCAAAGTCTACATGGTCGGTAGCGGCAAAATCGCCGAACTTTTTGGTCAACGCTTTGGCTTCGATCACCGTTTCGCCAGGCGTGCCTTCCACGGTATGCAGGATGGCACCCAGCGGCGACTCTGATGTTCCGGCCCCGCCGAGTAAATCGATAAAAGCATCCTCGAAACGGGGAACGGTTTCGTTGATGGTTATCTCCGGCATACCGTTCGCGTCCTGAATCTGCTGGGCCGTGGCCTCTTTTTTCAGGATCAAACGGACGGATTTCCCCTGAATCATCCCATCGCTGACCTGCGGCAGTTTTAACACGCGTTGCAGCAGTCGGCGGTTATTTTCCTGCGGGCTGCTCATTAAAAAGCTGCGTCCGGCCATCGTCTGCGTAAGCTGGGTCGGATCGCCCTGATACAGCAATTCGCCTTCATTCATCAGCAACACATCACGACATTGCTCAGCTTCATCCAGATAGGAGGTACTCCAGAGGATCAGCATCCCGTCGCCCGCCAGTTCATGGACCATTTGCCACAACTCGCGACGGGAAATAGGGTCGACGCCGACACCTGGCTCATCCAGCAGCAACACTTTGGGTTCGCCGACCAGCGTACAGGCAAGCCCGAGCTTCTGTTTCATGCCACCGGAAAGCTTGCCAGCCAGTCGTCCGGTAAACGGACCCAGTGAGGTAAATTCCAGTAACCGGGCAAAGGTTTTTTCTCGTACGTCGCCGGTGACGCTGCGCAAATCGGCATAGAGATTGAGGTTCTCCATGACCGTTAAATCTTCGTACAGGCCAAATTTCTGTGGCATATAACCCAGCACGGCATGCAGGGCGCTGTCGTCTTTGATGGGATCAAAGCCAATTACGACAGCACTTCCGGCGTCGGGTTTTAACAAACCCGCCAGCATGCGCATCAGCGTGGTTTTGCCCGCGCCGTCCGGCCCGACAAGCCCGGTCACGTAGCCGGCATGAACGGTACAGTCGAGCGGGGCGACGGCCGGTTTTTCCATTCCGGCAAAGTTTTTCGTCAGCCCATTCAGCGTAATGACGGCGTCAGTCATGCCGTGCCTCATCGCCAAACTTTATTGTTACCGGCATCCCCTGGCGCAACGCATCGTCTGCATCGGTCACCACAATGCGCAGACGATAAACCAGGTCGGTACGCAGGTCAGGGGTCTCGACCGTTTTCGGGGTAAACTCGGCGGTGGGCGACACGAAGCCAATTTTACCGTGATAAGGCTTGTCCGGGCGGCCATCGGTGTAGAGCAGAATTTTGCGTCCTGGCTGCGCCTGGCTCAGATTTCGTTCGTCAACGTAGGCGCGAACCCAGACCGGACGCGTGAGTGATAGCGTCAGTACCGTGCCTCCTTCGTTCAGCATGCTACCCGGTTCAACCGCCCGGGTGAGAATCGTGCCGTCAGACGGAGAGGTTAACGTGGTGTCATGCAAATTCAGTTCAGCCTGCGCCAGCTCAGCTTGTGCTTGCTCGAGCGTGGCTTTCGCCTGCTCAATATCCTGCACACGGTTCCCGCTGCGATACTGGGCGAGTTTATCCTGGGCGGATTTCAGTGAGGCCAGCGCCTGGTCACGTGATGAACGGGCGTTTTCGAGATCGTTAGCGGAGATGGTGCGGCTTTTCCACAGTCCTACCTGGCGATTGTAAAAGTTTTGCGCATAATCATAGGCGGCCTGCGCCTGTTTGACCGCCGCTGCGGTTTGCGCAATCTCTTCTTCACGATAACCGGCCAGCATCAGATCGTACTGTGCCTGGGCGGCGGCAACATTCGCTTTTGCCTGCATTAGCGCGTTTTCATACGGCGCGTGGTCCAGTTCGCCAAGCACCTGACCGGCGGTAATGGCGTCGCCTTCGTCAACCGCCAGCGAGGCCAGCCTGCCGCCGACGCGAAAACTCAGATTGACGCTACGGATATCGACATTGCCGTAGAGCGTCAGACCGTTATCTTGCCGACTTTGATACCACCACGTTCCACCGGCAATCACGGCAACGAGGGCCGCGATAACCAGCCCGAGAACGACAGGTTTTTTCATGACTCCAGACTCCTTTGCGTTAAACCTTGCAGAATAAGATCGATGTGACAGGTAACGGTGTGCTCAATCAGCGCGGTTTTATCCTCATCAAATTTTGACCAGCCCGTACGCAACAGAATGGTCTCTTTCCCCAGACGAAAGGCCAGCACCTCGCCGAGTATGGCGTGGGTGTGCAGAATCATTTGGGTATCGTTAGCATCGCGACCAGTATAGGCAGCAATCAGGCGCGTCAGGTGGGTATGCAGCGGATTGATCACCTGGTCGTGCACCAGTTGATAAGCCGCGGTGGGTGAAAGCTGTTCGCGCGAGATAAATTTGCTCAGGTTAACGGTGTCGTCTTGGGTTAACAGCATGATCATATTTTTACAGGCGCGCAGGATAAGTTCGCGCATCGCGCCACGATCCGGCTCCGGCTGAGCAAACAGACGTTCGGCTTCTTCTGCATGCGGGCGAAACTGTGAGCCAATAAAATCCGCAATCCACTGGGCGCAGGCGAGGTATAAATCCTCTTTTGAGCCAAAATAGTAGGTGATGGCCGCAATATTTTGCCCGGCCTGCGCGGCGATATCGCGCGTTGTGGCGTGCAAACCATATTCGCCAAACTGCGCCAGCGCGGCGGCAATGAGCTGATTTTTCGCCTGTTCACCTTTGCTTGTCATGGTGGGTGTATTCATGGCACGACTCTGATCTTAATCAATCGATTGATTAAGATTATGACTGATGTGCAACCTTGTCCAGTCCGCGAATTAATTTCTGTTGAAGGGATAATTTATGCGGTACATCACAAAAACTGCTACACTCCGCCCCTTCATGACATTGTGGTTTTTGTCATCTCTATTGTGTGTATCTCCCTGAAAACGACACCGGTAACGGTCAGGGCGGTTCGGAGTTGTTATGTCTTTTGATTCCCTTGGTTTGAACCCTGATATTTTACGTGCCGTTGCCGAGCAGGGTTACCGTGAACCTACCCCTATTCAGCAGCAGGCGATCCCCGCCGTGCTGGAAGGCCGCGATCTGATGGCCAGCGCCCAGACCGGTACGGGGAAAACGGCAGGTTTTACCCTGCCGTTGTTGCAGCACCTTGTGACCCATCAGCCGCATGGTAAAAGCCGCCGTCCGGTTCGTGCGCTGATCCTCACGCCCACTCGCGAACTGGCAGCCCAGATTGGCGAAAACGTTCGTGATTACAGTAAGTATCTCAATATTCGCTCGCTGGTGGTTTTCGGCGGTGTCAGCATTAACCCGCAGATGATGAAGCTGCGTGGCGGTGTAGACGTGCTGATTGCCACCCCGGGTCGTTTGCTCGATCTGGAACACCAGAATGCGGTGAAACTGGATCAGGTTGAAATTCTGGTGCTGGATGAAGCTGACCGCATGCTGGATATGGGCTTTATTCATGACATTCGTCGCGTTCTGGCCAAACTGCCGGCAAAACGCCAGAACCTGCTGTTCTCGGCAACGTTCTCTGACGATATTAAATCGCTGGCCGAAAAGCTGCTGCATAACCCGCTGGAAATCGAAGTGGCGCGTCGTAATACCGCGTCCGAGCAGGTGACTCAGCATGTGCATTTCGTGGATAAAAAACGCAAACGTGAACTGTTGTCGCAGATGATTGGTCAGGGCAATTGGCAGCAGGTGCTGGTGTTTACCCGTACCAAACACGGTGCGAACCATCTGGCGGAACAGCTGAATAAAGACGGCATCCGCAGCGCGGCGATCCACGGTAACAAATCTCAGGGGGCGCGTACGCGTGCGCTGGCCGATTTTAAATCCGGTGATATTCGCGTGCTGGTGGCAACCGATATTGCCGCGCGTGGGCTGGATATTGAAGAGCTGCCGCACGTGGTGAACTACGAGTTGCCGAACGTCCCGGAAGATTACGTGCACCGTATTGGTCGTACCGGTCGTGCGGCTGCCACCGGCGAAGCGTTGTCTCTGGTATGCGTCGATGAACACAAACTGTTGCGCGACATCGAGAAGCTGCTGAAAAAAGAGATCCCGCGTATTGCAACGCCAGGCTACGAGCCAGACCCGTCCATCAAAGCTGAGCCGATTCAGAACGTTCGCCAGCAGCGTGGTGGTGGCGGTCGCGGTCAGGGCGGAGCAGGACGTGGCCAGCAGCCGCGTCGTCAGGATGGCGGTGCGCCAAAAGCGAAACCGCGTAGCGGCGAAGGCAAACCGGCAGGCGATAAGCCTCGTCCACCGCGCCGTCCGCGCAGACCGTCTTCAGCGCAGTAATTCACCTGCTGTATGGCAGTATAAACACGCTAGCCGGTCTACATAATGTGTAGGCCGGCCAGGTCAATCATTCCCCTGAGCTTTGCGATTTCAGCACGATTGAGCAGGTATAGCGTCCTGCCGGGTGAACAGAAATCGTCGTTTCAAAAACTTTTCCTTCCCTGTCCAGATAGCGGCGCACAATTCTCATCGCCGGAGAATCAGGTGCTACGTTAAGGATTTTTGCCATCTTCTTAGGCACGCCAACTGCCGTAATCGTCTGGTGAACTTCATGACTTTTAATACCGTAGTGCGCTTCGATCAGATCGCTAATTAACGAGTGCGGATCATCGCGGATGTATGTGCGCAGCTTGGCGTAGTCCGTGCTGGCGTAACTGTCGGTCCAGCAAATTGGCGCGTCCGGGTTTTGCGCATCTTCACGGGTACTGGCAATGTGCAGCCATCGGGAACCTGGCGGACAGCCAATCAACTGGGACAACTCTATGTCCGCCACAATCTCATCGATTTTCTTGATGACGCGCAGATTGTTCCTGGCCAGCAGCAGCAGATCCTCAAGATGCGATAGCGGATGATTGACGCCGTTAGCCTTAGGTTCGCAAACGCGGGTGCCTGCGCCTTTACGCCGTGAAATCAAACCTTGCTCTGTTAATTCCCTTAGCGCCTCACGCATGGTGTGGCGGCTGACCTGCCATGTTTCGCACAGTTCCATTTCCGTAGGAAACAGCGAGCCGGGGGCAAAGGTTCCCACCGAAATTTGCTGCGCCAGTTCACGTGCTATTCGCTTGTACAGAGATTCTTTCATCGCAGTTTCATCAAAATATTAGTGATCTTTATCACGAAAATTTGTACGGACTATTCCCTACATTTCTTATGAATACTATAAATGTCCGTACATTTAAATGTACGGACATTTGATAATGTCTGGACATTGTGGCGGCGTTTGAATATCCAACAAACCGCCGTAAACAAGCATCTTATCATTATCAGATTTTCCAGGGGGATTTATGGCTTCGAATGTACTTGATTCTGTTCTGTTTAGGGATTCTTTCGGCACACCGGCGATGCGCGCGGTGTTTGACGATCGCGAGCTGGTGCGCAAATACGTGGAAGTGGAAGTTGCGTTGGCTAAGGCTCAAGCGCGCTGTGGCGTAATACCTGAGGCGGCGGCGCAGGAAATTGCCGAGAAATGTAATGCCGACACGCTCGATTTTGATTTATTGCGCCATGAAACTGAAATAGTGGGGTATCCGATCCTACCGCTGGTGCACCAGATTTCTAAACAGGCTGGCGAGTCCGGCGGCTATGTGCACTGGGGGGCAACCACTCAGGACATTATGGACACCGCGGTAGTCCTACAAATTCGTGATGCGTTCACGTTAATTGAGACCGATATAAACAAACTTCGTGCGACGCTCGCAGACCTCGCACGTCGCTACCGTGATACGCCAATGGCCGGGAGAACCCACTTACAACAGGCTTTGCCCGTGACCTTCGGTTATAAAGCGGCCATCTGGCTGGATATGTTTGAACGCCACGCGGAACGTCTTACCCAGGCGCGTCCTCGTGTTCTGGTCGGCGAATTTGCGGGTGCAGCTGGTACGCTGGCATCGCTGGGGGATAAAGGGCTGGCGGTACAAAAAGCGATGATGGAAGAGCTTGGACTGAATGTTCCAACGTCCACCTGGCACGTCGCGCGTGATGGTTTTGCCGAAGCGGTTAACTTGTTAGCGGTGATTACCGGGTCGCTGGGTAAGATTGCCTACGACGTAATGTTGCTGGCAGCCAATGAGTTTGGCGAGCTGTATGAGCCGTTTGTTAAAGGGCGTGGCGCCAGCAGTACCATGCCGCAAAAACGCAACCCGATCTCCAGCGAACTGATGCTGGCCTGTGCTAAAGGCGTGCGTCAGCAAGCGGGACTGATGCTGGATGCGATGGTGCAGGACCTGGAACGGGCGACCGGGCCGTGGCATGCGGAATGGATTGCTATCCCGGAAAGTTTCGTCCTCAGCGCAGGGGCGTTGCATCAGGCCAATTTTATGCTGGCGGGACTGATAGTCGATGAAGCGGCGATGAAACGTAACCTCGGTATGACCAACGGCCTGATAGTGGCTGAGGCGGTCATGATGGGACTGGCGCCATACATCGGTCGTCAGGATGCGCATGATGTTGTGTACGACGCCTGCCGTATCGTCAACGAACAGGGGGGACGACTGGCTGATGTGCTGAATGCGATGCCATCCGTTGCAGAACGACTGGATCCGCAGTTGATTGAGAAACTGACCGACCCGGCAAATTACCTGGGAATGGCACCCGCGATGGTCGATCAGGTGCTGGCCAAATATATGTCGCAGAAATGAAGGTTCTCGGGCTAACGGAATAAGGATATTTTTATGTCAACGAATTCTGTCGCGGGAAAATCCATTCTGGCGTTCCTGATACCGCTGGCGATTGGGGGGATAATTTGGTTTTATCCCGTACCTGATGGTCTGACGCCTCAGGCCTGGCATATGTTTGCTATTTTTGCCGCGACCATTGCCGCCATTCTTACCCAACCGCTCCCTTCGGGGGCGGTAATGCTGATTGCGCTTTGTGTGGTGATTTTTACCAAGACCTTGCCAGAGGCGAAAGCGCTGTCAGGGTTTGCGTCCGGTACAGTATGGCTCATCTTCTGCGCCTATGTTCTTTCTCTGGGGTTTGTCACCTCCGGGCTTGGGAAACGTATTGCGTATAAAATGTTATCGCTATTTGGCGGCAGTAGCCTGGGTATCGCCTACTCGCTGGGGGTATCCGATCTGATTATGGCTCCGGCAATGCCGTCAGTTACAGCCCGTTCCGGAGGGATTATTTTCCCTATCACTCGTTCAATCAATGACGTATTAGGCTCGGCTCCGGGAGTAACCGGCAAGCGCATTGGTTATTTTTTAACCATGGTGTGCTTTCAGTTTACGCCCATTACCGGGGCGATATTCCTCACCGGGATGGCGGCAAATCCGCTGGTGGCGAGTCTGGCTAAATCCTCATTAGGTGTTGAGATAACCTGGGGCGGGTGGTTTGTTTCCGCTGTTGTTCCTGCGATGGCCTGTTTCTGTTTGATGCCGCTTCTGGTCTATAAGTTGCTGGATCCTGAGCTTAAACGTACGCCAGAGGCAAAAGCGATGGGCAAGCAGGCGCTCGGTGAGCTCGGTTCGATGAGCAGCAACGAGAAAAAAGTCGCGTTTGGTTTTGTGCTGGCGCTGGTTGGCTGGGGCACCAGTTTGATTACTGGATTGTCTGCCACATCTGTCGGACTTGGGCTGGCTGCTTATCTGTTTGCCTCGGGTGCCGTTAGCTGGAAAAGCCTGCTTAATGACCATGCGGCCTGGGATACGGTTATCTGGTTTAGCGTCATTATTAGTCTGGCGACCGGACTTGCCGATCTGGGCTTTATTAAATGGATGACAATAAAGTTAGGCAGCGGAATTCAGGGTTTTGGTGCGATCGAGTCCTTTATTGTGCTGGGGATCCTTTACATTTACGTCCACTATCTCTTTGCTACGGCTACCGGACACGTAGCTGCGCTGTATGCTCCTTTCGCGGCCACGGCGATCGCTGCGGGTGCGCCGCCGATGATGGTCGCTATTTGCTTCGGCATCTTTAGTAACCTGATGTGGGGGAATACCGAGTATGGCGGCGGACCTGGTCCTATTTATTTTGCCCAGGGATATTTTGAACGACCGCGCTTTTACAAAATTAACCTCTGTGTGGTAACGGCAAATGTGATCATCATTTTTGCCGTGGGCATGCTGTGGTGGAAGCTGCTGGGATACTATTAACCGACACGTTTATTCGGCCTGCAATGCACCTGACTGTAGGCCGGATAGGGTGTAAGCAGCCATCCGGCAATTTAAGCCAGAGCTGCGAAGCGCTTTCCAGAATGGGGGAAAAAGGTACATCCAACGCCTGAAATGTGCCACAATAGTGGCTGTTTATACAGTATTTCAGGTTTTCTCATGGCACTTACGGCTGCGCTAAAAGCGCAAATCGCCGCCTGGTACAAGGCGCTTCAGGAACAGATCCCCGACTTTATCCCCCGTGCGCCGCAGCGGCAGATGATTGCTGACGTCGCGAAAACGCTTTCCGGGGAAGAAGGGCGGCATCTGGCGATTGAAGCACCGACCGGGGTGGGGAAAACCCTGTCGTATCTGATTCCCGGTATTGCCATTGCGCGTGAAGAGCAAAAAACGCTGGTGGTCAGTACTGCCAACGTCGCTTTGCAGGACCAGATCTACAGCAAAGATTTACCGCTGCTGCGCAAAATTATCCCCGACCTGCGTTTCACTGCCGCGTTTGGTCGCGGACGCTATGTCTGCCCGCGTAACTTAGCGGCGCTGGCCAGCACCGAACCTAATCAGCAGGATCTGCTGGCTTTTCTCGACGATGATCTGACGCCCAACAACCAGGAAGAACAAAAGCGCTGCGCCAGGTTAAAAGGCGATCTCGACAGCTACAAGTGGGACGGGCTGCGCGATCACACCGATATCGCCATTGACGACGGACTCTGGCAGCGTCTGAGCACCGATAAAGCCAGTTGTCTGAATCGTAACTGTCACTACTATCGTGAATGCCCTTTTTTTGTCGCCCGCCGGGAGATTCAGGAAGCTGAAGTGGTAGTAGCCAACCACGCGCTGGTGATGGCAGCCATGGAAAGCGAAGCCGTTTTGCCGGAGCCGAAAAATCTGCTGTTGGTGCTTGATGAAGGCCACCATTTGCCGGATGTCGCGCGCGATGCGCTGGAGATGAGCGCGGAAATCAGCGCCCCCTGGTATCGACTGCAGTTGGATCTATTTTGCAAATTAGTGGCTACCTGTCTGGAGCAGTTTCGGCCAAAAACTACGCCGCCGCTGGCGAATGCCGAGCGTCTGAACGGTCACTGTGAGGAATTGTATGAGCTGATTTCATCGCTCAATAACATTCTTAATCTGTACATGCCCGCTACCCAGGAGGCGGAGCACCGCTTCGCGATGGGCGAATTGCCTGCGGAAGTGATGGAGATTTGTCAGCGTCTGGCGAAGCTCACGGAAATGCTGCGCGGTCTGGCGGAACTGTTCCTCAACGATCTCAGTGAAAAAACCGGCACTCACGATATTGTGCGTCTGCATCGGGTTATTTTGCAGATGAACCGGGCGCTGGGCATGTTTGAGGCGCAAAGCAAACTGTGGCGGCTGGCATCGCTCGCGCAGTCGTCAGGCGCGCCGGTGAGTAAATGGGCGACGCGCGAGGTGCGTGACGGGCAGATCCACGTCTGGTTCCACTGCGTGGGGATCCGCGTGAGCGATCAGCTCGAACGACTGCTGTGGCGTAGCGTCCCGCATATTATTGTCACTTCCGCCACGCTGCGCTCGCTCAACAGCTTCTCGCGTTTGCAGGAGATGAGCGGTCTGAAGGAAAAAGCAGGGGACCGGTTTGTCGCGCTGGATTCACCGTTTAATCACGTTGAACAGGGCAAAATCGTCATTCCGCAAATGCGCTACGAACCGTTAATTGATAACGAAGAGCAGCATATTGCGGAAATGGCCGCCTATTTCCGCGAACAGCTGGAAAGTAAAAAGCATCAGGGCATGCTGGTACTCTTTGCCAGCGGTCGGGCGATGCAGCGTTTTCTTGAGCACGTTACCGATCTGCGCCTGCTGTTGCTGGTTCAGGGCGATCAGCCGCGCTATCGTCTGGTGGAGTTGCACCGTAAGCGGGTGACTAACGGCGAGCGTAGCGTGCTGGTTGGGCTGCAATCTTTTGCTGAAGGTCTGGACTTGAAAGGCGACCTGTTGACCCAGGTGCATATTCACAAAATTGCTTTTCCGCCTATCGACAGCCCGGTTGTGATCACCGAGGGCGAGTGGTTGAAAAGCCTGAACCGCTACCCCTTCGAGGTGCAGAGCCTGCCCGCGGCGTCGTTTAATTTGATCCAGCAGGTTGGGCGACTCATCCGTAGCCATGGCTGCTGGGGAGAAGTGGTTATTTATGACAAGCGTTTATTGACCAAAAGCTATGGCAAGCGTTTACTGAACGCGTTACCCATATTTCCGATAGAGCAACCTGCTGTGCCAGACGTTATAGTAAAACCAAAAGAAAAAGCGAAACCCACGCGCCGTCGTCGGCGTTAACGATGCGAGCAACAGGCAAGGAGTTATCGATGGATTACCGCAAAATCATTAAAGAGATTGGGCGAGGAAAAAATCACGCGCGTGACCTGGACAGGGATACTGCTCGCGGACTGTATACCCATATGATGAACGGCGACGTACCTGACCTTGAGATGGGCGGGGTACTGATTGCGCTACGTATCAAGGGCGAAGGCGAAGCGGAGATGCTGGGCTTTTACGAAGCGATGCAAAACCACACCATTCGTCTGACTCCGCCGGTAGCCAAACCTATGCCGATTGTCATTCCCAGCTACAATGGCGCGCGTAAGCAGGCGAATTTGACTCCGCTGCTGGCGATTTTACTGCATAAGCTCGGCTTCCCGGTGGTGGTACACGGCGTCAGCGAGGATCCTACCCGCGTGCTGACAGAAACCATTTTCGAACTGATGGGGATTACGCCAACGCTGCATGCCGGGCAGGCGCAGGCAAAGCTGGATGGTCATGAGCCGGTGTTTATCCCGGTGAGCGCGCTGTGTCCTCCGCTGGAGAAACAGTTGGCGATGCGCTGGAGAATGGGTGTGCGTAACAGCGCGCATACGTTGGCTAAACTCGCCACGCCGTTTGCTGACGATGCCGCGCTGCGTCTTTCCAGCGTGTCACATCCGGAATATGTATCGCGCGTGGCGAAATTCTTTGGCGACATCGGCGGCCGCGGCCTGTTGATGCACGGTACAGAAGGCGAAGTGTATGCCAACCCGCAGCGCTGCCCGCAGATAAGCCTGATCGATTCCTCCGGCGTGCGCGTATTGCACGACCGCCAGAGTGAGATGCCTGACGAACCGGTACCGCTGCCGGTGGCAAAAGATCCGGAAACTACCGCGCGCTGGATAGAACGTTGTCTGGCCGGTAGCGAGCCTGTTCCGGCTTCGTTGAAAATACAGATGGCCTGCTGCCTGGTCGCAACCGGCGAATCTTCCTCGCTGGCTGAAGGTCTGGCTCGCGTCGGGCAAAGCTTCTAAATTCTTGTTTCCCCGACAGGCCATTTCCAGGCCTGTCGGTTCATTCTTTGCAACAACGTGAAATTTCTGCACGTTTATTGACCTCCTGACTGGCGTGGCGCAGCATAGTTTGTTGAAAAATAAGAAACACAACAAACACGCGACACAACAGGAGATAACAATGAACAGTGGACATCGCTTCCATGTGCCAACGCTGCACGCCTTCATTCAGGCCGTTTTTCACCAGATGGGGAGTAACGAGCAGGAAGCGCGACTGGTGGCCGACCATCTGATTGCCTCTAACCTCGCCGGGCACGACTCCCACGGTATCGGCATGATCCCAAGCTATATTCGCTCCTTCTCGCAGGGACATCTGCAGATCAACCGTCATGCCAAAGTGGTAAAAGATGCGGGAGCGGTGATTACGCTTGATGGCGATTGCGCATTTGGTCAGGTGGCGGCGCACGAGGCAATGACGCTTGGGATTGAAAAAGCGCGCCAGTACGGTATCGCCGCCGTGGCGTTACACAATTCGCACCATATCGGACGTATTGGTTACTGGGCGGAACAATGTGCGGCGGCAGGTTTTGTCTCAGTACACTTTGTGAATGTGGTGGGTATCCCGATGGTCGCACCGTTCCACGGTCGCGATAGTCGTTTTGGCACCAACCCTTTCTGCGTCGTTTTTCCGCGTAAAAATACCTTCCCGCTGTTGCTGGACTATGCAACCAGCGCCATCGCCTTTGGCAAAACCCGTGTGGCATGGCATAAGGGGGAACCTGTGGCTCCGGGATGTCTGATTGATGCCGAGGGAGCGCCGACCACCGATCCTGCTGTGATGCAGGTCTCTCCACTGGGTTCGTTGCTGACCTTCGCTCAACACAAGGGTTATGCGCTGGCGGCGATGTGCGAAATTATGGGCGGCGCGCTTTCTGGTGGTAAAACCACACATGAGGAGAGCCTGCAGACCAGCGCAGACGCCATCATTAACTGCATGACCACCATCATTATGAACCCGGAACTGTTCGGCGCGCCGGACTGCGATAACCAGGTCGCGGCATTTGCTGAGTGGGTAAAAGCGTCCCCGCATGCCGATGACGCTCCGATCCTGTTGCCAGGGGAGTGGGAGGTGAATACTCGTGAGGAACGGCTGGAACAAGGTATTCCGCTGGATGCCGGAAGCTGGCAGGCAATTTGCGAAGCGGCGCGGCAAATAGGGATGTCCGACTCCGTGTTACGAGAGTTTCGTCAACGGTTGGAACAGTAGGCAAAAAAAAGCCCGTCCAGTGGCGGACGGGCAAACAAAGGGTAACAAACAGGGTCAATGAGGGTTGGAGCATTGGGTCGTACAGGTATTCTTTCGGTTATTTATAGATAACCGCGGTGCCGCTCATTTTGTCGTTGCCGACAGCGGAGGTGATGTTGTAACCCGTTGCGCCGGCAGCGGCGGCTTTCTCAGCCAGTTTTGCTTCCAGACCATCCAGCGTGGTGGCGCCATCTGCAGAAACGACACCAATTTTATTCATGCTTTGTGCCTGAGTGGAGGAAACCTGCTCGGCAGCGAAAACGCCAAATGACAGGGTAGAAAGGGCGATGGCGGCAACGGCAAATTTGATATTTTTCATGATTAATCTCTCGCAGGTTTGTTCTGTTAGTCAGTGTTCTGTTTAGAAGACGTTGTTTCGTCGATGTGAGAAGTATCACGTTTTTTTATGCGAGAGAAAATCGAATAGAATTGACGGCATCAATCAAAAAAATTGAATGACAAATAACTTATTGAATATTAATAAATTCGAAAGAGGGATTTACAGTTCTTGTCATTGCGCTTTACAGAGAAAGCGGCAACGGCACATTTTGCTACACAGCATGCGAAAAAGCGTGCTCGTAAAGGAAATGGTCTGCGCTGAAACTTTTGGTAAAGATGAGTCAACGTAGCTGGCTGTCTTTCGAACCTCTGCGATTATATCCTGAAAATGCTAATTTATGTGAATCTTTATCCTGCTGGCAGGCGACGCATAAGCGTACGCCCGGTACCGCCTCACGTCTGGCCTGTGGGATAGGATTACCGCATTCTTCGCATTCATACAGACTTTCCCCGGTCGGTAATTCACCGCGGGCGCGGGCAACAGCATCTTCAATAGTATTGTTGATCTGCTCGTTAACTGCGTCGTCATTTGCCCATCCGGATGCCATATGTACCTCCTGTCATTGTCTACAGAATAAGTATAGCGAATATGATGGCTGAAAAACGACCATGCATCAGCGGTATCAGATTTCAGACCATTCGTGCAGGAAACTGCATTCTGGACGAATGCAGTTGCGCTGAGTGAAGTGGGTTACTTATAGATAGTGGCGCTGCCGTACATCTGGTTTTTACCGCCCGCAGAGTTAACGACAAAGCCTTTTGCGCCTTGCTCTTTTGCTTTCTCTGCCAGCTTGTCTTCGAGATCGCTCAGGTTAGAGGCTCCGGTAGCGAATACTGTACCGGAGGCCTGGAGCTGACCGGTGGCTGGGCTGGTGTTGGGCTGTGCGGCAAAGGACGCGAACGTCATACCGGTTAGTACGGTAGCAGCAAGTAATGTGAGGCATTTCTTCATGGTGATATCCTCTGAGAAACAACAGGTGGTGCCTGATAAGTTTAGGTCGCCTTCGGATGATATTTACCGCAAAAAATTGATGATGAATCGTCTGTTTTTTGAACGATTTATTCGACGTGAAACAGGCATAAAGAATCAAATTTCCTTGATGAGTGTGTTTACCGCGTGGCGTTATGCGGGTATCTTACGCCGCTGTTAAAAGGAGAATGCTATGTCCCCCCAGAAACCGGGATTACACCCACGCAACCGCCACAATGGCCGTTATGATCTTGCGACTTTATGCCAGGTTACCCCCGAGTTGACGCAATTTCTCATCCTCACGCCCGGCGGCGAGCAGAGCGTTAACTTCGCCAATCCGCAGGCAGTGAAGGCGCTCAATAAAGCACTGCTGGCGCATTTTTATGCGGTGAAAAACTGGGATATTCCAGACGGTTTTCTGTGCCCGCCAGTTCCTGGTCGTGCGGACTACATTCACCATCTGGCCGACCTGTTAGGTGAAACGACAGGAACCATTCCGGCAAATGCGAGCGTACTGGACGTGGGAGTAGGGGCCAACTGTATTTATCCGCTGATTGGCGTGCATGAATACGGCTGGCGATTCACCGGTAGCGAAACCAGTAGCGAAGCGTTTAACAGCGCTCAGGCGATCGTTAACGCCAATCCGGGGTTAACTCGCGCAATTCGTTTGCGCCGACAAAAAGATGCTGCGTCAATCTTCAACGGTATCATTCATAAAAACGAGCAGTATGAAGCCACTGTATGTAACCCGCCATTCCATGATTCTGCGGCCTCTGCGCGTGCCGGAAGCGAACGTAAGCGTCGTAATCTGGGTCAGGACAAAGATGATGCGCTGAACTTTGGCGGACAGCAGCAGGAGTTGTGGTGTGAAGGCGGCGAAGTGGCGTTCATCAAGAAAATGATCGCCGAAAGCCAGGCCTTTGGTCGGCAGGTGATGTGGTTTACCACGCTGGTTTCGCGCGGTGAGAATTTACCTCCGCTGTATCATGCATTAACGGATGCGGGCGCGGTGAAAGTGGTTAAAAAAGAGATGGCCCAGGGGCAAAAGCAGAGCCGCTTTATTGCCTGGACCTTTATGGATAACGATCAGCGTCGTCGTTTTATGGCGCGTAAACGCTAAAGCGTTGGCTCCCCTGGCGGCAGTTGATCGCTTGCCGCCGACGGAGGGCCATTCACCGGTGCAGGCAAGACCTGATACGTCTGTACCGGGGCGCGTACGTTGGCCAGATCGAAATGTTTCTTCACCTGGCTGTCGAGCGCGAAACGTACGGTCCACTGTTTCAGCGGCAGGGTCGTAAATGAGACCCGTAGCGTGAAAGCCGTATTAGTTAACCCGACGATCCCGGCAAACGATGGCTCGCCGATAATAAGCCCGCGAATATCGTCCTTTTCCATCAGCTCAGCGACAGCGTCTTTCAACGCCTGATTGGCTTTATCCGCATCCTCATGACGGTCGACATCGTAATTGGCGACGACCGAGCCAATGCCACGCACAAAGTTGGCGAAGGTGGTTATCGATGACCAGGGAATGATATGGTACGCCCCGGTATCCTGACGCACCCCCACAGAACGAATGGACATCCTTTCAACCGTACCGGTGAGTGGACCGATAGTGACTAAATCCCCGGTGTTCATACCATTTTCGAACTGAATGAAGATCCCGGTGATAATGTCTTTTACCAGCGTTTGCGAGCCGAAAGAGATCGCCAGCCCCAGCGCCCCGGCCCCGGCCAGCAAGGGGGCGATATTGACGCCAATTTCGGACAGCACAATCATGATGGTGATGGTGCTGATAATCACCGCCAGCGCATTGCGGAACAGCGTTAACAGCGTACGGGTACGGGCACTGGGCAACGGGCGACCGTGAATATCGGAAGCCAGACGATTTTCAATCAGGCTGGCAAGGATCGTCCAGCCAATGGCGGAGAAGAAAAGAATCAGCGCGATACGAATCAGGATATCCACCGTTTTTTCTCCGGCGCCGTAATGCAGCCAGTTCCAGAAGTCGAACAATCCCCAGGCATTGAGCAGCAGCATCACCGCGACGCACACCGTAAGGATCCGGGCCACGCTTAACGCCGTCGACAGCCAGCCATTCAACCGTTTTTGTAATTCCGGATAGCTGCGCTGGGTATGTGGCGACAGGGTAATCGTTTTGGCTATCCAACGCGAAAGCATGCCGGAAACAAAGGCGGCAATGCCGATAATCACCAGGCTGCGTAACGTTGCGCCCATCATGAATTTCAGACTGTTGCCAGGGTCAAACAGCGAGAAGAAAAACAGCACAATGAAGTAAGCGCTGGCCAGCCAATGCCATACCAGCGCGAAGGCGCGGATAAACAGGCTGAAAAAGGCTAACGATCTTTCCGCCAGATTGAGCAAATGCTGTGTGATCTCTTTCTTATTTCTAAAAATCAGATACAGCGCCCATAGCGTGATACACAGCATGATGATGACGTTTGCCATCGCACCGACCTGCACGTTGACCTGATTTGAGATAATAGGAACAGCAACAATCAGTCCGTAACCAATCAGGCTGCTTAATGAACTCAAACGGCGATTCCAGTAGCGCGCGCCGTCATCCTGAATGTTAAACGGGCGTAGCTCCGCTACCGTCGGGCAAAATATCAGACGTAAAATCGCCTTGAAGAATTCAATCAACGCAAAGGCATTGAGGAACAGGCTTTGCTGGAAAGCGATGGTGCGGCTCCCGGCGTTCATTCGATCGCTCAGAATCTGCCCTATAAACAACGTCAGCGCCAGCAGTAATAAATCGATAATAAATGCGCCGACGATCATTGCCGGAAGCTGTAGCCAGTTGCTGCGTTCGCGGTTTTTCCGTCGCGCCCATTGTCCCATTTTGCGATACAGCGGCAGCGCGCACAGGCGGATCAGCCAGTAAAACCCAAACACTGACGCTGCCAGCATTAAAAAATGGGTCAGGGCATTGGTGAAGGTTTGCGGGTTAAAGGTTTTATGCGGGGCGTCGGTGATGTTGCGGTAAAGCTGGGCAAAGCGGTCGGAAAGAACTTCGCTATAGTGACGACTGACATCTGTCACGTTTTCCAACACCGTTTTTTCTTCAGTTAGCGTGGGGGGGACAATCACCGGCACGGGTTCGGGAGGAGGCGTTGCCGCGACTTTGCGCAATTGACCAATCAACTCCTGGCGCGATGCTTCATTGTCCAGTACGTCAGCCAGCGCGGCGTAAGCGGCTTTCTTTTGCTCAACATCAGGCTCTTTTGCGGGGGTGGCTTGCGGGTCGGCTGAAGTCGAGGTTGTGACACCGGGTATCGTCACCGCGTGAGACGGTATGCTCAGCAGACAAAAGAAGACCAACAGGATCCAGCGCATGACTCCTCCCATGAGAAAATAAATTCAAAAGGATAAGTATAGATGCCAGAGCGTAAGAGAATTGAAATGAGAGGATTCTGGTGAAAACCTCCCTTCGGGCGAAGGGAGGTCAATGCATCAGGAGACGTGCTGCAAGAATTCCTGTAAACGCTGGCTGGGAGGATTTTCAATCAGGGCTTGCGGATTACCGTCTTCGGCAATACGTCCCTTATCAATGAAAATCAGACGTGAGGCCACTTTTTCGGCAAAGCCGATCTCGTGGGTCACAATCACCATGGTCATCCCTTCTTCCGCCAGATCCTGCATGACTTTCAGAACTTCGTGGCGCAGTTCAGGGTCAAGCGCTGAGGTTGGTTCATCAAACAGCATCATTTTCGGCTTCACTGCCAGTGCACGGGCGATAGCCACACGCTGTTGTTGACCGCCGGAAAGTTCAGAAGGGTAGTGATGCGCACGCTCGGCCAGGCCGACCTTAGCCAGTAATTCTTTCGCCAGCTTCTCTGCCTGTTCTTTATTCGCCCCGCGTACGCGCTGCGGCCCAAACATGACGTTTTCCAGCGCCGTCAGGTGGGGGAACAGGTAGAACTGCTGAAACACCATCCCGGCTTCCTGGCGAATTAACCGCTCATCGACCTTGGGATCGTTGACTTTCAGACCGTCGACGATCAGATCGCCGGAAGTTATCTCTTCCAGCTTGTTAATGCAGCGCAGCAGAGTAGATTTACCGGAACCGGACGGCCCGATGATGACCACGACTTCGCCCTGCTTAATGTTCAGATCAATATTGTGCAGCACCTGGGTAGGACCAAAGTGCTTAGAAACGTTTTTAAATTCAATCACAGGATTTTCATCCTTCTTTCCAGACGACGCAGAATGAAGCTCAGCACCAGGGTAATGATCAGATAGAACACCGCAACGGCGCTCCAGATTTCCAGTGCGCGGAAGTTACCGGCAATGATTTCCTGCCCCTGACGGGTCAGTTCAGCGACGCCAATGACGATAAACAGCGAGGTATCTTTAATGCTGATGATCCACTGGTTGCCCAGCGGCGGCAGCATACGACGAAGTGCGAGAGGCAAAATAACGTGACGGATGGTCTCAGTGCGTGAAAGCCCAAGCGCCAGTCCGGCTTCGCTGAATCCTTTATGGATTGAGAGCACCGCACCGCGGGTGATTTCCGCAATATAGGCACCGGAGTTGATCATGATGGTGACAACGGCGGCGCTAAAGGGGTCAATACGTAAATCGTTAAACGCCATTGGCAGGGCGAAGTAGATAAACATCACTTGCACAACGATTGGTGTGCCACGAATGACTTCGATAAACACCAGCGCTATGTGGTTGGCTATCCAACCGCCGAAAGTACGTGCAAACCCTGCTGCAAGCCCGATTACCAGACCGCCAGCCAGACCAAGGATCGAGATCCATAAGGTCATTTTGGCGCCTTCAATCAAAAGCGGGATGGCGGGCCAGATGGCACTCCAGTCAAACTGCATATGTCGTTCCTGTTACCGTGGTGTAAAGATTCAAATGCCCGTTTTGCCAGATGCGCTGTGCTTATCCGGTTTACAGGTCTCAAAAATACTGGGAAAGGCCCGGTATGCATCGCGCCACCGGGCATCACTGCCAGTTATTATTTAGGTTCAGTACCGAACCATTTTTTGTAGATCTCGTTATATGTGCCGTTCTCTTTCAGCGTTTTCAGCGCGCCGTTCACTTTCTCACGCAGGTCATCGCTGCCTTTCGGGAAGGCGATACCGTATTGTTGAGCTTCCAGCGAGTCACCTACGGCTTTGAACTGGCCGTTACCCGCGGTTTTGATGAAATAAAGAATGTTTGGCGTGTCATGCAGCACGGCGTCTGCGCGGTTGGTGCCCAGTTCCATATAGGCGTTATCGATATTCGGGAACTGACGCAGGTCTTTGGTTTTGATGTTAGCTTTTGCGTAATCAACGGAACCGGTGCCGCTCTTCACAGCAACAACTTTACCATCCAGGTCTTTCACGCTTTTAACGTCGTTATTATTCGCTTTGACCATCACTAACAGACCGCTTTTGTAGTAGCCGTCAGAGAAGTCGATCGCTTTTTTACGCTCGTCGGTGATGGTGATACCCGCCAGTGCCAGGTCGACGTTTTTGGTTTGCAGAGCCGGGATGATGCCGCTGAAATCCATTGGTTTCAGTTCATAATCCAGCTTCAATTCTTTGGCGACGGCAGCCCACAGATCCACATCAAATCCAACGTATTTGTCACCCTGTTTGAATTCGAACGGTACAAACGCGGTGTCAGTTGCGACAACCAGTTTCTTATCTGCGGCATGGGAGGACACCGCAAAAGCCAGGGTAAGTGCAGCCAGTGAAACTTTTAATACAGACTTCATAGGATTTCCTTTTATATCCACGGGGCGATCCCCTGCGAGAACATATGGCTTAATGAAAAAATCGTGCCACTTTTGCAACTCATTGTTTTAAAAAGAAGGTATTTCTTTTCTCTGCACAATAAGTAGGGCAAAGCGGAAAATCTGCACTATTTTGGGGCACCCATTTGGTGCGTACTTGACACGGTGCAAACGGTATGACTATTTAGCGTAAAAATTGTTGATAAAACAATCTTTCGTTAACGATTGTGTGAGGTGATTATTACAATTAATTTACTTTGGAGTGACGAATGATCAATGTTATGCACCATAAATGTGCAAAACCCCCGCCGGAGCGAGGGTTTTATAGGTAATTCTTATGTCTGCTGTTATTCAATGTTGGCTTCGATAAACCACAGGAATTTGTCGAGATCGCGTGACGCAGCGGTGAAGATATCCGCTGTATCTTCGTCTTTTGCTTCGCTAATGGCTTTACGTACGCTGTTGGCGACCACTGCATAACGATCGGCCAGTTCTTTTAAGTGGTCCTGCACGCTATGGATATCCAGCGGATAGCTTTTCAGTGGCGTTTTGCTGTTAATGACCTGGGTCGTACCCAGTGCCACACCGCCTAACTGTACGGCGCGCTCAGCCATGGTATCGAGATGATCGGTCAGGGCAGTACGGAAGCCATCCAGCATTTCATGGACAGCAATAAAGTTCGCGCCGCGCATGTTCCAGTGAGCCTGTTTAGTGATCAACGACAGGTCGATGAACTGGATCACTTGCTGATTCAGCAGTTCTACCGTGGCTTTCTTTTCGCTGTCTGTCACATCGTTGCGAGTATAAACGAGGGCGGATGCTTTTGTTTTTACCAGTTTTGCGGTACTCATATTTTCATATCCTCTTGATATTTATGTCCCAACTCTTCAACGGGAATAAGTATAGCGCTAATTTTGGATTTATTTTTCCGGTGTTACCTATTGCTTTAATAGTGAAGAGATGAATGGAAATAAAATAATTAATAAAATCATAGGTATACATGATTTCATTACAACGAAATGTTATTTTTATGTTAATGTAAAAAATTAAAAGAAATATGTGGGTGGGTACAAGATATTTATTAGAAAATTATCACGCAGATTAACAAGTGGATATTCTGCATGATTATGCAAACCATGCAGAATATTAAGGGGGTTAATTCACGTCAACTTGCTTAATTTGCGGTTCTTTGCGAATAGTGAGTGTAGAACCCATTGATGCGGCAATAATAGCCCCCAGGGCCAGCGTCTGGATAAGCGTTAACGTTTCACCGAGGAAGATCATTCCCGAAACCGCAGCCAGCGCGGGTTCCATGCTCATCAACGTACCAAAAGTACGCGTTGGCAGTCGCGTTAGTGCGATCATCTCTAATGAGTAGGGGAGCGCGGTGGAGAGTACGGCCACGGCCAGGCCCAACGGCAGTATTGACCAGTGCCACAGGGCATCGCCGGCCTGAATCGCGCCAATGGGAACAAAAATCAGCGCAGCGATTAATGAACCCACCGCTACGGTTGCCGGACCGTGTTCTGCGCCGGCACGCTGGCCGGTGAGAATATAAACAGCCCAACAGGCGCCAGCTCCCAGCGCCAGCGCTGCGCCGGTTAAATCAACATGAGAAACGTCCTGGCCAAGCGGTAACAGGAACCAAAGCCCAAGAACGGCCAGGGCTACCCAAATAAAATCTACAGGGCGTCGGGATGAAAACAACGCCACTGCGAGCGGGCCGGTAAACTCCAGCGCCACGGCAATTCCCAGCGGGACGGTCTGAATAGACAGATAAAAGAGGTAGTTCATCCCGCCAAGAGACAGACCATAAAACAGCAGCGGCAGGCGCTGTTCTTTAGCAAAACGTAAACGCCAGGGTTTAAAGAAGGCGATAAGGATGAGTGTGCCCAGCGCGAGGCGCAGCGCGGTAACACCAGGTGCACCGACGAGTGGGAACAGCGATTTTGCCAGTGATGCACCGCTTTGAATGGAAGACATAGCAATGAGTAAAACCAAAATAGGTAACCAAACTGGCGCTTTACGTAACGACCCCGGCATCCTTTCTCCTGACAAATGATGGTTACATCTCTTCATCTGCGCGGCGTTGCGACGCGGATGGCAAAATGTATAGAAAAGTAAAACAGCGAGTGTAATGGAAATACACTCAACTGGTTGAGTATTGGTTGAAAAAAAAATTCTTCAGATCCGTACAATGGTACGAAATTGGTGGATTAATAATCTGCGTGATTAGGAATTATCTGGATGAATGTGTCGTATTGTGCGCGCAATAATGGCTCATTAACTTAAAAAAGTGGTGTAAATTGAAAGGTATAGCTGGTTTGTGAAATGTTTTGTTACATGAAAGAGCCCGTTAGACACCGCGAATCGCAAAGAGTTTCCCATCAATTTTTGTTATATTTAAAACTTAGGATTTACTTGAAGCACATTTGAGGTGGTTATGAAAAAAATTGCATGTCTTTCAGCACTGGCCGCTGTTCTGGCTTTCTCCGCAGGTACTGCTGTAGCTGCTACTTCTACCGTTACTGGTGGTTACGCTCAGAGTGATGCTCAGGGCGCAGCGAACAAAATGAACGGTTTCAACCTGAAGTATCGCTACGAGCAGGACAACAACCCGCTGGGTGTAATCGGTTCCTTCACTTACACTGAAAAAGACCGTACCGATGCTTCTGGCGACTACAACAAAACCCAGTACTACGGCATCACTGCGGGTCCGGCTTACCGTCTGAACGACTGGGCAAGCATCTACGGTGTAGTGGGTGTTGGTTACGGTAAATTCCAGAACGCAGCATCTCCGGCTGACAACCACACCACCAGCGACTACGGTTTCTCTTACGGTGCTGGTCTGCAGTTCAACCCGATCGAAAACGTTGCTCTGGACTTCTCCTATGAGCAGAGCCGTATTCGTAGCGTTGACGTTGGCACCTGGATCGCTGGCGTGGGTTACCGCTTCTAATCACTTCGGTGATATAAAAAATCCGCCTTTTGAGGCGGATTTTTTTTGCGTGTAATTTAGATATTAACGAGATTTGGTCTCAAAGATATCGGTACCCAAATGGTTGTAATCCACCTTCTGCAGTTTGAAGTTGGTGATATACACTGGCCCGGCCTTTTTCTCTGAGATAAAACGGTAGCTGTTGGTAATTTCCTTCGCGCTGATCCCCGTCCATTGAGAGAAAAAGCTAAGAAAATCATTCGCAGAGCGACGGGCTTTTATCACCCGATGGGCTTTATCATCGCTCGACAGCACCATAAAAGGTACCTGGAAATTCTGCTGGAAACGGTCGTCATGCGCCAGGTACTGCACCTCTTTTCCCCGCTCTTTAAAAGCGAGGCCATGATCGGAGAAATAGACCATCGAGAAGCTGGTACCGCTGTTGCGTAATTGCTCGTAAAGCTGGCGCAGCAGGTCATCCGTCTGCGTCATGGTGTACAGATAGCAAGATGTCTCCTTTGACTGGACGAAGGTCTCGTATTTTCCTTGCGTACGGTCGCAGGCCTGCGGATGTGAACCCATTAAATGCAGCACGATGAGCTGCGGCTGAGTGCGCTCGGTGGCCAGCACCTGGGCAGTCATCTTCAACAGTTCTTCGTCACGGGTATTTTTATCCGCTTCGAAATCACCGTTTTTGAGGAAGTGCACTTCATCAGCTCGTTTTGCGATACTGGCGATAGCCGTATCGTATTCACCAATCTGCCCCTGATTGGAAAACCACCACGTCTGGAATCCCGCGCGGTTGGCCAGAGTGACAAAGTTATCCTGGAACTGGGGTTTATTATCAACGACCCGATTAAGCGTTAAGCCAAGCGATTTTTGCGTTGAACCGCTTGCGGCAATGTAATCTGCGAACAGATAGCCGTTAACGGAACTGGCAAACGGGGTGTTGTCCCAGTGACCGCCAAACGCGCCTAATGCATCGCGGCGGGCGCTTTCACCAATGACCACGACATAGGTGTGATACTTTGGCTTCACGGCGGTTACCGTCCAGCTGTCTTTCACACTCGACAGCTTCGCCATGCGCTCCTGTTCATCGAGCACTTCGTTATTATTGACGATCACGTCTTTGGCAAAGCGGAAAACAGGATAACCGGTGTCCTTAAGCTTGAACACGCCGCCCCAGGCCAGGTTTTGTACCGGGGTAACAAAAAACGCGACGACGCTAAATAACAAACACAGGCTGTCGTATTTATTCCAGCTGCGCTTTTGCGCTTCTTTTTTACGGCGTACGGCGATAACGCCGAGGGCAAAAATAAATACCCCAACCAGATAATTGTACCAGGGGAAGATGGTCAGGATCTCGGTGGACTCTTCCATATTGGTTGAATGCAGCGCCAGCAACGTATTGAAGTTAGGCGAACCATAAGCCTGACCAAACGGAAAGTACATTGCCGCAATAAGTGAGCAAATGCCAATCAGCACTTTCTGCGCGCGCGGGGCGCTGCGCCACAGCAGCATTAATATACAGGTGAAAGCAACGCTGTAGAGCAAGCTAAGCGGATAGCCCAACGCCAGGTTGATCAACATAGACTGTAAGAAATAGAGGCCAGTCCACGGACTAATGGCCCGGCTACGAGCAATGATTGAATCTTTGAGGGTTAAATTCATACGCCACTAATGCAAAAACGCCATGTGCTTACCCTGGCGTTAAGGGTCATTGCCTGCCTGAGAGAGCGAGAAGAGGGATAGGGTCCGCATCCGCGAGCCGCAATATACGCAGGGCTGCGAAAAGATAGAGTGTGCATGAGAGAAGGTCAACTACTACAAGGAAATTGTTTTGCGAGAGAGGTGGCAAAACTGACAAAAAGAAGGGTTATTGGGACGAAACCACTACTGTACCCCGGATGACAGCAGGGAAAGGAAGCGGCGTACCGCGACGCCGCATTATTTTCCTGAAGGTTTATCCTGCTCTGGTTTGCTGTTGATCATGTCACACAGCATAGAGATCAGCATCAACCGTACTTTAAAGGGAGAGTGGCTAAACACGCGTATACACCTCTTAAATTCATTCATATAAACCTCCTGACTTCACGATCCCATCGGTCCTTGAGGGATGTCTTTATTATATACAGATATAGCACAGGCTATATTATATAGCTATTGCTAAAACGTTAATTTTTTGTGCCCACGCAACTCTGGTTTACAATGAGCGCTCTCTAATCAGATGCCGTTAACGCGTCACAGTAACGAGGAAGCAGAATGAGTCGTCGCGCAGGTATGCCAACAACAAAAAAAGTGACGCAATTGGTGAATGTCGAAGAACACGTTGAAGGATTTCGTCAGGTCCGGGAGGCACATCGCCGCGAGCTGATTGATGACTACGTAGAGCTGATTTCCGATCTCATTATTGAGGTGGGTGAGGCACGCCAGGTGGATATGGCTGCCCGACTCGGGGTTTCCCAGCCGACGGTTGCCAAAATGTTGAAGCGCCTTGCTTCTGTCGGGTTGATTGAAATGATCCCCTGGCGCGGGGTGTTTTTAACCGCAGAAGGCGAACGCCTGGCCCAGGAGAGCCGGGAGCGTCATCAGATTGTGGAAAATTTCCTGTTGATGTTAGGTATCAGCCCGGAAATTGCCCGCCGTGACGCTGAGGGAATGGAGCACCACGTCAGTAAGGAAACGCTGGAGGCTTTTAGCCGTTTTACGCAACAGCAAGGATCTGGCTCTGAATGAGTTTTCCTTTACTACGCGCCTTGCAGCGCGATCGTTTTTTCCAGCTGTTAATCATCGTCGGGGTTGTACTGAGCGTGTTCACGCCATTTACGCCCCGCTCCTGGCCTGGAGCGATTGACTGGCACACCATTATTACCCTTAGCGGCCTGATGTTACTGACCAAAGGCGTTGAATTAAGCGGTTACTTCGATGTGTTAGGGCGCAAGATGACCCGCCGCTTTCACACTGAACGCCAACTGGCGATATTTATGGTGCTGGCGGCGGCGCTACTGTCGACGTTTCTGACCAACGATGTTGCGTTGTTTATTGTTGTCCCGCTGACCATCACCCTGAAAAAATTATGCGCCATTCCGGTAAATCGTCTGATTATCTTTGAGGCGCTGGCGGTAAACGCTGGATCGTTGCTGACGCCAATAGGCAATCCGCAAAATATCCTGATGTGGGGGCGCTCCGGGTTGTCATTTACCGCGTTTACCTGGCAAATGGCGCCGCTCGCGGGTGCCATGATGCTGACGCTGGTGGTGCTGTGCTGGTTCAGTTTCCCGAACAAAGCATTGCACTATCATACCGGGACGCGCGCGCCGGACTGGCAACCACGCCTGGTGTGGAGCTGTCTGGCGCTGTATATCATCTTTCTGACGGCGCTGGAGTTAAAACAAGAGTTGTGGGGCCTGGCGATTGTGGCGGCGGGATTCATGGTTCTGGCGCGTCGCGTCATCCTCAGCGTGGACTGGACGCTGCTGCTGGTGTTTATGGCGATGTTCATTGATGTGCATTTGCTGACGCAGCTACCGGCATTGCAGGGGATAACCCACCAGATTGGCACGCTCTCTGCGCCGGGTCTGTGGTTGACGGCCATTGGCCTGTCGCAGTTTATCAGTAATGTGCCCAGTACAATTTTGTTGCTGAACTACGTTCCGCCGTCGCTGTTGCTGGCCTGGGCAGTTAATGTGGGCGGCTTCGGGCTGCTGCCTGGATCGCTGGCAAATCTTATCGCTTTACGCATGGCAAACGACCGACGGATTTGGTGGCGTTTTCATTGGTATTCGCTGCCGATGCTGATATGGGCGGGACTGGTAGGGTATGGTTTGCTACAGGTGATGTGAGGATTATGCCCGATAAGCGTAGCGCCATCGGGCATATATAGCAGATTAGTTCAGACGAACCGGCATACCAGAACGGTTCTGTACCGCCTGATCAACGACGGACTGATCAACGTCAGACTGACCGGTGACGCTGGTAATGCTCTTGTTCAGCGTAATCGGTACGATTTCCCCGCCTTCAAACTGTGCTTCAGTGGTGGACAGTGGGTTGTGTACCTCGATGTAACGGCTGCCGTCTGGTTCGGTAGTGGCTTTCACCGGCTCATCGATAAACTGTACGCGAGTGCCGACCGGCACATTTTCAAACAGGAATTTGATGTCGTCGTTACGCAGACGGACGCAACCGTGGCTGACACGTAAGCCAACGCCGAAGTTAGCATTGGTGCCGTGAATAGCATACAGACGACCGATATACAGGGCGTACAGACCCATCGGGTTATCCGGGCCTGCCGGAACCACGGCTGGCAGCGGTTCGCCCGCAGCGCGGTATTCCGCATGCATTTTCGCCGTTGGCGTCCAGGTTGGGCCCGCTTTCTTACGTTCTACTTTGGTGGTCCAGTTGATTGGCGTGTCTTTGCCTAACTGACCGATACCGATCGGCAGAACGATAACGGTGTTGGTGCCTTTCGGGTAGTAGTACAGACGCATTTCAGCGCTGTTGATAACAATACCTTCATGCACGGTATCCGGCAGGATCAACTGCTGAGGAATGTTCAGCACAGTGCCGCCCTTCGGCAGGAAAGTATCCACGCCAGGGTTGGCTTCCAGCATGTTAGACAGACCCATCTGATATTCTGCCGCAAAATACTCCAGCGGTTGGGTATTGCCTTCAGGAATGGTGATGACCTGGTTTTGGCCAATCAAACGGCTACCATCGGTAGGCAGCGGGTACGTGACGGCTGAGGCAGTGTTGCAAAAACCAACTACCGCAAGTGCCGCCGCGAAAAGCGTTGTCAATTTCATATTCATCTTCATGTATGCGAGATTCAGTGCCAGGCAGGTCAGTGGGTTGAGATTTATGTAGTGTTGGGCACGCATTATATGTGCAATCTGAGCAACAAGGAATTCGGATGTGTACTAAATCACATTTTTTTCCTTTTGCTTTCACTTTAGCCCTTCAGCATGAAGGGGCGATCTTATCGTAGACTTATGGCATAATAAGCGGTTTGTCACATATTTCTTTCTCTTTCAGGATACGCCAGTGTTAGTTTCCAGCAACGTCACCATGCAGTTCGGCAGTAAGCCGCTGTTTGAAAATATTTCCGTCAAATTTGGCGGCGGCAACCGTTACGGCCTGATTGGCGCGAACGGTAGCGGTAAATCCACTTTTATGAAAATTCTTGGCGGTGATCTCGAACCGACGCTGGGTAACGTTTCCCTCGATCCGAATGAGCGCATCGGTAAGCTGCGCCAGGATCAGTTCGCCTTTGAAGAATTCACCGTGCTTGACACCGTAATCATGGGTCACGGTGAACTGTGGGAAGTGAAGCAGGAGCGCGATCGTATATACGCTCTGGCCGAAATGAGCGAAGAAGACGGCTATAAAGTGGCTGACCTCGAAGTTCAGTACGGTGAAATGGACGGCTACTCTGCGGAAGCGCGTGCGGGCGAACTGCTGCTGGGCGTGGGTATTCCGGTAGAACAACATTACGGCCCGATGAGCGAAGTCGCACCCGGCTGGAAGCTGCGTGTGCTTCTGGCCCAGGCACTGTTCTCAAACCCGGATATTCTGCTGCTCGACGAACCAACGAACAACCTGGATATCGACACCATCCGCTGGCTGGAGCAGACGCTGAACGAACGTGACAGCACCATGATCATCATTTCGCACGACCGTCACTTCCTGAACATGGTCTGTACGCACATGGCGGATCTGGACTACGGCGAACTGCGTGTGTATCCAGGTAACTACGACGAATACATGACGGCGGCGACTCAGGCGCGTGAACGTCTGCTGGCCGATAACGCCAAGAAGAAAGCACAGATTGCCGACCTGCAATCCTTCGTCAGCCGCTTTAGCGCTAACGCATCGAAATCTCGTCAGGCGACTTCCCGCGCCCGTCAGATCGATAAAATTAAACTGGAAGAAGTTAAAGCTTCCAGCCGTCAGAACCCGTTCATCCGCTTCGAGCAGGATAAGAAACTGTTCCGTAACGCGCTGGAAGTGGAAGCGCTTACCAAAGGTTTTGATGAAGGCCCATTGTTTAAAAACTTCAATCTGCTGCTCGAAGTGGGTGAGAAGATTGCCATTCTGGGCGCCAACGGCGTGGGTAAATCCACTATGCTGAAAACGCTGGTCGGTGATTTGCAGCCGGATAACGGTACCGTGAAGTGGTCCGAAAACGCGCAGGTCGGTTACTACGCGCAGGATCATGAATATGAGTTTGAAAACGATCTGACGGTCTTCGAATGGATGAGTCAGTGGAAACAAGAAGGCGACGACGAGCAGGTTGTGCGCAGCTTCCTCGGTCGTCTGCTGTTCAGCCAGGACGATATCAAGAAGCCTGCAAAAGTGCTCTCCGGTGGTGAAAAAGGGCGCATGCTGTTCGGTAAGCTGATGATGCAGAAACCGAATATTCTGGTAATGGATGAACCAACCAACCACCTGGATATGGAATCAATTGAGTCGTTGAACATGGCGCTGGAAATGTATCAGGGCACGTTGATTTTCGTTTCTCACGACCGTGAGTTTGTCAGCTCGCTGGCCACCCGCGTGATTGAAATTACGCCGGAGCGCGTGATCGACTTCACCGGTAACTACGAAGATTACCTGCGTAGTAAAGGCGTCGAATAATTATCCCGTCGTTCTCGTGTTACAGGTGTGATGGTTGCACCTGTAACATGAGATACTTAGGGAAAAGAGTATAAGTTACAGATTAAATCATCCCCAGCGCACGCTTACCGTGGATATTCAAATCCTCCAGCGTGAAGCGTCCTTCCCAGTCAGTTTCATAATCTTCGCGCGGGAAATCACCCGGCGACGCGCCTTTTTCCAGCGCGGCCTTCACTTTATGGGCATAAGCCAGATTCTTTTCGCACATCGGCGCGGCAGGGATGTACATTACATTGCCCCAACCCTGCTGATTTTCCACCGGCGCGACGGAGTGGATCACATCACAATGCCACCAGACCGAATCTCCGGCTTCCAGTTGTGGGATGCTGGTTAACGCCTCGATCAGCAGGGGATGCCATTGTGCGGAAATTGGCAGGACTCTGCCAGGTGCTACGCCGCAAAGTTCATCTTCCGGCACATCGTCCAGCAATGGACGTAATAGCACATATGCCATCGCCTCAGGAATCGGGACTACGTGCAACAATCCCTGACCTGGCAGCATATCGGACAGCGCCGTCCAGCCCTGGAAGGTACGAAATACTGAACATTTGGTGGTGTTATCTACCGTATACTCTTCAACTTCTGTGCGATGCGCCGCCTGCCAGGGATCATAATCTTCCAGCTTGCCATTGAAAACATTCGCAAAGACCTGCTGATATGCCGGCAAAAGCCAACGCTCCAGCGCGCCGGAATCCGTATGCGCGCCCAGCCCTTTGGACGTTGTTCCCGGCGGACGACGGCGTATGCGGTCAGGATAGATGACGCTGACGTCCGGGTTAAACCATTGTTTCCCGTCGCTTGTAAACGTCCACAGGCGATTAAGGAATGACTGCGCATTGGCCATTTCTTCGCTCTGGCGGGCCTGCATCTGCGCCTGGGACCAGTAGATGGGGTAGATCTCCGGGCGGGATGCGCTGAGGGTGCCAAAAAAGTTATCACCGGGGCCTTTGTAGACCTCATCAAAATGGTTGCGATCCAGGTAATCGAGCATCGACTGGTCCCATGCCAGTGCCTGTTCGCGGGGGAAATGCCCCTTAATGACCGCGCATCCGCGACGCTTAATCTCTTCACGCTGCTCGGCGCTTACGCGTCCCGCTTTGATATCCGCATAGGACAACGTTGGCCAAACCGGGGAGCCTTGCGCTTTGAGGGCGTTGATTTCCGCCACGCGAGTGGCAATGGCATCGCTCAGCTGATTGAAAATCAACTGAACATCCCCAAGCTGTGCCCGCAGTTGCTGTTTCATCTGACGGATTGCCGCTTTGTGATCGGCGGGCAATGTGTCGCTGGTAAACGTAAAAGCCATAACCACCTCGCATTAACTTTCATTCGAAACTTATTTAACTTACACATGCAATATAAGTTAAAAATAAGTTAATGCAAGTTTAAAAACTTGATGGTGGGCACGGAATGAATAAAGAGTGAAAAACCGGAGCACGCCCCGGTTAGCAGGATCAGACGTTAAAAGGAGAGGTGTTATCCAGCACCGCCTGAATCACGTTCAGCGCGCCCTGATGGTTATTGTCGTCGGTCTGATAGCGGGCAATCGCTTTAATGCTCTCTGCCGCATTGGCCATGGCGAAAGAGTAATGCGCCATTTTCAGCATTTCTGCATCGTTGCCGCTATCGCCAATGGCGACGACGTTTTGTGGAGACAGGTTCCAGCGTTTCAGCAGGCGGCTGATACCGTTGGCTTTATGTAAGCCCGGAATAATCAAATCGATAAACCCAAAGCCGCTGGTGACGGGCTTCATTATGCCATCCAGAGCGGTATGCAGGTGATCGATAACCAACGGGATTTGTTGGTCGGGTAAGTTCAGCGAAAACTTAAACAGCACATCATCAATGTCCTGATAATCCTTCACCGGTTTCAGGCGATGGTAGTGTTTCGACATCAATGCCACGAAAGACTCAGGAGCATTCTCACTGACGTAGGCGCTTTGCAGACCACAGGCAACAAAATTGAGCTGCTTGTCTTTGAGGAGTTCGCCAATAACAATGCGTGATTCGTGACGGGTAAGCTCGCCGTGAAACAGCTGTTTGCCATGCTCATAAACCAGTGCGCCATTCTCAGCGACAAACGATATTTCGTCTTTAAGCTCCGGGAAAAAGGAGATCAGCTGGAAATACTGGTTGCCGCTGGCCACGACAAATTCAATATCTCGTTTTTTCAGTTCCTGATACTGCGCCATAAAACGTGCACGATCGTATTTCTTGGCGTCGTCGAGAAAAGTTCCGTCCATATCGGTGACGATAACTTTGATGGTCATACTTGCTCCTGGCTCATAACTGCGACCAGAAACATTCTAATAACAATGTGACCTGAAGCACAAATTTAATTTCGAATGAAAGTAAAAGGCCGGGTGGCAGCTTCGCCTTACCCGGCTACGGGGGAAATATGTAGGCCCGGTTAGCGCAGCGCCACCGGGCGGGGGAGTTACAACATGTGTTCAGTACGGGCGATGATATCGTCCTGTGCATCCGGAGACAGGGCGGTGAAGAAGGCGGAATAGCCTGCGACACGCACCACCAGGTCACGGTATTGATCCGGGTGTTTTTTTGCTTCCAGCAGCGTTTCACGGGACACAATGTTGTACTGAATATGCCAGCCTTTGTGCTCTTCAAAGAAGGTGCGCAGCAGGATCATCAGTTTTTGCTTATCAGATTCATTCTCCAGCGTGGCCGGATTCAGCTTCTGGTTTAACAACACGCCGCCGAGAATGGAACCGGTCGGCAGTTTACCCACCGAGCCAATCACCGCCGTCGGGCCGAGATGGTCCGTCCCGGAAGCCGGACTTGCGCCTTCAGCCAGCGGGGTGTGAGCTTTACGGCCATCCGGCGTTGCCATGGTTGCCGCGCCAAACGGCACGTTTGCGGAGATAGAAGAGGTCCCGGCGTAGTAATTGCCGCCAACCGGACCGCGACCATAACGTGGATTATGATACTGTTTCAGTTCATCGATATAAGTCTGATAAGCGCGGGCCAGCAGTGTATCAACGGAATCGTCATCGTTGCCGTACTTCGGCGCGCCGTTGATCAGTCGTTGACGTAATTGCTCGTGGGTCAGACCGTCAAAATCATCAGCCAGTGCTGCAGCCAATTGCTGCTGGCCGATAGCGCCTTGATCGAAGACCAGTTTCTTCACAGCCGCCAGGCTGTTGCCGAGGTTGGCGATACCCACCTGCAAACCTGATACCCAGTCATACTTCGCGCCGCCTTGCTTAATGCTTTTCGCGCGTTCGATACAGTCGTCTACCAGCGCCGAACAGAGAATATCGTGTACGTTCTCTTCCAGCATGGTGTCAACGACATACTCGATTTCAATGGATTTACGGGTGTAGTAGCGAATCTGTGTATCCCAGGCGTCCATCACTTCATCGAAATTGTTGAAGTTGCCAGCCGAGAGCGCTTTTTCCTGCGGCAGGAAGACTTTGCCGCTGGTGGCATCGCGTCCGCCTTCCAGCGCCGCCAGCATCACGCGGGCAAAGTTAATAAAGCTCATGCCGGTACAACGGTAGCCCCATTTGCCGCCAACGGCGGTTTCGATGCAACCAATGGCCGCATAGTCATAGGCGTCCTGCGGTTCAATACCAAGCTTTATAAATTCAGGTATGACGATTTCATCGTTGTTAAAGGCTGGCATCCCGAAGCCGCAGCGAATGACCTGCACACAGGCATCAAGGAAATCGTTACTCATCCCCGCGTGATAGCGCACGCTCAGGTTAGGCTGAGTAGAGCGCAGGCGACCGCAGGATTCCAGAATGGCGTAAGAGAGCGGGTTGACGGCATCCACCGCCTGACCGTTAACCAGATTCTGTCCGCCAATGGTCACGTTCTGATACAGCGGGCTGCCCGCCGATGCTTTGGAGTGGGAACCGGAGCGGATTTTGTTCACTTCCAGCAGCTTCAGCCAGCAGCTGTGCAGCAGCTCAATGGCGTGCTCGCGATCCAGCGTCTGATTCAGCTCCACATCACGACGGTAGAAAGGATAGAGATACTGGTCCATGCGACCAAACGACACTGAATGGCCGTTCGATTCAATTTGCAGGATCAACTGGATGAAGTAGCACAACTGCAGCGCCTGCCAGAACGTTTTTGGCGGCTCATGGGCGATCACATCGCAGTTTTCCGCCATGGTCAGCAGTTCCTCGCGGCGGCTGGCGCGGGTCTCCGTGGATGCCATTTTGCATGCCAGCGTGGCAAAGCGCTCAATGTGCAGACTGACGGCTTCCAGCACGATATCTATCGCTTTCAGGAACTGATCGCCATGGAGGTCTTCCAGACAAGTCAGATTGATACGGGAGCGACGTTCATCGACTTTGTGACGCAGTCCGTCGAGACCTTTTTCCAGCAGCAGCGGGAAGTTCACCGCCAGGTGTGCGTCGCCGGAGGTCATGTTGCCTTCGGCTTTGATAATGCCGGTTTCCAGCAGACCTTTCTGCTCATCGGTGAACATCCCGTAGCAGCGATCCTGTACGGTCTGGCCGCGCCACCACGGGCACACCTCGTGCAATACGCGTTTGTTCTCTTCACTTACTGAGAAGCCTGCGCCCGGCCTGTCGGCGAGGTCATCGATCTCTTTTTCAATCCAGGAGACGGTGTATTCCGGGAAGATCGGTGCGGCGCGCACTTCGCTCGCCTGGTTACCGATAATCAGTTCGTCATGCTTGATCCAGATGGTGCGTTCCGCCAGATGATGGGCCAGCGCTAACGCGCGGCGTACCGGGATCGGCTTATCCAGATGTTGTTGATACATCTCGGTATAGTGCTGGGCGCGCTCGGTACAAACCGGCGGCTTCACGATGTGGATCAGGGCTGTTTTATGCGCTTTGATACGGTCGCTGAGTGTGTCCAGTTTCAGAGTGGTCATGGCGATTATCCTCGTAGGGTCGCGGTTAAACCTTTATGGCGGGCATACTGCTGAGCAAATTCGAGCAGAGCTGGCGCCTCAAGCGGTTTATCCGGTGCGTTGTAGGGTTGACTGAGTAAGTGGTATTTATTGATGCCCAGGGTGTGATAGGGCAAAAAATGGATCTCCCCGACGTGAAGCTCGTCGGCAGCAAAATCGGTAATAGCCTGGATGGCGGCTTCGTCAGCGTTGAAACCCTGAATCAGCGGTACGCGGATAATCATTTTTTTACCCGCAGCGGCCAATTTTTTCAGATTGTCTAATACACGAGAGGCACTGCCATCGGTCCACTGTTTAAACGGCGCGTCGGCGACATGTTTTAAATCGGCCAGGAACAGATCAATGTAAGGTAATGACGGCTCGATATACTTCCACGGCACATGCAGACAGGTTTCGACCGCCGTATGAATGCCCGCGTCGTGGCTGGCTTTGAATAATTCTGCCGCCAGTTCTGGCTGCATAAACGGTTCGCCACCGGAGAGGGTGAGCCCGCCACCGCTACGATCGTAAAACGGTTTATCACGCAGTACGGTCGCCATGATGTCGTCCACGCTTTTTACCTCTCCGCAGACGGTCAGCGCCTGGGTTGGACAGCAGTCCGTCAGGGCGGCGAAAGCGTCATCGGTCATTTTTTCGCGATGAATAAGCAGACCGCTCAGCGCTCGCTCAATCACCGCAGGTGCCGCCTGAGCACAGAGATCGCAACCGTCCAGACACAAACGTGCGTCGTAGAGCAGGTCCTGTGTGCGGGCGCGGCTTTCCGGATTCTGACACCAACGACAGCCCAGGGAGCATCCCTTAAGGAACACCACGGTACGGATACCGGGGCCATCATGCGTGGAATAGCGCTGGATATTGAAAATCATAAGCGGCCTCTTTTCTTTCGTATAAAGATTAAATTACTTTCGAATGAAAGTTATATTGACGTGCGTCAACTAACCGTGAGGTTTCGCCGTGCTACCTTTTATTCATGCTAATTATTCGTTTGAGGAAAGGTTATGGAACTCTATTTAGATACGTCGGATGTTGCCGCTGTCAAAGCTCTGGCGCGTATTTTTCCGTTGGCCGGGGTGACCACTAACCCGAGTATTGTGGCGGCTGGTAAAGAGAGGCTGGAAGTGTTGCTGCCGCAACTGCAGGAAGCGATGGGGGGACAAGGCCGGCTGTTTGCACAGGTGATGGCGACGACCGCCGAAGGCATGGTCAATGATGCGCGTAAACTGCGGGCAATTATCGCGGATATCGTGGTCAAAGTACCGGTGACGGCAGAAGGTCTGGCGGCAATTAAACTATTGAAAGAAGAAGGGATCCCGACGCTGGGTACCGCGGTATACGGTGCTGCTCAAGGGCTGTTAGCGGCGCTGGCAGGAGCGGAATATGTTGCGCCATATGTAAACCGCGTGGATGCGCAGGGGGGAGATGGTATTCAGACGGTGACCGATCTGCAAACCTTACTGAACATGCATGCGCCGCACGCCAAAGTACTGGCAGCCAGCTTCAAAACGCCGCGTCAGGCGCTGGATTGCCTGCTGGCAGGCTGCGAATCCATCACGCTGCCGCTGGATGTCGCTCAGCAGATGATTAGTTCTCCGGCCGTTGATGCTGCCGTAGCGAAGTTCGAGCACGACTGGCAGAGCGCATTCGGTCGCACGTCAATCTAGTTTTATGCCGGATTACTCCGGCATATTTGCGTAGGTGGTTCCGTTAAAATGAATCTGTTGCAGTTAGGTGCAATAAACTGCGAATCGCCCTCGTAAAACCGGTAAAGCCTGCATGCGGCCCGTCATCGCGACGGGTACAGTCACGTCATCATGTTTATCAGTTGACGGACCGCCATGAAAAAAACACCTACAGCCACACCGCACGATGCGCTGTTTAAAACATTTTTAAAATACCCTGCAACAGCCCGTGATTTTATTGAAATTCATCTTCCTCCCACGCTACGTTCGCTTTGCGATCTGGCGACGTTAGAACTGCAACCCGCCAGTTTTATTGAAGAAAACTTACGCGCATATTATTCAGATGTGCTTTGGTCGATGAAAACCAGTGAAGGGGAGGGTTATATCTATGTCGTGATTGAACATCAAAGTCGTCCTGATGCGCATATGTCGTTTCGCCTGATGCGTTATGCGATAGCGGCAATGCAAAGCCACCTTGACGCTGGGCATACCCGCTTACCATTAGTCGTGCCGATGCTGTTTTATCATGGCGTCGATACGCCTTATCCCTTCTCTTTATGCTGGCTGGATGAGTTTGATAATCCGCTCCTGGCGCGTCAGCTTTATCTGTCGGCATTTCCATTGGTGGATATTACCGTGGTCCCGGATGAAGAAATTATGCAGCACCGGCGTATCGCACTGCTGGAACTGATTCAAAAGCATATCCGCCAGCGCGATTTATTAGGACTGGTGGACAATCTGGCTACGCTGATGGTTACAGGATGTGCTAATGACAGCCAGCTAAAAGCGCTGTTTAATTATCTGCTGATCCAGCATGGTCACAAACCGCGCTTTGGGCGATTTATGCGTAAGCTGGCGCAGCAGGTACCCGAACACAAGGAGCGTACAATGAATATTGTCGAAAAAATACGTAGGGCAGGGCAGCGAAAGGGGCTACGGGAAGGCATGCGTCAAGGCCGGGTTGAAGGTCGCCGTGAGGAAGCGCAGCGCATTGCCCACTCAATGCTGGCCGATGGTCTTCCACGGGAGCTTATCGTGAGAATCACCGGGCTATCAGAGGAAGATATTAAATCTTTGACGCATTGAATGTATGTTAGTACAGCCCCGGAAAATAAATGCCGCCGGGGCTTACAGTTATTGCCCGCACACCTCACAGCCAGGGTTACGCATCAGCTTCATTTCGCGAAACTGGCAGGTCATGGCGTCGTACATGACGATTTTTCCAGATGCGGGTTTACCGTAGTTTGCCAATAATTTAATGGCTTCCATAGCCTGTAACGAGCCGATCACGCCGATTAGGGGAGCCATTACGCCAGCCTCTACGCAGGTGAGGGCATTTTCACCGAACAGGCGGCTCAGGCAACGGTAGCAGGGTTCGCCTTCCTGATAGGTAAAGATGGTAATTTGCCCTTCCATGCGGATTGCCGCCCCGGAAACCAGCGGAACCTTTGCGCTAAAGCATCCGGCATTAAGCTGATTGCGGATACTGACGTTATCCGTACAGTCCAGCACCAAATCGTGTTCGGCGATCAGCGCGTGAATTTCGCTATCATCCAGCAGCGCATTCACTGGCGTAATGGCGATATAAGGGTTAATCCGCGCCAGCGCGTCGCGGGCGGACAGCACTTTCGGTTGCCCTACGGTTGCATCGCTGTGCAGCGTCTGGCGCTGGAGGTTCGACACGGAAACGGTGTCAAAGTCGAGCAGCGTTAAATGCCCGATGCCTGCGCCTGCCAGGTATTGGGTCGCGGCGCAACCAAGTCCCCCCAGACCAACGACCAGTACCCGCGCCTCCTTGAGCGCTTCCTGGCCTTCAAAATCGAAGCCGCGCAGAATGATTTGCCGGTTATAGCGCATCATCTCCTGGTCGCTGAGTTCCGCCATTACAGGCCTCCAAACAGCGCGTTAAACGGCTCGACTTCAACCCACTCTCCGGCTTCAACGTTGCCGCGATCGCGTTCCAGCACGATAAAACAGTTGCCGAGGCTAAAGGAGCTAAAAATATGCGAACCCTGGTGTCCGGTGGTGGTGACTTCCAGTTCGCCTTCTGCGGTGCGCTGCAATACGCCACGTTGAAAATCCAGACGTCCTGGCGTTTTCTTCAGACGTGACGCGGTGCGCACGCGTTGGCGAGGAGGCAACCCACAGCCCGTGTTGCCGCTGAGTTTCGCCAGCATTGGTTGCACCAGTTGATAAAAGGTGAGGGCTGCTGATACCGGGTTACCCGGCAGACCGCAAAACCAACTGTTGCTTAGTTTGCCAAAGGCAAACGGTTTGCCCGGTTTGATGGCCAGCTTCCAGAAGGCAATTTCTCCCAACTCTTCCAGAATGGTTTTGGTGTAATCCGCTTCACCGACAGAAACGCCACCGGAGCTGATAACGACATCGGCCTGGCTGTCGGCTTCAATAAACGCCGCGCGCAGGGCGTTGGGATCGTCGCGAATAATCCCCAGGTTGATCACCTCGCAGCCCAACTGTTGCAGCATCAGGTGAACGGCCAGACGGTTGGTGTCATAAATCTGTCCGTCGCCCAGCGGTTGACCCGGCAGTTGCAGTTCATCACCAGTGGAAAACAACGCCACGCGGACTTTGCGCACAACAGGCACATCAGCAATTCCGAGCGAGGCCAGAACCGGGAGTTCGGCGGTTGTCAGGCGGGTCCCGGCGGGGAAGACGACTGCACCGTTCGCAATATCTTCACCGCGCAGACGAATATTTTGTCCACTGCGGACTTCGGCGGTAAAACGCACACCGTCGTCGGTTTGTTCCGTTTGTTCCTGCATGACCACTGCTTCACAACCGGCAGGCACCGGGGCGCCGGTCATGATGCGGATACAGGTCCCCGCGGGCCATTCGCCGTGAAAAGGCTGTCCGGCAAAGGCTTTGCCTGCTACCGCAAGCGGCAGACCCGAGCGTAAATCATCTAATCGCACCGCATAGCCATCCATTGCCGAGTTATCGAATCCCGGTACATCAATGGGGGAAACGACGTCGGCGGCCAGGATACGGCCAAAACATTGAACCAGCGGCAGTGTTTCGACGGCGGTGAGCGGGGTAATACGCGACAGCATCTGAGAGAGAGCCGTTTCAAGCGGCATCAGTCCGGCGGTAAATTCCATGAGAAGACTCCTGCGGGGCAAAATCGAATCCGGCCATTATGTCAGAAAATGGCCGCGGACAGTATGCTACCTCAGGCTTAGAATCAGATCTGATCAAGGTTTTATGCCAGAGGATAGCGACACAGGAACAATGCAGTATAGACTCAATATTTCCGCTCTTTTCCCCAGGGGGCTAAATGGCTACTACTATCCCGGAGGCAATTCGACGACAGGTGAATGCAGCCAGCGCGCTCATCCGCCAGGTTTTCGAGGAGAATCTCGTTGCTATTCATCTGTATGGTTCTGCTGTCGAAAGCGGTTTAAAACCTCAAAGCGACATCGATTTGTTGGTCACCATACGGGAACCAATGGATGCCCGGTTAAGAGAAACCGTAATGCGGAAATTGCTGACCATTTCAGCGCAGCCCGGGACCTCAGAACGTTACCGCGCGCTGGAAGTCACCGTTGTTCTGTTCTCGCAGATCGTGCCGTGGCGATTCCCACCCGTCAGAGAAATGCAATTTGGTGAGTGGTTGCGTGATGATATTGGTGCCGGCGTATTTGAACCGGCGCTGGCGGATCCTGATCTTGCCATTTTGCTGACCCAGGCCCGGCGCGCCAGCGTACCATTATTCGGTGAACCCGCTGATATATTATTCAACGCCATTCCTGCCAATGATGTATTGGAAACGTTTCGACATACCCTTGAACAGTGGCAAAAACCGGCAGATGTAGAGGGTGATGAGCGCAATATCATGCTGGCTTTGGCGCGTATCTGGTACAGCGTCGTTACTGGCGATATTGTCGCAAAGGATGAGGCCGCGTCGTGGCTCATGCCGCAATTGCCCGTTGAGCATGCTGACACGCTGCAAGCTGCATGTTCGGAATATCTGGGGTTAACCAAAACGAACTGGGCTGAATCTATGCCGTCAGTACAACGATTTGTGTTTTATGCAAAAAAAGAGATTACCGATCTGCTTGAATAGGCTATTCAATGTCGTCGGGGATCTCATTCCTGTTTACTCTATCTGTATGACCTGATGGTATCGATTATGAGGTGCAGGCCTTTACCTTTACATGACGTCTGCATCTTTCTATATTCAAAAATCGAATCAATAAGTCACCGAAATTCTGATATTTATAACCCCCGGAACCAGTCACCTTAATGGACGAAAAAATGGGTAAAGCAGTTATTGCAATTCATGGCGGTGCTGGGGCTATTACCCGCGCGCAGCTGAGCCAGGAGCAGGAGTTGCGCTACATACAGGCGCTGTCCGATATCGTCGAAACCGGTCAGCGGATGCTCGAAGAGGGGCGTAGAGCACTGGATGTGGTGACCGAGGCCGTGCGTCTGCTGGAAGAGTGCCCGCTGTTTAATGCCGGAATTGGCGCAGTATATACCCGTGATGAAACCCATGAGCTGGACGCCTGCGTGATGGACGGTAATACCCTGCAAGCGGGAGCCGTCGCGGGGGTAAGCCATCTGCGAAATCCAGTTCTCGCGGCACGCCTGGTGATGGAACACAGCCCACACGTGATGATGATTGGTGAGGGGGCAGAGAATTTTGCTATTGCGCAGGGTATGGAGCGCGTTTCGGCGGATATTTTCTCGACGCCAGAACGCTACGCTCAATTGCTGGCGGTGCGAACGACGGGTGAAACGATGCTGGATCATAACGCTACCCCACTGGATGAAAATAACAAAATGGGTACCGTGGGGGCGGTCGCGCTGGACATGTTTGGTAATCTGGCGGCGGCGACATCGACCGGCGGGATGACCAACAAATTGCCGGGCCGGGTGGGTGACAGTCCACTGGTTGGTGCCGGCTGTTATGCCAATAACGCCAACGTGGCAGTTTCCTGCACCGGAACCGGAGAAGTCTTTATTCGTGCGCTGGCGGCTTATGACATTGCGGCGTTGATGGACTACGGCGGCCTGAGTTTATCTGAGGCGTGCGAGCGTGTGGTGATGGAAAAATTACCGGCGCTGGGCGGCAGCGGTGGCTTAATTGCTATCGATCATGAGGGTAACGTCGCTTTACCGTTTAATAGTGAAGGCATGTACCGTGCCTGGGGATACGCGGGCGATACGCCAACCACCGGTATTTATCGGGAAAAAGGAGATACCGTTGCCACACAGCGATGAGCTTGACGCCAGTGACGTACTGGCAGTGAGCAACCTGAACATTACCTTTGAACAGGAACAGCAGCGCGTCAGTGCGGTGCGTAATCTGTCATTTCGCCTCAAGCGTGGCGAAACGTTGGCGATAGTTGGCGAGTCCGGTTCAGGAAAGTCGGTCACGGCTTTGTCGCTGATGCGTCTGATTGAACAGGCTGGCGGCGAGGTGAGCTGTGATGAAATGCTACTCCGCCGCCGCAACCGCCAGGTGATAGAGCTGGGTGAACAGAGCGCATCACAGATGCGCCACGTGCGCGGCGCGGATATCGCGATGATCTTTCAGGAGCCAATGACATCGCTTAATCCGGTGTTTACCGTGGGTGAGCAGATCGCCGAGTCTATCCGCTTACACCAGGGGGCCAGTCATGAAGAGGCGATGCTGGAAGCTAAACGGATGCTCGATCAGGTCCGTATTCCTGAGGCGAAGGCGATTTTATCGCGCTATCCACACCAGCTTTCCGGCGGCATGCGCCAGCGCGTGATGATCGCTATGGCGCTGTCGTGCCGCCCTGCGGTACTGATTGCCGATGAGCCGACCACCGCGCTGGATGTCACTATTCAGGCGCAGATCCTGCAACTGATAAAAGTGTTGCAACAGGATATGTCGATGGGGGTGATCTTTATTACCCACGATATGGGGGTGGTGGCGGATATTGCCGACCGTGTGCTGGTGATGTATCAGGGTGAGGCGGTAGAAACCGGTAGCGTTGAGCAGATCTTTCATGCTCCCCAGCATCCCTATACTAAAGCGCTGCTGGCAGCCGTACCGCAGCTTGGCTCCATGAGCGGACAAGCGTATCCGCGCCGTTTTCCACTTATTTCTTTACACGATCCCAGTCATGTCGAACCGCAAACCGAGCAGGACACCGTGGTTGAAGGCGAGCCTATCCTACGGGTGCGCAATCTGGTGACGCGTTTTCCTCTGCGCAGCGGCATTCTTAACCGGGTAACCCGTGAGGTGCACGCGGTGGAAAACGTTAGCTTTGACCTGTGGCCAGGAGAAACGCTCTCGCTGGTGGGCGAGTCGGGCTGCGGCAAGTCCACCACCGGGCGGGCGTTGTTGCGCCTGGTTGAGTCTCAGCGTGGAGAGATCATCTTCAACGGACAGCGTATTGATACCCTGGCCGCCAGCAAACTGCAGCCGCTGCGCCGCGATATTCAGTTTATCTTCCAGGACCCTTATGCATCGCTCGATCCTCGCCAGACGGTGGGATATTCCATTTTAGAGCCGTTACGGGTGCATGGATTACTGCAAGGTGATGCGGCGGCAAAACGGGTTGCATGGCTGTTGGAACGTGTAGGCTTGCTGCCTGAGCATGCCTGGCGCTATCCGCACGAGTTTTCCGGCGGTCAGCGTCAGCGCATCTGTATTGCACGGGCATTGGCGCTCAATCCCAAAGTGATTATTGCTGATGAATCTGTCTCGGCGCTGGATGTTTCAATTCGTGGGCAAATCATCAACCTGATGCTCGACCTGCAGCGAGAATTGGGTATCGCATACCTGTTTATTTCTCACGATATGGCGGTGGTGGAACGGATCAGTCACCGTGTGGCGGTCATGTATCTGGGACAGATCGTTGAGATAGGCACCCGGCGGGCGGTGTTTGAAAATCCGCAACATCCGTACACTCGCAAGCTGATGGCGGCAGTTCCGGTCGCCGATCCATCGCATCACCGTCCCCAGCGCGTGCTGTTGTCGGACGATATCCCCAGCAATATTCGCAAACGTGGCGAAGAAATTTCCCCCGTTTCGCTCCAGTTAGTTGGTCCGGGGCATTATGTTGCGCGTGGGCAACCAGAAAATGCGCTTTCGCGTTTATAACAGGCAGGCAGGGTTTAAGGAGAATAACATGACAAAAATTGTTGCTCGAAAATGGCTGGTTGCTGTGGGAGTGGCCTCTGCACTGGCTGCATCGCCTGGCTGGGCCGCCAAAGATGTGGTGGTGGCGGTGGGATCCAATTTCACGACGCTCGATCCCTATGACGCGAATGACACGTTGTCGCAGGCGGTAGCGAAGTCGTTTTATCAGGGGCTGTTTGGTCTTGATAAAGAGATGAAGCTGAAAAATGTGCTCGCGGAGAGTTATACGGTTTCTGATGATGGGCTGACCTATACCCTTAAGCTGCGCCAGGGTGTGAAGTTTCAGGATGGTACTGACTTCAATGCCGATGCGGTAAAAGCTAACCTCGATCGGGCCAGTAACCCAGAAAACCATCTGAAACGCTACAACCTGTATAAGAATATCGATAAAACCGAAGTCGTCGATCCGTCGACGGTGAAGATTACGCTGAAACAGCCGTTCTCTGCCTTTATCAATATTCTGGCGCATCCGGCAACGGCGATGATTTCTCCCGCTGCGCTGGAGAAATACGGTAAGGAGATTGGTTTTCATCCTGTTGGAACCGGGCCGTATCAGCTTGATACCTGGAATCAGACAGATTTTGTGAAGGTTAAGAAGTTCGCAGGTTACTGGCAGCAGGGGCTGCCAAAGCTGGATACGATTACCTGGCGTCCGGTGACCGACAACAATACGCGTGCGGCCATGTTACAGACCGGGGAAGCGCAGTTTGCCTTCCCAATCCCTTACGAGCAGGCGGCGTTACTGGCGAAGAACAAAAACCTGGAACTGGTGGCCAGTCCGTCTATTATGCAGCGTTATATCAGCATGAACGTCACGCAAAAACCGTTCGACAACCCGAAGGTGCGTGAAGCTCTGAATTATGCCATCAACCGCCAGGCGCTGGTGAAAGTGGCTTTTGCCGGTTACGCGACGCCGGCAACCGGCGTTCTCCCACCGTCGATAGCCTATGCGCAAAGCTATACGCCATGGCCGTACGACCCGGCGAAAGCGCGCGAACTGCTGAAAGAAGCAGGCTACCCTAATGGTTTTACCACCACGCTGTGGTCTTCGCATAACCACAGTACTGCACAGAAAGTGTTGCAATTTACCCAGCAGCAGCTGGCGCAGGTTGGCATTAAGGCTCAGGTAACGGCGATGGACGCTGGTCAGCGTGCGGCGGAAGTTGAAGGTAAAGCGCAGAAAGAGAGCGGAGTGCGGATGTTCTACACCGGCTGGTCTGCGTCTACAGGCGAAGCGGACTGGGCGCTGTCGCCGCTGTTTGCATCACAAAACTGGCCGCCAACCCTGTTTAACACGGCGTTCTACAGCAATAAGCAGGTGGACAGTGATCTCGCTGCGGCTTTGCAAACCAACGATCCAGCGCAGAAAGCGAAGCTGTACAAAGATGCGCAGGATATTATCTGGAAAGAGTCGCCGTGGATCCCGCTGGTAGTGGAAAAACTGATTTCGGCGCACAGCACCAGGTTGACCGGATTCTGGATCATGCCGGATACCGGATTTAGCTTTGATGATGCGGATTTAAAATAAGCTATTCATTCGGCCCCGAAGCGTAGGGGCCGGCGAAGGGAGCGTGATGCTTAACTATGTTTTCAAGCGCCTGCTGGGGTTGATTCCAACTCTGTTGATTGTTGCGGTGCTGGTATTTTTATTTGTTCACCTGCTACCCGGCGATCCGGCCCGGCTGATTGCAGGACCGGAAGCTGACGCTGAGGTGATCGAACTGGTGCGCAAGCAGCTGGGTCTGGACCAGCCGCTGCATGTTCAGTTCTGGCATTACATGACCAACGTGTTGCAAGGCGATTTTGGGACCTCGATGGTTTCTCGTCGCCCGGTTTCCGAAGAGATAGCCAGCCGTTTTATGCCATCACTATGGCTGACTATTGCCAGTATGGCGTGGGCGGTATTGTTCGGCATGACAGCGGGGATTATTGCTGCCGTATGGCGCAATCGCTGGCCGGACAGATTGAGTATGACGCTGGCGGTCACCGGGATCTCGTTCCCGGCGTTTGCGCTCGGCATGCTGCTGATGCAGATATTCTCCGTTGAGCTCGGTTGGTTACCCACCGTTGGCGCCGACACCTGGCTGCACTATATCCTCCCGTCTATTACGCTGGGCGCGGCGGTGGCTGCGGTGTTAGCACGGTTTACTCGCGCCTCGTTCGTGGATGTGCTCAGCGAAGACTATATGCGCACCGCGCGGGCTAAAGGGGTGAGTGAAACCTGGGTGGTGTTAAAACATGGTCTGCGTAATGCGATGATCCCGGTTGTCACCATGATGGGGCTACAGTTTGGCTTTTTGCTCGGCGGCTCTATTGTGGTTGAGAAGGTGTTCAACTGGCCTGGGCTTGGGCGACTGTTGGTGGACTCCGTCGAAATGCGCGACTACCCGGTGATTCAGGCTGAGGTACTGTTGTTTTCTCTGGAATTTATTCTTATTAACTTAGTGGTGGATGTGCTCTACGCCGCCATTAATCCGGCTATCAGGTACAAGTAAGGATGCGATTTTTTAACTGGCGCCGACAGGCGATTTTAAATGCGATGCCTCTTGTTAAGCCAGAGCAGATACGCACACCGTGGCATGAGTTCTGGCGTCGTTTCCGTCGACAGCACATGGCGATGTTCGCTGGATTGTTTGTATTGCTCCTGATCATGCTGGCGATTTTTGCCCGCTGGCTGACGCCATTTGATGCCGAGAATTACTTCGATTATGACCGTTTGAATGATGGACCGTCGATGCTGCACTGGTTTGGCGTTGACTCACTGGGACGGGATATCTTTAGCCGCGTGCTGGTTGGCGCGCAAATCTCGCTGGCGGCAGGGGTCTTTGCCGTGTTTATTGGCGCGGCGATTGGCACAGTGCTGGGTCTGCTGGCGGGATACTACGCAGGCTGGTGGGATCGACTGATTATGCGAATCTGCGATGTGCTGTTCGCCTTTCCGGGGATATTGCTGGCGATAGCCGTGGTCGCCGTGCTGGGCAGCGGTATTGCGAACGTGATTATTGCCGTGGCCATTTTCTCCATTCCGGCCTTCGCGCGCCTGGTGCGCGGGAATACGCTGGTGCTGAAGCAACAGACGTTTATTGAGTCTGCGCGCAGTATTGGTGCCAGCGATACGACCATCATTTTTAACCATATCCTGCCGGGTACGGTTTCATCGATCGTGGTCTTTTTTACCATGCGAATTGGCACGTCGATCATCTCTGCCGCGAGCCTGTCATTTCTGGGATTAGGCGCACAGCCGCCAACGCCTGAGTGGGGGGCAATGCTTAATGAAGCGCGCGCTGATATGGTGATCGCGCCGCACGTGGCGATTTTCCCGGCGGTAGCGATATTCCTGACGGTGCTGGCGTTTAACTTACTGGGAGATGGTCTGCGCGACGCGCTGGACCCGAAAATAAAAGGGTAAACCGTAGGCCTGATAAGACGCTTCAGCGTCGCCATCAGGCATTGCCGGATGCGGCATAAATGCCTTATCCGGCCTACGTTGGGTTGCGCTTAATTAAACGCGGGTGCTCCACAGATCGTATTCATCTGCGTTTTCGACTTTCACGCGGATGATATCGCCAGGTTTCACCTTGGTTTCACCATTCAGATATACCGCGCCGTCGATTTCCGGAGCATCAGCCATGCTACGACCAATTGCGCCTTCTTCGTCAACTTCATCAACGATGACCAGAATCTCGCGGCCCACTTTCTCCTGCAAACGTTCAGCAGAGATCTGCTGTTGCAATTGCATAAAGCGATTCCAGCGTTCTTCTTTCACCTCTTCCGGGATTTGATCCGGCAGGTCATTAGCGCCAGCGCCTTCTACCGGGCTGTATTTAAAGCAGCCCACGCGATCCAGACGCGCTTCCTTCAGGAAGTCGAGCAACATCTGGAAGTCTTCTTCCGTTTCACCCGGGAAACCAACAATGAAAGTGGAGCGCAGCGTCAGTTCAGGGCAGATTTCACGCCACTGTTTGATGCGCGCCAGCTGTCTGTCCACGGAGCCTGGGCGTTTCATCAGTTTAAGAATACGCGGGCTGGCATGCTGCAGCGGGATGTCCAGATACGGCAGGATTTTACCTTCCGCCATCAGCGGGATTACGTCATCAACGTGCGGGTAGGGATAGACGTAATGCAGACGCGTCCAGATCCCCAGTTTTGATAACTGTTCGCACAAATCAACCATGCTGGTTTTGACCGGCTCGCCGTTATGGAAACCGGTGCGATGCTTCACATCCACGCCGTACGCGGAGGTATCCTGAGAAATGACCAGTATCTCTTTCACGCCCGCATCTACCAGACGCTTGGCTTCGCTGAGAACGTCGCCGATCGGACGGCTCACCAGATCGCCACGCATTGAGGGAATAATGCAGAACGTGCAGCGGTGGTTGCAGCCTTCAGAAATTTTCAGATAGGCATAATGGCGCGGAGTCAGCTTGACGCCCTGCTCAGGAACCAGACTCTGGAACGGGTTATGCTTTGGTTTTGGCACATAGTGGTGAACGTGCTCCAGAACCTGTTCATAGCTGTGCGGACCGGTGATTTCCAGCACTTTCGGGTGGACTTCACGGATCTGATCGACTTTCGCGCCCAGACAGCCGGTAACGATCACCTTGCCGTTTTCGTTCAACGCTTCACCGATTGCTTCCAGGGACTCCTGAACCGCGCTGTCGATAAAGCCGCAGGTGTTAACGATAACCATATCCGCGTCGTCGTAGCTTGGCACAACATCATAGCCTTCGGTACGAAGTTCGGTCAGGATGCGCTCAGAATCGACGAGGTTTTTCGGACAACCTAGTGATATAAAACCAATTTTTGCCATTTTCTTATACTGTACATTGCTCGTAATCGGGGGATTATACAGATGCCGTCACGGTACATCTATATCTGATCGGCATAAGACCGGGAGAATAAAGACCAATACCTATAAATAGTGGATCGGTTGGCGGAAGGTGTTTAGCGAGTCTAATTCCGGCTTTAAGTGTCACTTCTTGGCTGTAGAAATTAATTAGCATAAATTTTATCTCGTCGAGCGTTATTAATGAGGTTAAATTTGAAAGATATTGTTTTGCAGTCGAAACTTGAAATGGCTAAAACTCTTTATGCTAATGATGTGAGTTTATATTATATCTCACTGGCTACAGGCTTAAGTTGGCGTGTATTAATGACAGAATTAACGTTTATCGCCAGTCATGAAATTATTCGGCAAAAAACTGACGCTCGCAAACCCAGAGTTTAAATAATTCACCTGTCTATTACCCATCCTGCAAAATTTGAAAGGTAACGTTAATATGTATATTTCGCCACTACCGCTCGCGGCGGACTCTGATGTTGATAAACTGAGAGATGATATTGCTAATAAGCTTTTATTTACTATTGGCAAAGATCCCGCTATCGCCACGAAACGGGAGTGGCTTAATGCGACGTTATATGCGGTACGCGATCGAATGGTCGAGCGCTGGCACCGTTCTAATCGGGCACAATTCTCTCAGGATGCGCGCCAGGTTTATTATCTGTCGATGGAATTTTTAATTGGCCGTACGCTGTCTAATGCGTTGCTCTCGTTAGGTATTTACGAAGAAGTCAGAAGCGCGCTTGAGGCAATGGGGCTGGAACTGGAAGAGCTAATTGACGAGGAAAATGATCCCGGACTTGGAAATGGTGGTCTCGGACGACTGGCGGCTTGTTTCCTTGATTCTCTGGCAACGCTTGGCCTGCCGGGATGCGGTTACGGCATTCGCTATAACTACGGTATGTTTAAACAAAATATCGTTGATGGCGTGCAAAAAGAGTCGCTGGACTATTGGTTAGAATACGGTAATCCGTGGGAATTCAAACGTCATAATACGCATTATAAAGTGCGCTTTGGCGGGCGACTGCAACAAGAAGGGAATAAAACCCGCTGGCTAGAAACTGAAGATATTCTGGCGGTGGCCCATGACCAGATTATTCCCGGCTATGCGACGGACACCACCAATACATTGCGGTTGTGGAACGTTCAGGTAAATAGTGAGGTCAATGCGGGCAAACTGAATCAGCAGGAAGACTTTGCTACGGAAGTGGAAAACAAATATCACTTCGAGAGGATCTCGCGAGTTTTGTACCCTGATGATTCGACCGATGCAGGACGTGAACTGCGTTTACGCCAGGCCTATTTCCTGGCCTCGGCCACGATTCAGGACATCCTGAGCCGTCATTATCAGTTGCACCGCACATACGATAATCTGGCCGATAAAATCGCTATCCACCTCAATGATACGCATCCGGTGCTGGCGATCCCAGAGCTGATGCGTTTGTTGATTGATCATCACCAGTTTAGTTGGGATAACGCGTTTGACGTGACCTGTCAGATTTTTTCTTATACCAACCATACGTTGATGAGCGAGGCGCTGGAAACCTGGCCGGTAGAAATGCTAAGTCGACTTTTACCGCGTCATTTGCAGATTATTTTTGAGATTAACGACCGCTTCCTGAAGACGTTACAGGAGCGCTATCGCGATGATAGCAAACTGCTGCAGCGCGTATCGCTGATTGATGAATCTAATGGGCGCGTGGTGCGCATGGCCTGGCTGGCGGTGGTTGTCAGTCATAAGGTAAATGGCGTGTCGGCGTTGCATTCAAAGCTGATGACCGACTCTCTGTTTGCTGATTTTGCGCGTATCTTTCCTCTGCGTTTCACCAACGTAACCAATGGTGTCACGGCGCGGCGTTGGCTGGCGTTGGCTAATCCTCCGCTTGCCAATGTGCTGGATGAGAATATTGGCGAAAGCTGGCGGACCAAATTAATGCAATTGGGCGAGTTAAAGCAATACATAGATTATCCGACGGTGAATGAGGCGGTGCGCCGGGCGAAGTATGAAAATAAGCAGCGATTGGCGCAACATATTGCCGCCCATTACGGCGTGGTGGTGGATCCTGATGCGCTGTTTGATGTGCAGGTGAAACGTATTCACGAATACAAGCGGCAGCTTATGAATGTGCTGCATGTGATCACGCGCTATAACCGGATTAAAGCCGCGCCGGATGCCAACTGGGTTCCACGGGTGAATATTTTTGCCGGAAAAGCCGCCTCGTCTTATTACATGGCGAAGCAAATTATCCGCTTAATTAATGATGTGGCGCAGTTAGTCAACAATGACCCGCAAACAGGCGGCAAACTAAAGGTGGTTTTCATCCCGGATTACAGCGTCAGTCTCGCACAGCTAATTATTCCTGCTGCCGATCTGTCAGAGCAAATTTCCCTGGCCGGGACGGAAGCCTCCGGGACCAGCAATATGAAGTTTGGTATGAATGGCGCGTTGACCATCGGTACGCTCGACGGCGCGAATATTGAAATGCGCGAATACGTTGGGGAAGATAATATCTTCATCTTTGGTAATACGGCTAATCAGGTTGAAGCCTTACGACGCGATGGCTATGACCCGCGACGCATCTTTGAAAATGATGAGGAATTGCACCAGGCGCTGACGCAAATCGGTACGGGTATGTTCAGCCCGCAGGAGCCCGGACGTTACAGAGACGTGCTGGATTCATTAATCAATTTTGGCGACAACTATCAGGTGTTGGCGGATTACCGCAGCTATGTGAACTGTCAGGATGCGGTGGATGAGCTGTATCGAACTCCCCGGGAGTGGACGACCAGGACGTTGCACAATATTGCCAACATGGGGTATTTCTCATCTGACAGAACGGTGCAGGAATATGCTGATCATATCTGGCGCATAGCTAAAATTCACGTATAGCAATTTTCCCAACGCTGAGCCTCCCTGGTTTTCATAACAGGGAGGCGGTTTGCAAATCGGCCAGAATGGGGGAGAGGATCTTATGGGTATTGCTGTCTTTGCGCGATGAAGCAAACACACTGAATTGCGGCAGGGGAAACGGCGTGTTTATTTTTTTCAGCCCATACAGATGAGCATGTGTTGCAAACACCTTTTCCGGGATCACCCCTATACAATGGGTATTGGACACAATCGTCAGTATCGCCGTAAATGATGAGGTCAGCAGGCAGCGATCCCCGGATCTGAATTTTTTATCCACAATACTGCGATGGTAAATGATTTTTTCATTCTTGGTATTATAACCCACCAGGTTCGCGTTTCTGAATTGTGCTTCGCTAATGGAACTACCGTATAAAGCATTATTCTGCGACGCTACCAGTACCAGGCGCATATCGCATATTTTCTGGCATGAAAGGCTTGCTGACTCAACGGAAAAAGTTGAAAAAACGACATCCGCCTGGCGCATATTCAATAACTCAATAATGCTCTGTTCATTCAGGTCGGCGGTGAGGTGCAGGAGACTGATATCGGCGTCGGTATCGATTATTCTCGCGGTAACATCGGGAATGACGATAGGGGATATAAAAGATTCCGTATAGAGCGTTAGCCTTTTTTTGGCGGCAGGCGTGGAAAGCGGCATTAGCAACGACAGTTTGTCGATAATAGGGATCGTATTATCATACAGCTCATCAGAGTAGACCGTCGGTAACAGCGCATTTCCGCTGCGGACAAACAGATTATCCCCCATCATTTCGCGCAGTTTTCTCAAGGACTGGCTGACGGCAGAGGGTGAGATATTCAACATATCAGCGACTCGGGAGATGCTGCCTACGCTATAGATCAAACAGAAAATCGTCAGCAGATTGAGATCAATTTTTGATAGTGTGCGAATTTTCTCTGCATCATTTGCTTTCGACATAGACCCCTCATAATCAGCACTACGGCAGTAATCACATCAGGTATAGCAAAAAATGTCATGCCAGCGGGAAACTGACCATTTTCGCTAAGCGCATCGCCTGGAGTTGTAACATTGTAAATTATGTTAATCAATTGAGCTTTGTTGATGTAGGACATCTATTTGTTCAAAAAACAACCATACTATTAAGTTGCACCATGGTTGGAAAGAGGAGGAACAAAGTATGGTTGTTGACAGACTGAGAACCGATCTTCTCAACAAATTGATAAACGCCCGTATCGAACTTGCCGCTTATCTGCTGTTGAGAAAAGCGAAAGGCTACATGTCAGTCAGCGAGAGCGATCGTCTGCGTGATAATTTTTTTGTGCTGAATCGCGAACTGCACGAGCAATCACAGCTTCACGGTATGCATCTTGATCAGGAAGAGTGGAATGCCCTTCATCGTGCTGAAGGGGCGTTAGCCGCCGCCGCTGTTTGTCTTATGAGTGGACATCACGATTGTCCAACTTTTATTGCCGTTAACGCAGATAAACTGGAAAACTGCCTGACAACGCTGACGCTGAGCATCCAGTGTTTGCAATCTTATCCAACGCTGGAACACGTCTGAATCAGGGGGAGGGCGCTCCCCCTTTTCGTTAAGATTATGTAAATGTAGCGGGATAATTCCCCCTGCTGGCTACGCTTTATGCAGAGCCATTCAGGAGGTGTTATGCGTCAACTCTTTCTCTGTGCTATCCCACTTGCGCTATTTTCCTCTTATGCCGCCGCGGTAAAGGTGGAGGTGCTGCAAACCAAACTTGATCACCCGTGGTCGCTGGCTTTTTTACCCGATAATCGCGGTATGTTAATTACCCTTAAAGGCGGCCAGCTTCGACTCTGGCAGCCTGATAAGGGACTTTCCGACCCGCTGACCGGCGTACCTAAAGTCTGGGCGAATGGTCAGGGAGGATTGTTGGATGTGGCGTTAGCGCCTGACTTTGAACGATCCCGGCGAGTGTGGCTCAGCTTCGCTGAAGCCGACAGTGAGGGTAAAGCCGGCACGGCGGTAGGTTACGGACGACTGAGCGACGATCTCAAACACCTGCAAGCGTTCCAGACCGTTTTTCGCCAACAGCCGAAGCTCTCAACCGGAAACCATTTTGGTGGGCGCATGGTGTTTGATGGTCATGGCTATCTGTTTATCGGCCTGGGTGAGAATAACCAACGTGCAACCGCCCAGGATCTAAATAAATTGCAGGGCAAGGTGGTACGTCTGACCGACGAGGGCAAAACGCCGCCGGATAATCCGTTTGTGAATCAGTCGGGGGCGCGGGCAGAAATTTGGTCGTATGGCATCCGTAATCCACAAGGTATGGCAATGAATCCGTGGAGCGATGCGCTGTGGCTCAATGAGCATGGTCCGCGCGGAGGCGATGAAATCAATATCCCCGCAAGAGGCAAAAACTACGGTTGGCCGATCGCAACCTGGGGGATTAACTATAGTGGTCTCAAAATTCCCGAAGCCAAGGGGCAAATTGTTGCGGGTACAGAACAGCCTATCTTTTACTGGGAAAAGTCACCGGCAGTCAGCGGAATGGCTTTTTACAATAGCGATACCTTCCCGCAGTGGCGGCAGAAGCTGTTTATCGGCGCGTTGAAAGATAAAGAGGTGATCGTGCTGAGCGTCAAAGGGAATACGGTCACCGAAGAGGGGCGCCTGTTGCAGGAAAGGGGACAGCGGATCCGCGATGTGCGCGTCGGACCAGACGGCTATTTGTACGTGTTAACCGACGAGTCCGACGGGGAATTATTGAAAGTGAGTCCCTGAGCTGATTAACTGACCGGGATCATCACCACTTTTTGAAATGCCGGGCGTTCCGTCAGTTGCTGATACCAGCGTTCCAGGTGTGGACGCGGGGTCCATGTCAAACCAACGTTGAACAGGTTATAGATGAATGGCGCAATGGCGATATCCGCCGTGCCAAATTCCGCCCCGGAGAACCACGGCTGGTCCGCCAGCGCGTTATCCAGAATAGCAAACAGGTTATCGCAAACCTGAATACTTGCCTCAATGGCTGCCATGTCGCGTTGATCGGCTGGCGTTCTGACCAGACCAAATAAGATGACCCGGTGCGCAGGACTCAGCGTCTGGTTCGCCCAATCCATCCATTTTTCGCCGACGGCACGCGCGGCAGGTGCCTCAATCCACAAACGCTTTTGCCTGTACTGCGCCGCCAGATAACGGACAATGGTATTGGATTCCCACAGGATAACGTCTGTTTCATCATCGCGTAGCAGTGGGACCAACCCGTTCGGGTTCATCGCCAGATAGTCGGCATCGCGGTTACCGCCATGCTGCCCGCCTGCCAGAATTTGGTTATACGGCAGTTCCAGTTCTTCGAGCGTCCACAATACTTTTTTTACGTTGGTCGAGTTATTGCGACCCCACAGTGTAATCATAGTAACCCCGCAAATTAATTGAGCAGCTTATGGCTGCAGATGCCATCTGACTAGCTCACATGGTGGGGGAAACCTAATATTTACGCAACAACGTCTAAAAAAATCGTGCCAGGGGCAGCGCTGCGCTGCGTTATTGCATAAACTTTAAAAACTTTACCAACTTACGGTTTCTTTAAGCTCGTTAGTGCGTTATTACTCACCGCACTTATTTTACACGTCATCCATCAGACTTTTTCTGCAATGGGTTGGCCGAGGTTGTCTGGCCAGTTTTGTGTAAACACGGTGTGGTATGACGTGGTTTTTTAGAATGGATACTCGGGTGGCATTTATGACGCAATACTTCTCTTCACTTCGCAGCTTTGCTGCTGGTTCTGCACTCTTAATCCTTTTGGCACCGACCGTACAGGCGGCGGAGCAACCCACGGCTCCTCCGAGCGTGGACGCGCGTGCATGGATCCTGATGGATTACGCCAGCGGCAAGGTGCTGGCGGAAGGTAATGCTGATGAGAAACTGGATCCTGCCAGTCTGACCAAAATCATGACCAGCTATGTGGTCGGTCAGGCGCTGAAGGCCGGAAAAATTAACCTCAACGACATGGTCACCGTGGGCAAAGATGCCTGGGCGACCGGTAATCCGGCCCTGCGCGGTTCGTCGGTTATGTTCCTCAAACCTGGCGATCAGGTTGCGGTATCCGATCTGAACAAAGGCGTTATCATTCAGTCTGGTAATGATGCCTGTATTGCACTCGCTGATTACGTTGCCGGGAGTCAGGAGTCCTTCATCGGTCTGATGAACGGTTACGCGAAAAAACTGGGACTGACCAATACCACGTTCCAGACGGTGCATGGCCTGGATGCGGCAGGGCAGTTCAGTACCGCGCGTGATATGGCGTTGCTCGGCAAGGCGTTAATCCACGATGTGCCCGAAGAGTACGCTATCCACAAAGAGAAAGAGTTTACCTTTAATAAAATTCGCCAGCCGAACCGCAACCGTCTGTTGTGGAGCACCAATCTGAACGTGGACGGAATGAAAACCGGTACCACGGCGGGCGCGGGTTATAACCTCGTCGCTTCCGCGACCCAGGGCGATATGCGCCTGATCTCCGTGGTGCTGGGGGCGAAAACCGACCGCATTCGTTTTAATGAATCCGAAAAGCTGCTGACCTGGGGTTTCCGCTTCTTTGAAACCGTTACGCCGATTAAACCGGATGCCACCTTCGTGACTCAGCGCGTCTGGTTTGGTGATAAGAGCGAAGTCAATTTGGGTGCTGGGGAAGCGGGTTCGGTAACCATCCCGCGCGGTCAGCTTAAGAACCTGAAAGCTAGCTTTACGCTAACCGAGCCACAGTTAACCGCGCCGCTGAAAAAGGGGCAGGTTGTGGGGACTATCAACTTCCAGTTGAACGGTAAATCTATCGAGCAGCGTCCGTTGATGGTGATGGAAGCAGTGGAAGAAGGTGGTTTCTTTAGCCGGATGTGGGATTTTGTGATGATGAAGTTCCACCAGTGGTTTGGCGGCTGGTTCTCTTAATCTAAACGATTGCCGGATGGCGCTAACATCGCTGTCCGGCAGTATCACCTAATACAACAGCTTTATGCGTTGCGCCTTGGCGTATTCAACAAACTCATCGTCGGGGCGGCTATCACTGATGATGGTATCAAAGCGTTTTAATTCCCCCATCCTCGCAGGACGTACCTTCCCAAACTTGCTGTGGTCGACCACCAGAACGTGATGCTGCGCCATCGACATTGCCCAGTGTTTCACCGCTAATTCTTCCAGATTAAAACAGGTCGCGCCTTTCTCAATGTGCACACCTGCCGCGGAATAAAAGGCGATATCCGGGCACAGATTATTCAGTGTTTCCTGGAAATCGAGCGGTTTGAATATGGCGTTACTGGCATGAAATTCCCCGCCACACAGAATGACGCGGCACTGCGGTTTTTCCTGCAACACCAGAAACGTATTCAGCGAGTAGCAAATTGCGGTAAAAGGCAGTTCATTGTCGATAGCCTCAATAATCCACGGCGTCGTCGTGCCGCAGTCGAAAAAGATGGTCTGATGCGCCTGCACGAGGCTCGCCGCCTGCTGGGCGGCACGGCGTTTTTCATCAACCAGACGGGATTTTTGATCGCTGATTAAATAGTGGTTGGCGCTGCGGGGCTCCAGAACAATATAGCCCCCGAGTAAGACGACAGGCGCATTGTTATTATTCAGGTCGCGACGAATGGTCATCTCAGATACGCCCAGCAGCGTCGCGGCTTCTTTGAGGTGTAATTTATCGCTGCGTTTCAGCGCCTGTAGCAACTGACCAATACGCTCGTCGCGTCGAGTTTCCATAGTTCCCCTGGAGAGTAGTATAAGTGCTCGTATTGCGCCTAATACTACTCTTTTTACCGTGGGTTAGTCACGCACCCAGCCTTTACGGATGGGCAGAGCGAAACAGGTGCGATAGCAGGTCTGCAAGCCGAAGTACAGGGGCGCGCCGAACCGTTGCCAGATCATCTGGGCGCTCAGGCAGCCGATCAGCCCAGCCAGGAATCCGCCCAGCATATCCAGCGGCCAGTGTACGCCAAGGTATACGCGCGACCAGGCAATCGCCACGGCGACAACCATCAGCAGCGCGCCAGTCCACAGGCGATGCCAGAACAGGAAAGCCAGAGCAAAAGTAAAGATAACCGTGCCGTGATCGCTCGGGAAAGAGTCATCCGCCGCATGGTGGAGGAAGTTGTACCCGATGTGGTTAACGAACGGACGATCGTGGGGGAACAGATGCCCCATCAGCCATGAAATAGTCAGGCCAACTGCCAGCGCTATCGCCATTTTTATGACCAACTGGCGCTGGAGAGTAACCTGAGCGCGCGGTCCCCAAAGCCAGAGAATAACCGCTAACAGCGGGACAATGCTGATTAAATCTTTGGCAATAAATATGGCGAGCGAAATAGCCCATTGCGCAGAGTCCGGCGTTGCGTTGATCAGGTAAAACAGCGAATTATTAAGATTTTCCAGCATAACGTCCAGACTCAGTGTACTCGTTAAAAGGCCCATAGGGGGAGAGCATAAAATTGCTGTTACAGGATAAAAAGCGGTCTTGTCTTATTTGTCTGCTAAATGACTATTTTTAAGACAATTAATGAGACTTAATGAGCATGATAGCGGCCTCAACTTAAATTAACCTTAAAGCAAAATGTTCTTGGGCAAATGAATGTAAAAATGTGCGCATTTTGCTTTCAAATCACATAATTCACTATCACCGGTACGGCGCATTTATTACACTTTGCGCGTTTTTTCATTTGCTAAGAGACTGCATGCAAAACCGTTTATCTTCAGGCGCCCGGTTGGGGCGTCAGGCATTACTTTTCCCTCTCTGTCTGGTGCTTTACGAATTCTCTACTTATATCGGTAACGATATGATCCAACCTGGAATGTTGGCCGTGGTGGAGCAATATCAGGCCGGATTAGACTGGGTACCCACTTCCATGACTGCCTATCTGGCGGGTGGCATGTTTTTACAGTGGCTGTTAGGGCCGCTGTCGGATCGTATTGGTCGTCGCCCTGTAATGTTAACCGGCGTAATCTGGTTCATTGTGACCTGCCTTGCGACTCTGCTGGCACAGAATATTGAGCAATTTACTTTTCTGCGTTTCTTGCAGGGGATAAGCCTGTGCTTTATTGGCGCGGTGGGTTACGCCGCAATTCAGGAATCCTTTGAGGAAGCGGTGTGTATAAAAATTACCGCGTTGATGGCAAACGTGGCGCTGATTGCGCCGCTGCTGGGACCGCTAGTTGGCGCGGCCTGGGTACATGTTCTGCCGTGGGAAGGGATGTTTATTCTGTTTGCCGCTCTCGCAGCTATCTCCTTCTTTGGCCTGCAACGCGCGATGCCGGAAACAGCGACCCGGCTTGGTGAAAAGCTGTCCATTAAAGATCTGGGTAAAGATTATAAGCTGGTGCTAAAAAATGGGCGTTTTGTTGCCGGCGCGCTGGCATTAGGTTTTGTCAGCCTGCCGTTACTGGCGTGGATTGCCCAGTCGCCGATTATTATCATCAGCGGTGAACACCTCAGCAGTTACGAATATGGCCTGCTGCAGGTGCCGATTTTTGGGGCGCTGATTGCCGGTAATCTGGTGCTGGCGCGTCTGACTTCGCGCAAGACCGTGCGTTCGCTGATTATCATGGGTGGCTGGCCTATCGCCGTCGGGCTGGTGATTGCCGCGGCGGCCACGGTAGTGTCATCCCATGCGTATTTGTGGATGACGGCGGGTTTGAGTCTCTATGCGTTTGGCATTGGCGTGGCGAATGCGGGGCTGGTCCGCCTGACGTTGTTTGCCAGTGAAATGAGTAAGGGGACGGTTTCTGCCGCTATGGGCATGTTGCAGATGCTGATTTTTACCGTCGGTATTGAGTTGAGCAAACATGCTTATCTGCTGGGAGGAAACGGCTTGTTCAGCCTGTTTAATCTGACAAGCGGCGTACTGTGGCTGATATTGATGGTTATCTTTCTGAAAGATAAACGGGTAGGGAATTCCCGGGAAGGCTGAAGCCCGGTTGCCCGGGCTTCGCAAAACTTAGTGGTGATCGTCAATCTGATGTTCGATGATCATCCCTTCACCTACGCTGGCAACATGTCGCGCATAAGGATGCGCGCGATAGACCGGGGCCGGGGCAGGTGCCGGCGCAACATACACCGTTTGCGGCGCGGTCGTCACGCTGACCGCCTGCGGAACGCTGACGGAAGAGGGCACGACCACCACTTTATAACCGCTTGGTACATCCACGGTAACGCTTTGCGCAAATGAAGTCCCCGCAAAACCCAGCAACAATGTCGCCATCAGTACACTTTTCTTCATGATCCGCTCGCCTGAAGTAATCACTGGAGGTAATAATCCAGTGGGGTTAATTTGAGGCGGATTATGAATAGATCATATCATCATTTTGTTGCCGTCTGTGCTGAGGCGTTAATGCGTAAACGGCGCTTCGTTTTTTAATACGCGGTCGATAACATCCAGCACACCCTCTTCGTTGTTCGATCCCGCGCGATATTTTGCCGCCTGGACAACCGGTTCGTGAGCGTTGGCCATTGCGAAACTAAATCCCGCCTGACGCAGCATCTCAATATCATTTCCGCCATCGCCAAACACAACAACCTCGTCGTCGCTAATATTCCAGCGTTGTTGCAGCAGGCGCAGACCGTTTGCCTTATGCACACCTGGAATAATTAAATCGATGCTGCCGTAGCCGGTGTGCACCGGTACCATGATATCGCCAATTGCCTCATGGAGATCGGCCTGCACCTGCGGGATACGATCGTCTGAAATATTCAGTCCAAATTTGAAAAAAACGTCGTTGAGATTGTCAAAATTATCTACAAATTCAAGACGATGATAGTACATGGCGGAAACGGATTTATGCTTATCGCTGTATTTTTTGAGCGTATAGGCGCTGTTTTTACCGCAGGCAATAATGTCGATGTCCGTACGGGTCAACAGATGAGCCACGATGGCCTTGAAATCATCTTTTGCCAGTTCACCGTTAAAAATATCTTTCCCTTCACTGACTACCCAACCGCCGTTTTCAGCGACAAATGAGATTTCATTGGCCAGTTCAGGGAAAAAGGAGATGAGCTGGTAATACTGGTTGCCGCTGGCGACGACAAAGCGGATCCCTTGTTCTTTCATTTGACGGTATTGCGCCATAAACCGCTCACGGTTATAGGTTTTTTGGTCGCTTAAAAATGTGCCATCCATGTCGACCGCAATTAATTTGATGCTCATTAGCTGTTCTCCATCACAGGGGTATTTTTGAGATCCGGTTTCGCCACCGCTTTCGCGACAATGGCGGCGATAAGCACCAGCGCCAGCACCACCAGCATAGCGCTGCGCAGGCCGTAATGTTCACCCAGATAGCCCAGCAGCGGCGGCCCTACCAGGAATGCCAGGTAGCCGGTGGTCGCTACAACGCTGACGCGGGTTGGCGCATCGGGACCGGTGTCGCTGGCTGCTGAAATGGTCAGCGGGAAGCCGAGCGATGCACCAAGCCCCCACAGAATAACGGAAACACCCGCTACCCATGTGCTATCGACAAAAATAATCAGACTGATGCCAAGCGCCCCCATCAGCGCGCTGGCACGCACCACCGCGACGCGGCTGTAGCGGTCGATAAACCAGCCGCCGGTGAATCGACCCACGGTCATACCCAGCGTAAATCCAGCATAAATCAGCGAGCCTGATGTCGGGCTAAACCCGTGGCCATCCACCATTAGCAGCGGCAGCCAGTCGTTGGCCGAACCTTCAGCAAACGCCATTGCCAGCACTACGACGCCAATCAGCAGCAACTGAATGTCGCGATAAAAAGGCACGCCTTTTTCGCTGGAGTGAGCGCCGTCAGAGGCATTCTTGCCCGTGCCGTCTGGAATGGCCTTGATGGCGATAAAGACAGGAGTGATTGCCACCATTGCCGCCAGTAAAATATGTAAAGTCGCTGGAACGCTGAAGGCGGTAAGCATCATCCCGACCCCGGCACCCGCCAGCGTTCCCAGACTGTAAAAACCATGCATCATCGGCAGCACGGTCTTGTTCATTTCGCGCTCAACTGCCGCGCCTTCGACGTTGATGGCGACTTCCGCTGCGCCAAAGCTGGCGCCAAACACGCCCAGGCCAAACGCGAAAAGCCATGCGGAATGCAACCATAGCGCCGCGCTGAGGATAGCCATCCCGAGGACGGCACAGGACATGGTGGTACGGATCACTTTACGCGTGCCAAATCGTTTCACCAGCCAGGCCGAACAAAGAATGCCACTCATCGAACCAATAGAGAGTCCAAACAATACCGCGCCCATTTCGGCGGTGGAGATGGAGAGGATATCTCGGATGGCAGGAGTACGCGTTGCCCAGGAAGCCATTAGTAATCCGGGTAAAAAGAAAAACGTGAAAAGCGCCCAGGTGCGACGTCTTAAGGCTTTGCGTGGTGAGGTGCCTGTCATGAATTCGAGCCAAAGAAAAGAGGGAAGAAGACAACATTAGCAAGACTGTGTACATTTGTACACAAACGCAAGGTGAGGAAATGCAGTGCGACGCGCGAACGATCCGCTACGGCGGGAAAAGATAGTTCAGGCCACCCTTGAGGCGGTAATCGCCTACGGTGTCCATGGGGTTACGCACCGAAAAATCGCCATGATTGCCGGGGTACCGCTGGGTTCAATGACCTATTATTTTTCGGGAATAGATGAGCTTTTAATGGAGGCGTTCGGGCGCTTTACTGACACGATGTCTCAGCAGTATCAGGCTTTTTTTGCCGACGTTGCGGATGCGCAGGCAGCCTGCCATGCCATTACCGAGATGATTTACAGCTCCCAGGTTACAACGCCCGATAATATGGAACTCATGTACCAGTTGTATGCTTTCGCCAGTCGCAAACCGACGTTGAAAACGGTGATGCAAAACTGGATGTTACGCAGTCAACAAACGCTGGAACAGTGGTTTGAACCGGTAACTGCGCGGGCGCTGGATGCATTTCTCGAAGGAATGACGCTGCATTTTGTTACCGACAAAAAACCGCTGTCGCGGGAAGATATTCTGATGATGGTGGAGCGTATTGCCGGATTGCCGCAGAGATAAAATCATCAAAATGGTTTGTCGAGGCGGGTAATGGCCTGACGTAAAAAATCAACGACTTTCACCGCTTCTGGCGTCAATGGCCGGGCGGCTTTTTTTACCGTCCCGACATCCATATAAGTAATAAAATCATCAATCGTTCTGTGCATGACGCGCAGACCATCCAGTGACCACGGGCGATACACCAGGTCGGATAAAATAGTTATTCCTCTGCCTTTTGCAACCAGGCTTCTTATTGCTTCAAAAGAGTTGCTGCGAAAACTGATATTGGGCGTATAGCCACGCTGCTGCCAGTAATCGATGATTACGTCAGGGTACTTATCGGTTTCCAGCAGTAAAAATGGTAGCTTCTCGACGTCTATTAAACGGATTGAAGACTTGCTCTGTAGCGGATGCCCAATAGACGTCCACAGGCGGCGCTGTGAACGAATAAATGTTTCGATCTCCAGGTCGTTATCATGGCTGATATTTGAGGTCAGAAGCAGGCAAAAATCGACCTTGTGTTTCCGGAGAGCCTGTACCAGTTCCGGTGCAGTAGCTTCATAAAACACGATCTCCAGCAAAGGGAAACGTCGTTCAATATCGTTGAGTATATCCGGAATAAGATAGGCAGAGAGCGTTTCGGCAATGCCTATGCGCACTGTGCCGGTGAGAATTTCACTTCTGTCATGCAGGGCGTCAACAGCCGAGTGGCTGCTGTTGATGATGTTGCAGGCATGTGCCAGAAAGCGCTCGCCCTCGGCGGTGAGCTTCACACCTTTGGGATAACGTACAAATAGCTGCACGTCTAATGCTTCTTCCAGGTTCCGCATGGCAATGGTCATTGATGACTGAGAAATATGACAGCGCGCAGCAGCTTTGGAAATTTGTAATGTTTCTGCAAGTGCGATGTAAAACTCAAGTTGCCTTAGTGTAAATTTCATAGTTTTAATCTATGCAGATGGATAAAAACGTTATATTAGCATTCATTTTCACGCCGCCGTAGCCTTGTGGTCATACCGTACAACTGACAATAAGGCGCAAATATGCCCTATCTTTTACTCAGTCTGGCTGCCCTTTTTTGGGGGGGGAATTATGTGGTTGGTCACCTGTTGGTCGCTGAAGTTAATCCCATTGTTTTATCAGCGGCACGCTGGATATTTACCGCGTTATTATTGATGGCGCTCTATTTTCGTCAGGTCACAGAGCAATGGCCGGTGATGAAAAAATCCTTTGGTACTATTGTCTTCCTCGCGCTTTGTGGTCAGGTTCTTTTCCCCTTAACGTTGTATATCGGCCTGCAATATACAACCTCGCTCAATGCCGCGATTTATATGTCCACCACCCCGGCGCTCGTTCTGTTAATCAATAAGTTCTTTTTTAAAGAGCGGATTTCTGCGCGAAATATAGCAGGTGTGATCCTGAGTACCGTTGGTGTTATCTGGCTGGTTTCGCAGGGCGGTATGATACATACGCGGGTATTTGCACATCTGAATCAGGGCGATGTCTGGACCATGGGGTCGGCGGTAAGTTGGGCTGTTTATTGTGCTTTTTTGCGCATTAAACCGCGTGAGGTGAAGGGAAATGCCTTTGTCGCCGTGAGCGCGCTGCTCGGTGCGATGGTGCTTATTCCGGTACTGGCTGTGGCGCTGATGCGCAATGGTATTCCGGGCTGGGATATCTATGCCAATACAGGCGTTATTACTGGGCTGGCATACCTTGTTATTTTTCCTTCCTGGCTGTCATATCTGTTATGGAACAAAGGGATTAGCGCTATTGGCGCAACCCGCGGAGAGATCTATTCACACTTGATCCCACTGAGTGGCGGATTATTTAGCGTTATGTTTTTGCACGTCACCCTGCATTCATATCATCTGGTGAGCGCGTTGGTTATTATGTGCGGTATAGCATTGTGTTCCCGCCCGAGTGCAAAAAAAGGCTCGCAGCAGCGCACGGCGTGAAAAGCGGGTAAATTAGCTTACGGTTGCGCCCCCGGTAATATTTACCACCGTGGCGGTCATTGCTCCGGCATGGTCTGAAGCCAGAAAGGTCGTAACCTCAGCGATTTGTGCCAGCGTAGGCAGACGTCCGAGCATGGTGCCTTGTGCCGCACCGCCTAACCATTGTTCGACGGTTAAACCCATTGACTGCGCTTTCGCGGTGAAAATCTCCCCGGTATAGGAACCGGCCGCTACCGCATCCATAATCGCATGCGAGCGCACGCCGACGACACGAATGTTTATGGGGCCCGTCTCGCTGGCAAGCGCTTTAATAAACGCTTCTGTTCCTGCACAACCGACGATGTGGCCGAGATGCCCAGGCATCGCCATCGTGGCGGCGGGAGCAACGATGGTGAGAATGACGCCAGCTCGATTGCCGCCCATGTGCGGCGTTACGGCTTTTGCGATATTGAACTGAGCCGCAAGGAAAGGGGTGATACCGCTCATAAACTCAGAGAGGGATAATGCGTCGATGCGCTTGCCCTGTTCATGCATAAAGCCGGTCGCGTTAACCACCACATCAATTCCACCGATTTGCTGTACCAGGCGGGTAACTTGTGTTGAGGTGTCGTGCTCGTCGAGCACATCGGTGATAAACGTATCGACGGTACCCCCCGCCATTCGCAGGCGACTGGCCGCCCAATCAAGCTTTTCCTGACAGCGCGCGCCCAGGTATACATGAGCACCTTCGCGCGCCATCGCCTGTGCAACCGTGCTACCAATAGCGCCGCTGCCGCCGAAGATCACCGCAACCTTTCCAGTAAGCAACATAGTAAACTCCCGTCACCTTTAAGCACCGATTAAAAGTATGTGCCATAACCGGCGTGCTGCAAATTTGGGGGAGGGATTACGGGGAGAAGGGGGGGATAGCAAATTTCAGGCAACAAAAAACCCATCAACCTTGAACCAAAACGGCGGGGTTGATGGGCTCCACAAATTGGGGACATCAAAGAAAAGCAGTGGCAATAGTTATGACTGACACCTTGAAGAAAAGTTCTGCTGAACTGCAAAAAATTTTCGTTTAAGGGTGATTTTCAGTGCTAACCAAGGCCTGGCCAGACAATGACGATGAGTGTCCCCGCCAATGTCAGCAGAACGTTGGCAATGGCGTAGGTGCCAGCATAGCCTAATGCCGGGATGTTGCTGCGGGCCGTGTCGCTGATGATTTCCATTGCCGGAGCGCAGGTACGCGCGCCCATCATGGCACCAAACAGCAGGGCGCGGTTCATGCGCAATACGTAAGCGCCAAACAAGAAACAAATAACAACCGGAACCAGGCTCACAACCAATCCGGCAATCAGCATTTGACCACCAACGGCACCAAGGCCATTGCCAATGCCGCTACCTGCGCTCAAACCGACGCCTGCCATGAATACCATCAGACCAAACTCTTTCACCATGTTCAGCGCGCCCTGCGGGATATAGCCAAACGTTGGATGGTTGGCACGCAGGAAGCCGAGCATAATCCCGGCGAACAGCAATCCAGCCGCATTCCCAATACCGAAGCTGAAATTACTGAACTGGAAAGTGATCATCCCAATCATCAGACCAATGATAAAGAAGGCGCAGAAGGCCAGCAGATCGGTCACCTGACTGTGAATGGAAATGAAGCCGATACGATCTGCGATCGTTTTAACGCGACGGGCATCGCCGCTAACCTGCAATACGTCACCTTTATTGAGCACGACGTTGTCATCGATAGGCATTTCGATCTGGCTGCGGATCACGCGGTTGAGGAAACAGCCGTGGTCGGTCAGCTTCAACTGGGCCAGGCGACGGCCAACGGCATTGTGGTTTTTCACCACAATCTCTTCAGTGACGATACGCATATCGAGCAGATCGCGATCGAACACTTCTTTGCCGTTACGGAAACTGGGATCGAGGCGGGCATGCGCGTCTGGATAACCTACTAAGGCTATTTCGTCGCCCATTTGCAGCACTGCGTCACCGTCCGGGTTAGCCAGGATGCCGTTGCGGCGGATGCGTTCAATGTAGCAGCCGGTCTGACGATAAATACCCAGTTCGCGCAGATTCTTACCATCAGCCCATGCCACCAGCTCCGGGCCCACGCGGTACGCGCGGATCACCGGCAGATAAACCTTACGGTTGGCGTCAGTGTCCAGACCACGCTCACGCGCAATTTGTTGGGCGCTGGTTTGCAGGTCCTGATGTTGAAGTTTTGGCAGGTAGCGCGCACCGACAATCAGACTGACCAGTCCAATCAAATAGGTGAGGGCGTACCCCAGACTCAGGTTATCGAGGGCGGTGGAAAGCTGTGGGCCTGCCATTCCGGAATGGCGCAAGGTATCGCCTGCGCCGACCAGCACCGGCGTGGAGGTCATCGAACCGGCCAGCATACCCGCCGTCAGGCCGATGTCCCAGCCAAATAGCTTACCCAGCCCCAGGGCGATCAGCATTGCGCTACCGACCATCACCAGAGCAAGCATTAGATAATTTTTCCCATCGCGAAAAAAAATCGAAAAAAAGTTGGGGCCGGCTTCGACGCCGACACAAAAAATAAACAGCATAAAGCCGAGATTTAATGCATCGGTGTTAATACTAAAGTGCTGCTGACCTAATAATAGGGACACCACTAAAACGCCAATGGAATTACCGAGTTGGACTGAACCCAGGCGTAATTTACCCAGGCAGAGGCCCAGAGCCAGGACCACAAATAATAACAGGATGTAATTCCCATTTAACAAATCTGCGACGTTTATATTCACTGAGGCTAACTTCTTGTTTACTAGTAAGCTATTGAAAGAAATGGCAATTTACGCTAATGTTTTTGCCAGAAATTAAGGGGCGACAGCACCGCACACAGCCCCGATTAATGCAGCATAACAATATATGCGGATAGTTTAATCTCATTACGTATCAACGGCTATAAGAATCGTGTGGGTGTGTTTTTGGCATGGAATGCCGAGTTACTTTATCTGACTGGACGCCTGCGGGCGAAAAGAGTGTTCGATAGAGAATGTGTCAGGAGGAACGATTGAAACATAAGCAAAGTTGGGCGGGGGCGATCTGCTGCTTTGTGCTCTTTATTGTGGTGTGCCTTTCATTGACGCTAAACGTGAAAGGGGCATTCAGAGCGGCAGGGCATCCTGAGGTCGGGTTGTTGTTTTTTATCTTGCCTGGTGCTGCAGCAAGCTTTTTCTCCCACCGTCGGGAGGTGCTCAGACCTCTTCTGGGTGCAATGTTGGCGGCTCCATGCTGTCTGTTGCTAATGCGGTTCGTTTTTATGCCGACGCGTTCATTGTGGCAAGAACTGGCGTGGTTATTCAGTGCGGTGTTTTGGTGCGCGCTTGGCGCATTGTGTTTTTTGTTTATCAGTAGCTTGTTCAATCAGCATCAACGACGGAAAAAGAACTGATCACGCCCTCCAGCGGAGGGCGTAGAAACAGCTATCAGGCGAACAGATTCATATTCTCTTTTGCCCACGCCTCAAAATCCGTGCAGCCGCCGATGTGTTTTTGATCAACAAAAATCTGCGGAACGGTTTCAACCGGCTTACCTACCGTCTTTTCCAGATCGGCTTTCGTAATACCTTCGGCATGGATATCAATGTAGCGGAAGTTAAAATCGTCATGCTCATTGCTTAATTTTTCTGCTAATTCTTTTGCGCGCACGCAATACGGGCACCCTGGGCGACCAAAAATAACGGCAAACATCTCTCTCTCCTCGAACTTATCAGGCCGGATGGCGAATACTTATTATGATGCCGCGATTTGTGACGGATGGAAAGCAGGTTCGGCCTGTTGCTTTGATATCCTCAAGCTATAACTGTTAAACACGACGAGCCGGAACGTTTTATAATAAAAGCCATTTCGCCGGGAGGTCACTTATGCGCACCATCGGTGTATTACCGAAAAGCGTATTGATGCTGGAAATAATGGGGATGGTTTTGTTATCGCTGGCGCTGCTGTCGCTTAATGATTACCTGACCTTACCCGCGCCGCTTAACAGCCCGTTAGCCTGCGTGGTGATGATATTTCTGGGCGTACTGCTGATGTTACCCGCCGCAGTGATGTTGATGTGGCGCATTGCTCAACTGCTGGCGCCGCAGCTCCTGTCGTGCGCTCCCGAAGATTCTTCCCGTTCAGACAGAGAAAAAAGAGATGACGCCAACCATTGATTTAATCCGCAGCCACCGTTCCATTCGCCATTTTACCGATGAAGCTATTTCTGACGCACAGCGAGAGGCAATCATTGCCGCCGCTCAGGGCACCTCAAGCTCCAGTTTTTTACAGTGCACAACGATTGTTCGGATAACCGATAAAACGCTGCGTGAATCGCTGGCTACCTTATCTGGTGGTCAAAAGCACGTGGCGCAGGCCGCTGAATTCTGGGTGTTTTGCGCTGACTTCAACCGTCATTTGCAGATTTGCCCTGACGCGCAGTTGGGGCTGGCAGAGCAACTGCTGCTGGGTGTGGTTGATACGGCGATGATGGCGCAAAATGCGCTGACGGCGGCAGAATCGCTGGGACTTGGCGGTGTGTATATTGGTGGGTTGCGTAACAATATTGAGTCGGTCACGGAATTATTGAAATTGCCGCAGCATGTTCTGCCGCTGTTTGGTTTGTGCCTTGGCTGGCCTGCGGATAACCCGGATATCAAGCCGCGCCTGCCTGCGTCGCTGGTTGTGCACGAAAACCAGTATCAGCCGCTCAATACAGACGTTTTGTCGCAGTATGACGAACAGCTTGCGCAGTACTATCTGACCCGCGGCAGCAATACGCGTCGTGACACCTGGAGCGATCACATTCGTCGAACCATCATTAAAGAAAGTCGTCCCTTTATCCTGGAATATTTGCATAAACAGGGATGGGCCACGCGCTAAAGATTTCAACCCAGTGTATGATACGCCTGCTTTTACCAGGTCATTGAGAGGTGCAGGGTGAAAATTGCCATTTTGTCCCGGGACGGAACGCTCTATTCTTGTAAGCGCCTGCGTGAAGCGGCGATGCAGCGCGGTCACCTGGTTGAAATTATCGATCCGCTTTCTTGCTATATGAACATCAGCCCGGCGGCGTCATCTATTCATTACAAGGGCCGCCAGCTTCCCCATTTTGACGCTGTGATCCCACGGATTGGTTCAGCGATTACCTTTTATGGTACGGCGGCGCTGCGTCAGTTTGAAATGTTGGGTAGCTATCCGTTAAATGAATCGGTAGCGATTACTCGCGCGCGCGATAAGCTGCGTTCGCTGCAGTTGCTGGCGCGTCAGGGGATTGATTTACCCATCACCGGGATTGCTCACTCCCCGGACGATACCAGCGACATGATTGATATGGTTGGCGGCGCGCCGCTGGTGGTGAAACTGGTTGAAGGCACACAGGGGATCGGCGTGGTGCTGGCGGAAACACGGCAGGCCGCGGAAAGTGTCGTGGATGCGTTTCGTGGGCTGAATGCTCATATTCTGGTTCAGGAATATATCAAAGAAGCGCAAGGGCGGGATATTCGCTGTTTCGTGGTGGGTGACGAGGTGGTGGCTGCCATTGAACGCCGTGCGAAAGAGGGCGATTTTCGTTCTAATCTCCATCGCGGCGGGGTTGCTACGATTGCGAATATCACGCCGCGCGAAAGAAAAATTGCGCTCAAAGCCGCTCAGACAATGGGGCTGGATGTTGCAGGTGTTGATATTCTGCGTGCAGAACGTGGGCCGCTGGTCATGGAGGTTAACGCTTCACCGGGTCTGGAAGGGGTCGAGAAAACCACCGGGATAGACATTGCCGGCAAGATGATCCAGTGGATCGAGCGCCATGCTACGCCTGAATTTTGTCTTAAAATCGGCGGCTAAACACAATATCGATTGCGATCGTGGTATGACACGCTCTTTTTGCGTAAGCTGTGCCGGTATTTTTTTCATCATTAGAGGTCGCACATTATTATGACATCACTGGTCGTTCCCACTCTGGATACGTTGCGTCAATGGCTCGACGACCTGGGCATGAGTTTTTTTGAATGCGATACCTGTCAGGCGCTGCATTTACCTCATATGCAGAACTTCGACGGCATCTTTGATGCAAAAGTTGATTTGGTGGATAACGTCATCCTGTTTTCTGCGATGGCGGAAGTCAGACCTTCCGCACTGCTGCCCCTGGCCGCCGATTTGTCCGCGATTAATGCCAGTTCACTGACGGTAAAAGCATTTCTGGATATGCAGGATGATAATCTGCCAAAGCTGGTGGTTTGCCAGTCTTTATCCGTTACGCCGGGCGTAACGTTTGAGCAGTTTGAATGTTTTGTTCGCCAGAGCGAAGAGCAGATATCGATGGTGATCCTCGAAGCTGGGGCGCATCAGCTGTTATTTAATGCTGAAGAAGATACGCAAAACAGCAACGCTGAAGTCCATTTCCTCCATTAATTCCCCCTGAATCTGGACGCATTTTGCGCAGCCGCTACCAGAGCGGTTGCGTACGGCCTGTTTTTATTCTGTGTTTAACCTTTTATTAAAGAATTATTCACTTCCATTCTGCTCCTTCTGCTTTATGTCATAGACAATTCCTGCATAAAAAATTGATAAAAGACGTTTTTTAATCTGGGCTATATCCACAAAACCTGGCTAAAGTTATTCTTGCGAAGCATATAGACGTCAATTTTCTAACTGCCCCGTATGACCTGAGCTGTGGCTACAATACGTGGTGAATGAGTGGGCGCATATCTGCGGGCGATAGCGGCATCGGGAGAGGTCTCTCTTTTCATTGATGCCGCATGAAAGAATATGCACGTTTCTTGCATATCATTAGAGTGTGACATTTTTGTTCGTTTGTTAACGAACTTTCAGAAGGAAAGAGATTATGACCGCCTTAAATAAAAAATGGTTATCAGGCCTGGTTGTGGGTGCTCTGATGTCCATCTCTGCCGGCACGCTCGCTGCTGAACAAAAAACGCTGCATATTTATAACTGGTCTGATTATATTGCTCCGGATACGGTGGCTAACTTTGAAAAAGAGACCGGAATTAAAGTTATCTATGACGTATTTGATTCCAATGAAGTACTGGAAGGAAAACTCATGGCGGGCAGCACCGGTTTTGACCTCGTTGTTCCTTCCGCCAGTTTCCTCGAACGTCAACTAACCGCAGGCGTCTTCCAGCCGCTGGATAAGAGCAAATTACCGGGCTGGAAAAACCTCGATCCCGAACTGCTGAAGCTGGTGGGCAAACACGATCCGGACAACAAGTTTGCGATGCCGTATATGTGGGCAACGACCGGTATTGGCTATAACGTGGACAAAGTGAAAGCGGTGCTGGGGCCAGATGCGCCGGTTGATAGCTGGGATTTGATCCTCAAACCGGAAAATCTGGAAAAACTCAAAAGTTGCGGTGTCTCTTTCCTTGATGCGCCTGAAGAGGTGTTTGCAACCGTACTGAACTATTTGGGTAAAGATCCAAACAGTACCAAAGCAGATGATTACACCGGACCGGCGACCGACCTGCTGTTGAAACTGCGTCCGAATATTCGCTACTTCCACTCTTCGCAATATATTAATGACCTGGCAAACGGTGACACCTGCGTAGCGATTGGCTGGGCGGGGGACGTATGGCAGGCGGCGAACCGTGCAAAAGAAGCGAAAAATGGCGTCAATATCTCTTTCTCAATTCCTAAAGAAGGGGCAATGGCGTTCTTTGACGTATTCGCGATGCCAGCCGATGCCAAAAACAAAGACGAAGCCTATCAGTTCCTCAACTACCTGCTGCGTCCTGATGTGATTGCGCATATTTCCGACCACGTGTTCTATGCCAATGCCAACAAAGAAGCGACGGCTCTGGTTAGTCAGGAAGTTCGTGATAACCCTGGCATCTACCCGCCTGCGGATGTGCGCGCCAAGCTGTTCACGCTGAAAGTACAGGATCCGAAGATCGACCGTGTCCGTACCCGAGCGTGGACGAAGGTAAAAAGCGGAAAATAACCTGATGTTTGGGACATGACCCGGCAGGATTGATGCCTGCCGGGCAGTGTTGATCCTAAACACATATAACCCGGCAATACGCACCACAGTGGTGCGTTATTTGCACTGTTTCTTTGTTTTATGCCGGAGAGCACCTGAGTGAATGATGCAACCCCACGCCCACACGCGAAAATCCGCAAGGCGCTTACCCCGCTGCTTGAAATTCGCAACCTGACCAAGTCGTTTGACGGCCAACACGCCGTCGATGACGTCAACCTTACTATCTACAAAGGTGAAATATTTGCCCTGCTCGGCGCATCCGGCTGTGGCAAATCGACTCTGCTGCGCATGTTAGCGGGATTTGAACAGCCGACAACCGGGCAAATTATGCTTGATGGCGTCGATTTAGCGCACGTCCCGCCTTATCTGCGTCCGATCAATATGATGTTTCAATCCTATGCCCTGTTTCCGCACATGACGGTTGAGCAGAACATTGCCTTTGGCCTCAAGCAGGACAAGCTGCCAAAGGCTGAAATCGCCAGCCGGGTGAATGAGATGCTGGGCCTGGTGCATATGCAGGAGTTCGCCAAACGCAAACCGCACCAGCTTTCTGGCGGTCAGCGTCAGCGTGTGGCCCTGGCGCGTAGCCTGGCGAAACGGCCGAAGTTACTGCTGCTGGATGAACCCATGGGGGCGCTGGACAAAAAGCTGCGTGACCGCATGCAACTGGAAGTGGCGGATATCCTTGAACGCGTCGGCGTGACCTGCGTGATGGTAACGCACGATCAGGAAGAAGCCATGACGATGGCAGGGCGCATTGCGATCATGAACCGTGGCAAATTTGTGCAGATTGGCGAACCGGAAGAGATCTACGAGCATCCGACTACGCGCTATAGCGCCGAGTTTATCGGTTCGGTTAACGTTTTTGAGGGACTACTGAAAGAACGCCAGGAAGATGGTCTGATTATTGAATCTCCTGGACTGGTGCATCCGCTCAAAGTGGACGCAGATGCGTCTATTGTCGATAACGTCCCGGTGTATGTTGCGCTGCGCCCGGAAAAAATCATGCTCTGTGAGGCTCCTCCGCCAGATGGTTATAACTTCGCGGTAGGCGAAGTGGTGCACATTGCCTATCTGGGCGATTTGTCGGTATATCACGTACGTTTGAAAAGCGGCCAGATGCTGAGTGCTCAGCTACAAAATGAACATCGTTATCGCAAGGGATTACCCACCTGGGGTGACGAGGTCCGTTTGTGCTGGGATGCAGACAGTTGTGTGGTGTTGACGGTTTAAGGAGCGAAGATGAGTACACTTGAACCTCCGGCACGCGTGGATAAAGCAGGGCGATTCACGCTGTTTATGTCGCGGCTGCAAATGAAACACGGGCGCAAGCTGGTGATTGCGCTGCCGTATGTGTGGCTGCTGCTCCTGTTTCTGCTGCCTTTTCTGATCGTCTTCAAAATCAGTTTGGCTGAAATGGCGCGCGCTATTCCACCCTATACCGACCTCGTTTCATGGGCTGACGATCAGCTATCCATCACGCTCAACTTAGCCAACTTCCTGCAGTTAACGGACGATCCGCTCTATTTTGATGCCTACCTGCAATCTTTGCAGGTGGCGGGGATTTCGACGATCTGTTGTCTGCTGTTGGGATATCCGCTGGCGTGGGCTGTCGCACACAGTAAACCCTCGACACGCAATATTCTGTTGTTGCTGGTGATCCTGCCGTCCTGGACGTCATTTTTGATTCGCGTGTACGCCTGGATGGGGATCCTGAAAAATAACGGTGTACTGAATAACTTTCTGATGTGGCTGGGCGTTATCGATCAACCATTGACGATTCTGCACACCAATCTGGCGGTCTATATCGGGATTGTTTACGCCTATTTACCCTTTATGGTGCTGCCGATTTACACCGCGCTGACGCGTATTGATTATTCGCTGGTAGAGGCGGCGCTGGATTTGGGTGCCCGACCGTTGAAAACCTTCTTTAGCGTGATTGTGCCATTGACCAAAGGCGGGATTATCGCCGGATCGATGTTGGTGTTTATCCCGGCTGTGGGTGAGTTTGTCATTCCGGAACTGCTGGGCGGCCCGGATAGCATCATGATTGGTCGCGTGCTGTGGCAGGAATTTTTCAATAACCGCGACTGGCCGGTGGCGTCTGCCGTTGCCATTATTATGCTGCTGTTACTGATTGTGCCAATCATGTGGTTCCACAAATATCAGCAAAAAAGCATGGGGGAACACGGATGAATAACTTACCGGTCGTTCGCTCGCCGTGGCGTATTTTTATTCTGGTACTGGGCTTTACCTTCCTGTATGCCCCGATGCTGATGCTGGTTATCTATTCGTTTAACAGCTCGAAGCTGGTTACGGTCTGGGCGGGGTGGTCAACGCGTTGGTATGGTGAGCTTTTCCACGATACCGCGATGATAAGCGCCGTCGGCATGAGTTTAACGATTGCCGCGGGTGCGGCGACGATGGCGGTAATCCTCGGCACTATAGCCGCCGTGGTAATGGTGCGTTTTGGCCGTTTTCGCGGATCGAATGGGTTTGCTTTTATGATTACCGCACCGCTGGTTATGCCGGATGTCATTACCGGTTTGTCGCTGCTGCTGCTGTTTGTAGCTCTGGCGCACGCCATCGGCTGGCCTGCGGATCGCGGTATGTTGACCATCTGGCTGGCGCACGTCACCTTCTGTACGGCGTACGTGGCGGTGGTGATTTCCTCACGGTTGCGCGAACTGGATCACTCCATTGAGGAAGCGGCGATGGATCTTGGCGCTACGCCGCTGAAGGTCTTTTTCGTTATCACGCTGCCGATGATTATGCCTGCGGTGATCTCCGGCTGGTTACTGGCCTTCACGTTGTCGCTTGATGATCTGGTTATCGCCAGCTTTGTCTCTGGTCCTGGCGCCACAACGTTACCGATGCTGGTGTTCTCCAGCGTACGTATGGGGGTGAACCCGGAGATCAACGCGCTGGCGACGCTGATCCTTGGTGTGGTAGGAATTATCGGATTTATCGCGTGGTATCTGATGGCGCGAACAGAAAAACAACGGATCCGCGATATCCAACGTGCAAGACGCGGCTGAAAAAACTAAAATCTGCCAACCTGTCTATACGGCGCAGCTGTGGTGGCTGCGCCGTTTTCATGGAAGACGACTCGTTGGGATTTTTTAAGAAATCATCCACATCACATGCTCGCTTAAACGTCCCTGCGTTGGTGCAGGTGGCGGCGCTGGCTATTATCATGATCCGCTGTCTCGATCTGTTGATGATTTTTAATACGCTAGGGTTGCGTGGCACCAGCGAATTTATTCATCGCAGCGTGCAGACCTGGAATTTGACGCTGGTGTTTCTGGGCAGCCTGGCGCTGCTGTTTATCGAAATCTACTGCGCATTTTCGCTGGTAAAAGGACGGAACTGGGCACGTTGGGTCTATCTGTTGACCCAGATTATCGCCAGCGTTTATCTGTGGGCGGCCTCGTTGGGCTATGGTTATCCGGAACTGTTCAGCATTGCGGGAGAGTCCAGACGTGAGATCCTGCGTACGCTGGTGATGCAAAAGTTGCCGGATATGCTGGTGTTGCTGCTACTGTTTGTTCCCGCGTCCAGTCGGCGGTTTTTCCGTTTGCAATAACGTGTATAATATTGGCCCCCTGTTAATTTATAGGTTTTTGTATGCAGTGCGCACTATATGACGCTGAGCGCTGCCGCTCCTGTCAGTGGATAACACAGCCTGTCGCCGATCAACTCCTCTCAAAAATAGCCGATCTGCAGAATCTGCTGGCTGATTATTCGGTCGGAGAATGGTGCGCACCGGTCAGCGGCCCGGAACGCGCTTTTCGCAACAAAGCCAAAATGGTGGTCAGCGGCAGCGTGGAAAAACCACTGCTTGGGATGCTGCATCGTGACGGTACGCCGGAAGATTTGTGTGATTGTCCGCTCTATCCCGCCTCTTTTGCGCCCGTATTTGCCGCGCTCAAACCGTTTATCGCCCGGGCGGGGTTAACGCCCTATAACGTGGCGCGTAAACGCGGGGAGCTGAAATATCTGCTGTTAACGGAAAGCCGATTTGATGGCGGTATGATGCTGCGCTTTGTCCTGCGTTCAGACGCCAAACTGGCGCAGTTGCGTGCAGCCCTACCGTGGTTGCAGGCACAATTGCCACAGTTAAAAGTGATCACTGTTAATATTCAACCGGTGCATATGGCGATTATGGAAGGGGAGACAGAAATCTTCCTGACCGAACAGCAGGCGCTGGCGGAACGCTTTAACGATGTGCCGTTGTGGATACGCCCGCAGAGCTTTTTTCAGACCAACCCAGTGGTGGCGGGGCATTTATATGCCACCGCACGCGACTGGGTGCGTCAGCTTCCGGTTACTCATATGTGGGATCTGTTTTGCGGCGTAGGGGGCTTTGGTCTGCATTGCGCCACGTCGCAGATGAAACTAACAGGTATTGAAATCGCGCCAGAGGCGATTAACTGTGCGAAACAGTCGGCGCAGGAGCTTGGGTTGCAGAATCTGCATTTTCAGGCGCTGGATTCGACTCAGTTTGCTACCGCCCAGGACGAAGCCCCCGATCTGGTGCTGGTAAACCCACCGCGTCGCGGGATTGGCAAACCGCTGTGCGATTTTCTTTCCCGCATGGCGCCACGTTTTATTGTCTATTCAAGCTGCAATGCACAAACCATGGCGAAGGATATCCACGAGTTGCAAGGGTACCGCATTGAACGTGTCCAGCTTTTCGATATGTTCCCACACACCGCACATTATGAAGTATTAACGCTGCTCAGCCGACAATAACTGCTATGCCTGATGGCGCTTCGCTTATCAGGCCTACAGGCTGTTCGTCATTCATAAGGTGGATAAGGTGCTTGCACCGCATCCGGCAAATGCAATATGCGAAAAAAAAGCCCGTACTTGCGTACGAGCTCTTCTTAAGATATGGCGGTGAGGCGGGGATTCGCAGCCTGTTCGCTGCGCTCTCAGTCTGTCTAACTGGCTGCGCCAGTAGTCGAACCCCGGTCCGGGCTTCTCATCCCCGCCAGGGTCGTACTTGCGTACGAGCTATTTCTCGAATATGGCGGTGAGGGGGGGATTGACTCGCTTCGCTCGCCCTTCGGGCAGCCTGTTCGCTGCGCTCTCAGTCTGTCCAACTGGCTGCGCCAGTAGTCGAACCCGGTCCGGGCTTCTCATCCCCGCCAGGCTGTGAAATATGCGAAAAAAAAAGCCCGTACTTGCGTACGAGCT
>NZ_SZXM01000071.1:0-41672 GCF_005281355.1 Citrobacter sp. wls615 | reverse complement strand
AAAATCTGGTGCACTCGCTTCGTCAACTCAGCCAGGATGATCTCTCTGGCCCCCGCCAATCCTTCAACATTACGCTTGTCATAAACCAGTTCAACGAACATAAAAGCTCCGGAAAAAACACTGTGATTGTATACAGTATTTTTACTGTAAAAATAAACAGTGTCAAGCCGAGCTGAGCGCGAAGAGGTGATGTATTTTTGTTACCCTTAGTTACAAATAGAAAAACCCCAGACTGTGAAATCTGGGGTTCTTTTAAAGTGCACGTGCATTTCACGTGCATATTTTTGTCTTTTCTCGGTCTGCCTGCTGTCTGGTCAGTATCCGTAAGTGGCTGTTTTTATTGCCGCTGTCCGGTTGCAGTCCTATCAAAAGTGGTGGAGCTGGCGGGAGTTGAACCCGCGTCCGAAATTCCTACATCCTCGGTACTACATGCTTAGTTCGTCTTTACATTCGCCTGGCACCTGCGGACGGACACGCCACTACCAGACTAGCCTGATTAGTTTTAACGCTTCAACCCCAGGCAGGGCATCCACGCGATCTCTTTTGGGTTTGACCTCTCTTTGATCCCCGTCTTAAGAGCGGAAGCTAGGGAGAGAGGGCTCAGAGCAGGTTATTAAGCTGCTAAAGCGTAGTTTTCGTCGTTTGCGACTATTTTTTTGCGGCTTTTTACGAGGCCAACCGCCCCTCGGCATGCACCTTGGGTTTCGCGAATCCCGTCGAATCCAGAATCAGCCCCAATGTGTTAGAGCAAGTATAACAGACTTGTGACACGCGTGACCAGCCCCCGCAACCCCTTATCCTCAAGGATTTACCGCTCGCGCAGCGCTTCTTTAGCCCGATTAAATGGTTTGATTAAATAGTCGGCGATGGTTTTTTCACCTGTTTTTATATCCACTGTGGCAATCATGCCCGGTACGATGGAGAAATGGCGTCCCAGTTTGTTCTCCAGGTAGTCCTGATGGGTACGGATAAACACGCGGTAGTAGAAGATTTCCGGTTTCGCTTTATCCTGGATGGTGTCCGGAGAGATGGTTTCAACAACGCCTTCCAGACCGCCATAAATGGCGTAGTCATAAGCGGTTATCTTGACCAGCGCTCGCTGGCCTGGGTGAATAAATGCGATATCACGTGGCGACAGACGGGTTTCAATGAGTAGATGATCGTCTATTGGCACTATTTCCATCATTTCGCCATTGGGTGGGATAACCCCACCAATGGTGGTGACCTGGATATTTTTCACAATACCGCGCATGGGCGCGCGCACTGTCAGCCGGGTGACGGAATCCTCACGTCCTTTCAAAATAGCTGCCAGCATATCCACTTCGGCGTTGGCTTTAGACAGCGCCTCACGCGCCTGCACGAAGTATTGGGAACGCAGGTCGGTAATTTTTAATCCCAGGTCGCTTTTTTGTCGTTGCAGGCGCAGCACTTCTACATGGCTGGCGGCGCCGCTTTTCTCCAGACGCTGGGTAATGGCCAGCTCTTTGTTAACTGAGACCAGCGCGTCCTGCAGTTCCGCCATAGAATCAGCAAGCTGCGCGCGGCGGCTTTTATACAGACGCGTTTCGGAGGCGACGAGATCAGGCCAGGCGCGCAGTGAATCGGGAAAGGTCAGCGGTAGATCGTTAACTTCAGCATTAAGCCGCGCGCTGGAAGCCAGCGAGGCGCGATAGCGGGCGGCGCTTTCCCCAACGTTGGACTCAGACCGGGTAGGATCGAGGCGTGCCACGATTTGATTGGCCTGCACCTTATCGCCCTCGCGTACCGTCAGCTCGGCGAGGATCCCGCCATCCAGCGACTGCAATACCTGCTCACGTGAGCTGGGGATCACTTTCCCGCTGCCGGTCGACACTTCATCCAGTTTACCGAAATACGCCCAGATACCCAGCACGGCAAACAACAGCGTGCTGAGCAGAATAATGCGGCTGGCCCCGGAAAAACGGTGTTCGCGGCGGATATCGAGATCGTCCATGGCGGCGTCATGCGGATTGGTTTTCATTTTTCCACTCCCGACCGTGAGTCGGTACAGGTGCCCGACTCGCATTCAACGCCTGCGCTTTCGGGGCATCCATCACCAGTTGACCTTCTTTCAACACCACCACGCGCTCAACCAGCTCCAGAACCGGCACGCGATGGGTGGCGACAATCAATGTGCGGTTGCCCAGCCACAGGTTCAGCCGCTGAATAAACTCCCGCTCGGTATGTTCATCCAGTGAAGCACTGGGTTCGTCGAGTAGTACGATATTGGGCGAGCGCAGCAGCATTCTTGCCAGCAAAATCGACTGCCTCTGTCCCCCGGACAGACCGTTGCCGCCCTCCATAATCGGATGCGCCAGCCCTTTGGCGAGTTGTTTAACAAAAGCCGCTGCGCCGCTGACCTCCAGCGCTTCGAATATCTGCGCGTCGCTGGCATGCGGCGCGCCGAGAGTCAGGTTCTCACGCAGGGTGCCGAAAAACAGGCGCGCATTATGGCTGAGAAAACCGATGTTGCGGCGTAAGTCGGCCATATCGATTTGCGCCAGGCTCAGGTTATCGAGTCGGACATCGCCCTGAATAATCTCCACGCCGCCCGCCATGGCCTGCAGCAGCGTTGATTTCCCCGCGCCGTTACGACCGAGGATCGCTATTCGTTCCCCGGGCATGATCTCCAGACGGGAGATACGCAGCGGAACGCGCTGATCGTCGCTGTGGTAGCGAAAGTGCGCGTTTTCAAAAAGATAATGACCGTGAAGAATCTCTTGATGTACCCGATCTTCATCGTATTGCGTTTCGGTGGGGAGCTGCATGATGCTGTCCAACCCCATCTTCGCTGCTTTAACCTGCTGCCAGCGGGCCAGCACGCCGCACAGGTTAGCCATTGGGGCAATCATTCTGGAACCGAGCATGGAGGCGGCCACCACGGCCCCGGTGGTCATCGTGCCTTCAATGACCATCGGCGCGCCGAACATAATAATGGCGGCGTAGACCAGACTCTGTACCGACATGCCCCAGCCAATCAGCCCCTGAGTCAGCTTGCGCGTGCGCAGCCCGGACTCTCCGGTAATGCGGATGTAGCTGTTCCACTGCTGTAAAAAGCGGTTTTCCGCCTGCATCAGCTTGATGTCCTCCAGCCCCTGAACGCTTTCAACCAGTACCGCATTACGCAGGGTGGATTCATGTGCGGCCTGGTTGGCGAGCACCGCCAGCTTCTTCTGTAACAGTAAACCTGGCAGGATCATCAGCAGGGCGGCGACGGGCGCTATCCATGCCAGCGGCGGGGCAATGCAGGCCAGCACCACGATAAACAGAAAGAAAAAAGGCAGATCGACAATAGTCGACATGGTTGAGGAGGTGATCATCTCGCGAACCTGCTCCAGCTCGCGGAGTTGAGAAATAAAGCTCCCCGTCGAGCGAGGTACGGCGCTATTACGCAGCCGCAGGGCATGGCTGAATACCCGATCGGAAATGCGCATATCGGCGCGTTTACCCAGCAGATCCATTATGTGGGTACGTGCTTCGCGCAGCAGAAAGCCAAACAGGACCGCCACCAGAACGCCGGTTGAGAGAACATACAGCGTCGGATATGACTGCGCCGGAATCACCCGATCGTAGACCTGCATCGAAAAGATAATCCCGGAGAGCGACAGAACGTTAATCAGAAAAGCGGCAACCATCACTGGCAGGTAAGGGCGGATATCCTGTAAAACCAGTTCGCGCATCCAGTCGGGTTTAAAGCGAGAAATATAGCGGTCTACCCGACTGTCTTTTAGCGCCGAAAGCGGGCGCAGCGCGGTAATGCTTACGATCTCTGGCACAAGCTCTGCGACCGTCACCCGGTTACGTTGCCCCTCTTCGGCGGTGATAAAAACATCCAGTGCATCGTCACCGTTGAAATGCTCTATCACCATGATTTGGCCGTCGCGCAGTTCCGCTACTACCGGTAAACGCCACTGGCTGAACGCCTGCTTTGTGGTGTCCAGCGCGTGAAATGACAGGCCCGCCTGGCGCGCCAGTTGTGTCAGCGCGAGGGTGCGGTTTTTCCCTGCAAACCACGGGGCGTTGGCCTGGATTGCGCCGGGGGAGCAGGCAACGCGATAGTGGCTGGCAATATACGTCATCGCCTGCGCCCACTGGCTCAGAGCCTGTTCGCCAATGGCCTCTTCAGCATGTGAATCGACGTCGCTCATAGCTGTATCTCCACCGATTGAATGCTGCGGTTATTTAAGGCGAACGCCTGGCGTAGCGATCCGGTATTGTAGAGGCAGTTAAGCTGTAACTGGCGCAGCTGGTTTTGTGTCTGGAGTTCAGCAAAACGCGCCTGATACACCTCCTGCTCGGCGTTAAGCACATCGAGCAACGGGCGAGAGCCAAGATCCAGATACTGCTGTTGATACAGCTCGCGCGTTTGTTCACTCAGTCGCTGCTGGCGTCGCAGAATTTGCAGAGCGGTGGCGAGACTCATCGCCTGGCTGCGGGATTCCAGTAATTTCTGCCGTACCTCAAGCCGGGTTCGTTGAATGGAATACTGGGCTGACTCAACCGCATGACTGGCGGCGTTGCGTCTGGCGGTAAGTCCCCCCCCCTGATACAGCGGCATTTCAACTTTTACCCATGCGGAGTACTGGGTTTTGTCGAGCACCTCATGGCTGGGGTATTTGTCGTTGAGATAGTGCTGAACCGACGGCTCCAGAGAAATAGTTGGCGTCATTTGCGCGTTGGCGTAGTCGAGGTTGGCCTGCGCCACATTTGCCTGCGCCCACGCCGCCAGCACGGCAGGAACCAGCTTATCGTCGGGTTTTACGACATCACAACTGCTGTCCAGTTTGCCGGGGAATTCATTGCTGATGCCGTTGAGCGAGTTCCAGCCGAGAAAACTCATCAGCGTTGCCTTGCTGCTGTCGAGATTGGCCTGGTACTGCGCCAGTTGCGAACGCGCAGACTCTATACGCGCATCGGTTTGCACCACGTCCGATAGCGAGGTTGCGCCTTCATCATTGCGTTGCCGGGTCAATCGGCCAATGCCGTTGAGGGCGGCGAGTTGCTCCTCGGCGGCATCCACCATTTGCTGCCACGTCTGCACCTGGACTATCGCGTTGGCGGTCGCGTGCGCGATGGTATCAATACTGAGTAACACATTAGCCTGCTGCTGCGCGGAACCTGCGGTTTCAGCGCGGACCTGGCTGGCCACTTTGCCGAAGTCATACAGCATTTGTGACACCGAAATAACCAGGGCCGGGCTAAAGCCGTGGTCGGTGTAAGTATTGCTGTAGCCGTTGTTCATTCCGGCAGTTACCTGCGGGTAATATTTCGATTTCGCCACGTCTATCTGCTCATTCTGTGTGAGTAATTTGCCGATAGATTCACGAATGGATGGGTGCCAGCTCACGGCACGACTCACAGCATCGTTCAGCGTCAGAGTTCCGGGGGCGGCGGAGCTTAGCGGCAGATCGGCAACGGAGCCGTCAAGGTTTGGAAGCATCTGGCTGTTTGCCAACCCTTCCGGCGTAATAATTTGCGGTTCATCTTCGGCATTCACCCGCATGGAACACAGCGTTAATGCCAGCAGTAATGCCACGGGCATGACTTTTCCCATATCTCATCCCTTTCAAATACAACCGTTACGGCAGTTGCTCCGGGCGTCGTGGCGCCCGGAGCTTTATGTATTAACCACCCGTGATGAGATGGTTGTTCTGTAGCAGTTCATTCAGCGTGGTGTTGACGTTCTCCAGGGTGATGAGGTTGGTGGATTGATAAGTTCCACCCGTACCATCGCGGTCGATGGCGATCACGGTGTTGGATCCGTTGGTGGTGACTTGCACGTAGTTTCCAAGCGTTGAGGCCTGATGGTTCCATCCGCTCAGCAGTTCGTGGATATCGATCTTGTCGCCCTGGGCCATAGAGAAGTTGGTCCAGCTGTCGCTGTTGTTCCCTCCGGTTGCGTTGTTGGCATTAAGCAGGTGATAGATAAGCGTATCGCCGTAGACCGATCCGGTGATCACATCATGCTGTGAGGAGCTTGCCAGCTGCGGATTCATATTGATGGTCAGCGTGGCGGTGTCCGTATGTCCGTTTTGGTCATTAAGCGTATAGGTGAAGGTCTCTTTGGTGGTCATCGATGCCACGGTCGTACCCGGCTTCAGCGTGTAGGTGTAGGAGCCATCCAGATTCATGGTCAGTGAACCATAATGGCCCTGAACGGTGGCGCTACTGGTACTGCTGGTCGGATTGAGCGTGGCGGTACTGCCGTTATAGCCATTGACGGTAAGCAGGGTATGGACGGTTGACAGCTGATCGTGGGCGCCTGCCGCATCACTACCATCAAAAATATTGCCATTTACCGTGGTGGTGTTGACGTCAAAGGTATTAAGGTGCCAGGTGGTGCCGGTGACATTCGGAGTAATGCTGACGTCGCCCACGGCCAGCCCTCCCATCGTTCCTGTGAAGCTGACGCTGTAATGACCTGCGGTCAGTTCGGCATTCCCCAGCGAGACCGCGATTGAACTGCCTAACAGACTGATGGCGCTGGCAGGTACCGTACCTGAAAGTGTGTATCCGCCAGGGCCGGTTATCGTCCAGCTCACACCGAGCGTACCGACGGTGATTAGCGTGTTGATATCGAAGTTAAGCGTAGCGTTTTTCAGGACGTCATTTGTCGCGATGTCAAACGAACCTGTCGCGGTTGCCTTGCTCCCCAGTGTCGGAATTGTCGCTGTTCCCAGCGCGCCGCTGCCATATGCAGCCGAGTCCTGAACGGTATTTACCGCCATGATGCTGCTGACGTCATCGACGGCATTCAACGCCTGCGGGGTTGGCGTGATATTCAGTGAGGCGGTATCCGTATCACCATTCTGCGCGCGAACGGTATAGACGAAGCTGTCCGGGGATTTGATGCTGTCCGCACCAACGCCGTTTTTCAGGGTATAGGTGTAATTTCCTTTTGCATCAATGGATAACGTACCGTAGAGTCCGTTTATGGTGGTGCTTCCCGATGCCGGGACAGCCACGCCGTTGACTTCAGTGATCACCGCATCTGGCGGCACAATATCGTTAGTTAACACATTGCCGGTGGTATTGGCGGTAGTGCTATCTACGGCATAGGTATGATCCTGCGAGATATTGAGCGTGTAACCGGTGAGGACGCTGATCCCGCTGGCGGTATTCAGTACAAACAGGTATTCACCGCCTGGCAGCGTTACCGTCAACGGCTGTGAATTGCCATTCAGCAGCAGGGTGTTGATCCAGCCTTTTTGCACCCGGTATTGTTCAAACTGCTGGATCGCATCATTGAAGCGGTAGATATAAAGATCGAACGTTGAGGCCAGCGTTACGCCGCCAACGGTCCCTTGAATGGTCATCGTACGGGTTGAGCCATCCTCTACATCAAAGATAATCGGATTGCTCATGTCATCAAGCAGGTTGGCGTTAAGTACGGTACCAACTCCGACGCTTAATACCGTCAGACCGCTTTGTACTGATGGCCCATTGTTGACATAGCTGACGCTGGTATCAAAGACCATGGCAGCATTGTTGTCGGCCGCAATAACGGTGGTGGCCGCCGGGGCTGGCCCCAGGTTGATCACCAGATGTGCCGAGCTGCTGTTGCTACCCTGTGTGATGGTATAGGTGAAGCTCTCTTTTTGACCGTAAACCGCGGCGCTGGTGTCAATTAATGTGTAGGTATAGCTGCCGTCCTGGTTGATGTGCAGGGTGCCGTACTGACCTGTGATATCGACCCCACCCGCGCCAACGACGGTGGTTTTCCCGCTGGCATCAGTGACTGATGTTAGCGATGTTCCGGTTGGCGTAACGTCGTCGGCCATCACGTTGCCAGTATTGACGGTCGGCCCGCTGACAACGCCTGCGCTGGTCTGATGAACGTCTACGTCCAGGCTGGTATATGAACCTGTCGTCAGCAGGCTGGTGTTATACGTCAGCACGCGATACTGCCCGCCGGTCAGGCCGGTCAGATTCAGGGTGACGCCGCTACCAGTTAACGTCAGTAGGTTTGCGAAGTCGCCATTTGCAGTGTTGATGAAGGTGCTCCAGGTGCCGAGAGTGGCATCAAAGCGCTGCACCACAATCTCCTGGGTACTGAGCAATGACAGAACAATGCCTGTCGCTGCCGCATCGATCGTAACATTGCCAGAACCGCCGGCGGCAATGGTGAACTGTACCTGTGCGGTGTCATTACCCAGAACGGAGGCGACATTCCCCAAAGCACCTACCAATAGCAGACCGTAGTCAGAGTAGCTTTGTGAGCTGGTGGTTGCGGTGGTCGTCAACGCGAGACTGGTGACATTATCGTTAGCCGAGAGTGGGAGGATTGGGGCGGTAATGGAGAGCGACCCCGACGTATTGCCCGCCGCATCGGTTGCGGTTATGCCCAGCTTCTGCCCTTCAATTTGTTTGGTCGGCAAGGTCAATGACCAGACGCCGTTGCTTCCTGCCGTCGTGGTGTAGGTACCCGCGCCAGGGATTGTCACCGTCACCGTGCTGTTTGCTTCTGCCAGGCCTGTTAGCGAACCGCCATCCGCACTCAGTATGCCGGTTGGCGTATTGGGAGCCAGTGTATCGACCACCACTGTGGCGGGACCTGATGCGGCTCCTGTGCCGTTCGCGTTGGTTGCGGTCGCGGTAAAGGCGTGCGAGCCCTCGGTCAAATTGCTGTCAGGCGTGAAGGACCAGACGCCGCTGGCGTTTGCCGTTGTGGAGCCAAGCAGCGCCCCGTTGTTGTAAATATTGATGACGGCATTGGCCTGTGCCGTTCCGTTTAGCGTAGGTAAGGCATCGTTGGTTACCTGACCATTAGCGATAATCCCGGTATAAATGCCGAAATCATCTACAACACTGACGATGGTTGGGGCATCGGGTACGCGGGTATCCGGGGCAGTGAACCCGGCAGAAACACCGGTATTACCCGCTTTATCCTGAGCAAATGCCAGCAGCGCCTGGCCGCTGGTTTGTGCCGGGGAAAGCGCCACCACAAAGCTGCCAGCACCATCCGCAGTGGCGATTCCCAGTACGGTTCCTGTACTGGACGTAATGGTCACGGTGCTCCCTGCTTCAGCTGTACCGGTGACGCGGTTTCCGGTGGCATTGATAGTAAGGCCTGTCGGCGCGCCGGGCGCAAGGGTATCCACTACAATCGACGAGCCAGGGGAGGTGGGGCTCACGTTACCCGCCGTATCAGTGGCATTCACCGTATAAGCATGCGTGCCCTGGCCCAACGCTGAGGTGGGAGTCCAGGTCCAGTTTCCGCTGGCGTTCGCCGTTACGGAGGCCACCAGCACGCCGTTGTCAAAGATATTGACCGTGCTGTTGGCTTCCGCTGTGCCGTTGAGCGTGGGGAGGGTATCATTGGTGGACTGACCATTACCCACTGCACCAGTGATGTTAGGCACATCATCAATAATGCTGACAATAACTGGCACGCCTGGCGCGGTGGTATCAACGACTATCACAAAACTGTTGGTCGCCGGGCTGTTATTACCCGCCGCATCGGTGGCGGTGACGGTTAGCGTGTGCGAGCCTTCGCTGAGCGGGGTTCCCGGCGTGAAGCTCCAGGCGCCACCTGCTCCAGCCGTGGTTGTTCCCAACAAGGTGTTGCCGTCATAAACACTTACCGTACTTCCCACCTCAGCAGTCCCGTTCAGTGTTGGCCGGCTGTCATTACTGATCTGACCGTTATTCAGGTTGCCGAATACACCGCCAGCAACGTCATCCACGACGGTAGTCAGGATTGGCGTAGCGGGGGCCGATGTGTCGACAGTCAGCGTAAAACCGCCTGTTGGTTGGCTGGCGTTGCCTGCGGCATCTGTAGCGACAGCGGTAATGGTATGTGTACCGCTTCCCAACGTGGAGGTGGTGACGCTCCAGGTACCGTTGGCTAATACGGTGGTGGTTCCCAGGACGGTATTATTCTCATACAGGGTGATTGTGGCTCCGGCCTCCGCTGTTCCGCTAAACGTCGGCGTTGGATCGTTGGTGCTTTGTCCGTTAGTAATCGCCCCGGTGCCAGGGGGCATATCATCGGTCACCAGGGTAATAACCGGTAGCAATGGCGCGGTGGTATCCACCACGAATGTGAAGCTGTCCGATGCAGGACTCACATTACCCGCCGCATCGATGGCCGTTACGGTGATGACATGATTTCCCGTGGCCATTGCAGGCGCTGTTGGTTGCGTAGGCGTATAGCTCCAGTTACCGCTGCTGTTAGCGGTTATCTCCGTTAACAAAGAGCCGTTGTCAAAGATACGGATTATGGCGTTGGGTTCGCTGGTACCGCTGAATGTCGGGCGGGCATCATCAGTAATTTGTCCATTGCTGAGATTGCCGGTGAGTGGCCCTTGATCGTCAAAGACGGTGGTTATGACAGGTGCAACGGGGGCGGTGGTATCAATAGTGAATGAGCGAACATCCGATGCTGGCCCGGTATTACCCGCGGTGTCAGTTGCCTTCGCGGTAAGATTCCATGTGCCTGCAGCAAGCGCATTTGTTGGTGTAAAGCTCCAGTTGCCGTTGGCCTGGACAAGGGCTGTGCCCACGAGAGAAGCGCCGTTATAAATAGAGATTGTCGAGCCTGCTTCACCGGTTCCGGTAATTGTCGGCCTTGTCTCGTTGGTGCTTCCACCATTCGGTACGACGCCTATCACGGGGGCCGTATTATCCGCGATGCTGGTAATGACTGGCGCTACAGGTGGAGTGGCGTCAACATTCAGCGTAAATCCACCGGACAGGGCGCTGGTGTTGCCGGCTGGGTCAGTCGCGCTGAGGGTAAAGGTATGGTTACCATTAGTGAGTGGCGTTCCAGGTGTGAAGCTCCACGACCCGGTTCCATCAACAATGGCTGTGCCAATCGGTGTTGTTCCGCCATCCAGCCAGATGTTAATTGTAGCCCCGATTTCTCCGCGACCGTTGAGCGTCGGAGTCGCGTCGTTGGTGAGTTGACCGCTGACCAGATTGCCGGTTAAACCGGGCTGATCGTCTACCACGGAAGTGAGCGTTGGTACGGCGGGGGGCGTCACATCCACGACGATATTCCACCCAGAGGAGGCTGCGCTGGTGTTACCTGCCGGGTCGGTGGCGCTGACGGTCAGGGTGTGGCTGCCTTCCGTTAGCGCGCTGTCAACCGTCCAGGACCAGGCTCCTCCTGCACCTACTACGGTCGTACCAAGGAGTACGCCGTTATCAAAGATATTAATTGTCGCACCGGTTTCGCCCGTACCGTTCAGCACGGGCTGGCGATCGTCGGTTGCCTGGCCTGGTAAAACGGAAACGTTCGGTAGGTTGTTATCGTCAATCACCGATGTAATTGTCGGGACGGTGGGCGCTTGTGCGTCAATGGTCAGGGTGAAATCGCCCGAAATAGCCCCGGTATTACCTGCACTATCCGTTGCGCGGGCGGTGAACACATGCTGGCTGTTACTGAGATTACTTCCCGGCGTGAAGCTCCAGCTACCGTTTTGAGCGACGGTGGTAGTGCCGATCGCATTGCCATTATCAAAGATGGTTATAGTGGCACCTGCTTCGCCGGTACCGTTGAGCGTGGGGCGCGCATCGTTTGTTAGCGCGGCGTTAGCCAGTGAACCGGTGTAGCCGGGAACGTCATCCGTCGCGTTAACAATCACCGGCTGGAGCGGTGCGGTTAAATCTACCGTTACTGCAACGGGGGCGGACAGACCGCCCTTGCCGTTACCGTTGGTGGCCTGAACGGTAAAATTGTAGTTCCCTTCGCCCGGCAGGGTGGGAACCGCAAATGTCCAATTGCCGCTGGTATCAACGATGGCCTGGCCAGCGCTGGTGCCGTTAATAAAGACTTCGACCGTCGACCCCACTTCCGTTGTGCCACGAAGCGTGGGGGTGGTGTCGTCTGTTCTACCGCCAGCAGTGAGAATATTTCCCTGTACGCTACCGACATCGTCGTCAATCGCGGTAATGAACGGCACATCAGGCAGGCCGCTGTCAGAGGCGGGAAAGGTCGCATTGGGGCTTTCGTTACCCGCGCGATCAATTGCTTTCGCCGTGAGTTCACCGCCGTTGGTCTGCGCCGAGCTTAAGGTTACGGTGAATTCGCCGGTGCCGTTGGCGGTAGCAGTTCCGAGCGATTTCCCTGATCCATCACGGATTTCAATGGTGCTCAGAGGATCGGCCATACCAGAGACCCGGGAGCCATCCTCTGTGATCACCTGAATGACAGGGGCTGGCGGCGGTGTAATATCTACGGTGATATTAATGGCCGGCGTTTGAACCGTCGTGTTTCCGGCTCCGTCATCTGCACTGAAGGTCAGCGCGTGAGGATCTGGATCTTCTGAAAGTGCTGGCGTGGTGAAGGTCCATTTTCCATCAATGACGTTTGCGGTCCCTATAACTGTGCCATTGTCATAAATCGTTATTGTGCTGCCCGTCTCTCCGGTGCCGTTGATGGTTAACGTCTGGTCGTTAGTGAAGGAGCCATCGCTCAGAGTGCCAGTGACCGGGTTGACGTTATCAAGGATTTCCGTCACTACCGGTGCCTGCAGAGGAATGGTATCAACGGTAAAGGTAAAGCTGTTCGATGTCCCGCTGGGATTACCGGCGGCGTCTTTTGCGCTGGCGGTCAGGGTATAGGTACCATCGAGCAGGGCGCTGGTAATGGGGAATTCCCAGTTGCCAGAACTGTCGACGGTGGCCACGCCCAGAACGGTAGCGCCATTGAATACAGTAATAATACTGCCAGCTTCACCCGTACCATGAATAACCGGCGTATTGTCATCGGTGGTGGCGTTGTTGTTAAAGTTTGAGTCTGGTACGCCATAATCATCCGTCGCAAATTCAATAGTGGGAGTGGTTGGGGCCGTTGTGTCAATGGTGAGGGTGACGGGATCCGACGGATCGCTGGTATTGCCCGCAATGTCGGTTTCAGTTGTGGTGATGACGTAAGTCGTGTCTGGGTCTAATGGGCTCGGGGTAAAGGTCCAGCTCCCGTTATCACCTACCGTTGTTTGACCAATTTCGCTGCCGTTATTGTAGATAGTGATAGTGCTACCCGGCTCTCCCTTCCCGCTGAAGGTGGGCGTGGTGTCATTGGTTGTGCCACCACTGGCAACGTTTCCGGCAACGGGTAGAACGTTATCGGTGATTAGCGGTACGTCAGGTTTCGCAGGTGGAATGGTATCAATTGTGATCGAGTAGACGCCGGATACCGGGCTGACGTTGCCTGCCGCATCGGTAGCCGTCGCGGTAATGACGTTTAACCCTTCAGATAAATTGGCGGTTGGCTGGTAGGTCCATTTCCCTTGTGCATTGACCTTTACCGTGTCCACCTCAGTGCCATTATTATAGAGCGTGATCGTGGCGCCTGGCTCGCCGGTACCGCTCAGAAGCGGGGTTTCCTGATTCGTTGTGCTGCCATTAGCCAGGACGACATTTTCGGTACCCACAACAATGGTTGCTGACAGTATTTGTGGTGCATTTGGCGCATTTGTATCGACCTGTAGCGTGAAGCTGGTGGATTTCGGGCCTTCATTGCCCGCCGGATCGCTGGCGGTTGCCGTCAGAACATGTGTGCCGTCACCCAGTACCACTGGCGGCGTGAATTGCCAGTTTCCATCCGTGCCAACCTTTGTTTCACCAATCGGCTTGCCATTGTCATAAATGGTGATGGTGTCGCCAGCGGTGCCACTACCGGTTAACTGTGGCTGAGAAGAGTTGGTCGGTTGACTGGTATCGATAGGATTTTTATCAGGATCAAGGATCGCAGAAAATCCCGGGGCGAGAGGTGCCGTGCTGTCAATGGTAATGGTGAACCCTGCGGAGAGAGGTGTCGTGTTTCCATTGTTGTCGCTGGCTGTCACCGTAAATTCATATTTATTATCGGGCAACGTTTGCGGCGGGGTGTAGCTCCATATCCCACTAGTATCGACGGTAATATCTGCAATCAGTTGCCCGTCACGCATCAGATGAACTATTGAGCCGGGTTCGCCGGTTCCGTTGATGGTTGGCGTGTTATCGTTGGTCAGACCGTTATTGGCGATGGAACCGACAATGCCCGGTTTGTCATCCGTTACATGGGTAATGGCAGGCATTTGCGGTGACTGCGTATCAACAATCAGTTCAAACGCGGTCGCCGGGCTGGCGTTGCCTTTGGTATCTGTAGCGACAGCCGTAAGCTGGTGTTTCCCTTCACCGAGGTCGGTCTGAGGGGTGAAGCTCCAGCTACCGTCAGGCTGCATTACGGCCACACCTAGAGATGCCCCGTTATCAAATATCTCTACCGTTGAGCCAGCTTCTGCTGTGCCGCTCAGCGTCGGACGGTTGTCGTTGGTTGTTTGTCCACTGGTGAGTGGCCCGGTATCGTCTGCGACATCATCAAATACCTGCAAAATAATGGGCTTATCGGGGGCGGTAATATCCGGCGCTACCGCCGTTTGCGCCGGGCTTTCATTTTTAGCGCTGTCAGTGGCGGTGACGCTGACGGTTTCGCCATTCGTCTGCGCAGGTGAAAGCGGTACGCTAAAGTTGCCATCGCTTCCTGTTTTTCCCGTACCGATGGTGCTGCCGTCCGGTGCGGTAATGGTTATTGTACTGCCTGGTTCAGCCGTCCCCGTTACGCTGGTGCCTTCCGAGCTCACCTTCACATCTTCTGGTGCGAGTGGTGCGGTCGTATCCGGTGCGAGCACGGTAGACGGTAGACTCTCATTTTGTGCAGCGTCTTTGGCTGTTGCCGTTAACGCTTCGCCATTGGTTTGTGGTGAATTTAGCGGGGCGATGAATTGCCCGCTGCCGTTGGCGATCCCGGTACCCAGTACGTTACCCGCGACGTCTTTGATGATAACCGTAGAACCGGGTTCCGCCTGACCACTAACGGATTCACCGTCGGCGGCGACAGTTAGTCCGGAAGGGGAGGCTGGCGGCGAAATATCCGGTACTTTCAGGCTCTCTACAGGACCCGTATTTGAGGCTCTATCAGTGACCGAAATGGTCAGCGTTTCACCATTGGTTTTTGCGGGATTAATGCCTATTGAGAATGAGCCATCATTACCTGCCTTACCGCTTCCCAAAACATTTCCCTGACTGTCTTTAATCACCACCGTGCAGCCTGCTTCGGTGGAGCCTGTCAGCGTGGTTCCCTGATTAATGACTTCCAAATCTTCCAGCACCGGAGGTTGGGTGTCGATATCAACCGCAAAGCTGATGGACTGTCCGCTGGTGCCGAAGTTATTTGTTGCCGTTGCGGTAAAAAGATGATCACCATCAGGAAGTGGTTGAGAGGGCGTAAAGCTCCACTTCCCATCGTTGTCAGCAATCACCGGCGGGATTGTTGGCATTGGCACGCCATTGTCATTAATTGTGATAACACTTCCCGGTTCAGCAGTGCCGCTGATGGTCGGGCGATTGTCATCTGTAGCATCGCCGTTTTTCAGAGCACCGGTCACGCTCCCAATGTCATCAGACACGGTGATGATGATCGGTTGAGAAGGATATTGAGAGTTTGATGCAGTAAATTGGCCTGCCGGTCCGTCATTACCTACCTCGTCCCGGATACGTGTTTCCAGCGTTTCACCATGCGTTTTCGCTGGATTCAGCGTAATACTGAATAAGCCATCCTGGCCTGCTACAGTTGAACCGAGGAGATTGTTATCGGCATCATAGATGGAGACGGTACTGCCGATTTCAGCATGACCTGTTACGGTGGTGCCATCCACGGAGACTGAGTCAACCACCGCAGCAGGTGGGGGAGTCGTATCAACAATAATCGTTGGGGTTGTCGTTATTTCGCTGACGTTTCCTGCTTTATCCGTCTGTTGGATCGTGAACGTATGTGCGCCGTCGCTTAACGCTGTTGTCGGGGTGAAGCTCCACTGGCCGCTGGCATCAACGACAGTCGTCCCCAGAATGATGTTCCCTTCACGGATGGTAATGGTATTTCCTGCTTCACCTTTACCGGATAGGGTTGGTTTTGCTTCATCAGTGTGTGCGTTATTGATGAGTAGACCAGTAATGTACCCTGTTTTATCCGTTAGGGCTTCAAGTACAGGGGCTTCTGGGGTGTGAGTATCAATGTTGAGCGTGAATTGGGTAGATTCTCCGCTGCTGCCTTTAAGGTTGGTAGCAATGGCTGTAAAGCTGTGTTCACCATCTGCCAGCGGTGTGGCAATAGCAAAGCTCCATTTTCCATTCGATCCCACCACGGCGGTACCTGTCTCTTTACCATCAACATAAATATGGATAGTTGAGCCGGGGGTGCCGGTTCCCTGTAGCGTTGGGGTATTGTCATTGGTAAATTGCTTGTTAGCGACAGTCCCGGTTTCCGGAGCCTGATCGTCTATAGCAGCAGAAATTACCGGTGTGGCAGGCAGAGGAATATCGGGCGCGTTAACGCTCGCGGCGGGGCTGGTATTACCTGCCGCATCGGTTGCGGTAACGGTCAGGTGTTCTCCGCTGAGTTTAGGGGGATTAAGATCGATCGCAAATTTGCCGTCACTGTCTGCTTTACCCTGACCAACAATGTTGCCCTGCGCATCTTTAATGATGACTGTACTGCCCGGTTCTGCCTGCCCGGTCAACGACTTGCCATCAGGGGAGACCACCAGTGCAGTTGGGGATGTTGGTGGAGTGGTATCTCCGCTATTATTACCGCCTGGATTAGTGCCACCATCTGGATTTGTTCCAACGCCAGGATCCGTACTACCACCGGGATTACCATTGCCTGAGCCGTTGTCGTTATTGTGATGTCCTCCACCGCCGCCAGAAGAGGCTATAGCTGCAATCCCACCTGCGGCAACGACCCCGCCGAGAACCCAGGGCCAGACTGCGCCACCGTCATGACTGCCTTCGGCCGTCATCAGCGGCGTGAGATCGTCCAGGTGCTGAAAATGGAAAGCGCCATCCGTATCCTGAACCCACCACAGCGCGCCATTGCTGTCTTCCAGAACCAGCTGGTTTTGCGCATCACCTTTTCCGACGTAAAAATTTTTAATGGTGATGGTTTCACCTGAACGGAGTGTGACAACCAGATCCTGATTAACGCGAGTCAACTGGCTGACCTCCTCACGCGAAACGGACAGTTTCACAATAGAAGGTGAGTTGAGCGTAATTTCAGAGGCTTCAACATTGGTAGAAACACCAGTCAACTTCGATACAACGGCGAGTAGACGCATATGTTCACTCCTGATGGCAGGTCGGGAGTATTAATCCGCAACGGCGTGCCGGGAAAATGAGCAGACAGGTGCCTCGTTCATCATAATGATGAACTTGCACATGTAATTTCATGGATGAGATTTACAGATATCAGTTTCTGAACAAATAAAGTCGTAGTCTGAGCACCAAAAATAGTTCTTTCGTATTAGATGATATAGTCAGAAAGAAACTTTTCTGCAATGTCCAGATATTAAAAACATATGATGACATTTTTCATCGAAATGAGTTAAACGTTTCGATAAATGGGTTTTATTTATAAGTTACTGTAATTATTGTTTTTATTATTTATTGTTAATAATAAACAACAGTAATAATAATGCTATTTCGTAGGGTGGAAAATATAGGGTGCAAGTACTTGAAGTTTTATTCTATTAGGCTACTCCTTGCCTGCAGATTGGAGATTGTATTTTTAGCTGAACGATTCAGCAATGGGATATATAATTACTGTGAATGTATAATGCGGCTTTCAATAACTAAAAAATAAAGGCCAGTCATCATGGTGATAGACTGGCCACAGAGAAAAGAAGGTTATCGCCCGGCATTTTTCATAATACGTGCTTTATCCACCTGCCATTCACGTTCTTTCACATCGGAGCGCTTGTCGTGTTGTTTCTTACCTTTTGCGACGCCGATTTTCACTTTACACCAGGCGTTCTTCCAGTACAGCGAAAGTGCTACCACGGTATAACCATCCCGATTCATGCGACCATACAAAGAGTCGAGTTCGCGCTGGTTTAACAGTAGTTTACGGGTACGGGTGGGATCGCATACCACGTGTGTTGAAGCAACGGCCATCGGTGTGAAGTTGGCGCCAAACAGGAACGCTTCGCCGTCTTTGAGTATAACGTAGCTATCGCCGATGTTGGCTTTACCTGCGCGCAAGGATTTGACTTCCCAGCCCTGCAGAGCGAGTCCTGCTTCGAACTCTTCTTCGATAAAGTATTCGTGTCGTGCGCGTTTGTTAAGCGCGATTGTGGCTGAGCCAGGTTTGTGTGCTTTTTTCTTCGTCATAATGCCGCTCAGTATAGGTAATCTGGAATCGAAATACACCCCATTTCATCCAGCGGGGCGCAAGGCGCTATCTTAGCACGAGTTGGGCTATAGCGTTTTTTTTAGCGAGTGATAAATGGTATTATTTGTGTGATTGATATTGATGGAAATTGTTATGCCTCAGATTAGCCGGACCGCTTTAGTACCTTACAGTGCGGAGCAGATGTATCAGTTAGTGAATGATGTTAAATCCTATCCCCAGTTTTTACCGGGGTGTACCGGTAGCCGCGTACTGGAGTCGACTCCGGGACAAATGACGGCCGCTGTGGACGTCTCTAAAGCAGGGATTAGCAAAACGTTCACCACGCGTAACCAACTGACCAGTAATCAGAGCATACTGATGCATCTGGTCGATGGACCGTTTAAAAAACTGATTGGCGGCTGGAAATTTACGCCGTTAAGCCAGGACGCGTGCCGCATTGAGTTTCATCTCGATTTTGAGTTCACGAATAAACTCATCGAGCTGGCGTTTGGCCGCATCTTTAAAGAGCTGGCTTCGAATATGGTGCAGGCTTTCACCGTTCGCGCGAAAGAGGTTTACAGTGTCAGCGTCGGCTAAAATTGTCGTTGAAGTGGCATACGCGCTACCTGAAAAACAGTATTTACAGCGCGTAACGCTGCCGCAGGGCGCTACGGTGGAAGAGGCTATCCGCGCTTCCGGGTTGCTGGAATTACGTAATGATATCGATCTCAGCAAAAATAAAGTGGGCATCTACAGCCGTCCGGTAAAGCTTGCTGATGTTCTGCATGACGGCGATCGGGTGGAAATTTATCGGCCGTTGATTGCCGATCCCAAAGAGCTGCGCAGGCAGCGAGCAGAGAAATCCGCTAAAAAATAACAGACAATAAAAAAGGTGCTCATTGAGCACCTTTTTTTGATCTCTCAAACCTACTTGTTGTCGGTCAGGGCAGGTTTGTTATCAATGTTGGTCAATACGCCGCTGCTGTTAAAGGTCAGCGTCAGCGTTTGCTGAGTTACGCCTTCGTGTCCAGGTTGCTGACGGAACACATAGAACCAGGTGTTAGTGCCAAAAGGATCGGACATCATCGGGGTACCCAGAGCATAAGCAACCTGCTGTTGCGTCATGCCTGTACGCACTTTGGCGACATCGGTCGGTGTCAGATAATTTCCCTGGTTGATGTCAGGGCGGTAAACCACTCGCTCCAGAGTGGAACAGCCTGCAGTCAACATCAGTAGTACTGCTGCAGCAGCAGTCAGCGTTTTACAGCGCATAGTGATTTGATTCCTTTTCGGGCCCGAGCAGTACGCGGCTCATATGTAATATGCCGATGATAATAGACCTTTCACCACTTTAAAACCTTTTGCTGTCGGGTCGGTCGGCGATTTTATGTTGAACTCAGACCTTCACAAGGGAAAAAAGTTTATGCTGCCAGCAGTTCTTTTGCGTTTGCGAGGGTATTGCGTGTGACTTCGCTTCCGCCAAGTAAGCGGGCTAACTCCTGCAGACGTGCGCGTTTATCAAGCGGCTGCATGTGTGTTTCCGTCATTGCGCCGTCAGTTTCTTTGCTGACATAGAAATGTTGATGACCACAACCAGCAACCTGCGGCAGGTGCGTTACGCACATTACCTGGGTTGATTCTCCCAACTGACGCAGCATTTTGCCCACGACCGCTGCCGTCGGGCCGCTGATGCCGACATCAACCTCATCGAAAATCAGCGCCGGGGTTTCCATTTTACGTGCGGTAATAACCTGAATAGCCAGAGCGATGCGCGACAGCTCGCCGCCGGAAGCAACTTTCGCGATCGGTTGTAACGGCTGACCCGGGTTAGTGGTAACTTTAAACTCCACGCGGTCGGCACCGTCTGCGCTCAGATGATGCTCCTCAAATTTTACATCAATGCAAAAGAGACCATGCGGCATCGAAAGGGTATGCATACTCTCGGTAATGAGTTGCCCCAGTTCCTGGGCGTAATGCTGGCGCTGTTGGTGCAACCTTTTTGCTGTTTCCAGCGCCTGCTGATGGTGATTGTTCACCGCCAGGGTTAAGGTTTCGAGCGAGTCGGCCTGATCGTCAAGTTGCTGCTGTTCATCTAATAAAGACTGATAGAACTGCGGTAGCGCTTCCGGAGAGACGTGATGCTTACGTGCCAACGAGATTTGCTTTGAAATACGCTGCTCAAGTTCGAACAAACGGTTAGGGTCTAAATCCAGACGATCGCAATAGTGGCGCAGTTCATCGCTGGCTTCGCTGAGCTGAATGGTTGCCTCTTCCAGCATATCGAGGATACCGGAAAGTTTGCCGTCCATGCCTGCCAGTTCGGTGACCAGGTGCTTTGCGGTGTACAGCTGGCTCTGCAGATTGATGTCTTCGCCATCCGCGAGGATAGCCAGCGCCTGCTGGCTGGTGGTGAGCAATTGCCCGCTGTTAGCCAGACGCTTGTACTCTTCATCAATTTGCTCAAACTCGCCCGGCTGTGGGTTGAATTCGTTCAATTCTTTTAGCTGATATTGCAACAGTTCCGCCCGTGCTGCGCGCTCCTGGCTTTGTTGCTGATGATGCGCCAGATCGCGGCAGCTTTGGTGCCATAGCTGATAGCGCGCGGTCATTTCCTGGGCCAGGGACGCTTCATTGGCGTAACCATCAAGCAGGAATTTTTGGTGTTCGGATTTTGTCAGAAGCTGGTGTGCGTGCTGGCCGTGGATTTGAATCAGCAACTGGCCCAGCTCACGAAGCTGTGACAGCGGAACGGCGGTACCGTTAATAAAGCCACGGGAGCGGCCGTCGCTGCTGATAACGCGACGCAGCAAGCACTCACGGCCATCTTCAAGCTGGTTCTCTTCCAGCCAGCGCAGGGCTGCTGGGGTGTCTTTTAAGGCGAAACGGGCACAGAGGTCGGCTCGCGCAGCGCCTGCGCGCACCATGTCGGCTTCTGCGCGCCCGCCCAGGCACAAACCGAGAGCATCAATGGCAATGGACTTACCCGCACCTGTCTCACCGGTGATGACGGTCATGCCGTTCTGGAAATCGATCTCAAGTTCACGAACGATAGCAAAATTGCTGATGGTCAGTTGTGCCAACATAGCTGTTTTCCTGTATGAAAAACCATAACTGTAATTACATACAGTATAAACTGGTTTTTTATACAGTAAAGAGGTTGGCGTTAAATTAGAATAATTTTTTTGACCAGCCCAGCTTGGTACTTAATGTATTGAAATAGCTGTAATCTTTTGGATGTATCAGGTTCAGATGATAATCACAGCGGCGGATCAATACGTCTTCACCTTCCTGTATCGGCAGGGCGATTTGGCTGTCGCAGCTGATCTCCAGATCGCTACGGCGATGAGAAAAGCGCAGGCGAATTGTGCTGCTACTGTTGATCACCAGCGGGCGCGCAGAAAGCGTATGCGGGAACATCGGCACCAGCGTAATGGCATCCAGGGAAGGCGTCAGAATTGGGCCTCCGGCAGAGAGCGAGTAGGCGGTAGAGCCGGTAGGCGTAGAGATAATTAGTCCGTCGGAACGCTGAGAGAAGGCAAAGATTTCATCGATATACACTTCGAACTCAATCATATGCGCCACTTTGCCTGGATGCAGCACCACTTCGTTGATCGCGGTGCTGATGCGCTTTTGGCAATCCTGTTGGCATACCTGGGCTTCGAGTAAAAAGCGTTTTTCGCTGATGTAGTGGCCTTCCAGTACGTCAGCTAACTGTTGGTGGGCATTGTCTGGATCAAGGTCGGTGAGGAAACCGAGGTTACCGCGGTTAATTCCGATAACCTTGATGTCATAACGTGCCAGGGTGCGCGCAGCGCCCAGCATATTGCCGTCGCCGCCGACGACTACGGCGAGGTCTGCCTGCTGGCCAATCTCCGCGAGCGTACCGGTTTTCACATTTTTCAGCTGTAGCTCGTGCGCGATTTGTTGCTCCACGATAACCTCATAACCTTTGGCGCACAGCCAGCGGTAGAGCATTTCATGTGTTGTCAGTGCAGTGGGGTGACGTGGATGCCCCACAATGCCAATACACTTGAAATGATTGTTCATTTTCTCGAGGTCCTTGTAACGAAGATTAGTGACAATGTGAGTACTTCCCTTGAAACCCTGAATCTTATCCCCATAATAATCCAGGTTAGCGAGATGAATGCGAAAAAAACGCGGAGAAATTCATGAGTAGTAAAGAACAGAAAACGCCTGAGGGGCAAGCCCCGGAAGAAATTATCATGGATCAGCACGAAGAAGTTGAGGCGGTTGAACCAGACGCTTCTGCTGAGCAGGTGGATCCGCGCGATGAAAAGATTGCGAATCTGGAAGCTCAGCTTGCTGAAGCCGAAACTCGCGAGCGCGACAGCGTGTTGCGTATCAAAGCGGAAATGGAAAACCTGCGTCGTCGTACCGAACTGGATGTAGAAAAAGCGCATAAATTTGCGCTGGAAAAATTCGTCAACGAGCTGCTGCCGGTGCTGGACAGTCTGGATCGTGCGCTGGAAGTGGCGGACAAAGACAATGATGCGATGGCACCAATGATTGAAGGTATTGAGCTGACGCGTAAGTCAATGCTGGATGTGGTGGCGAAGTTTGGTGTGCAGGTGGTTGCGGATATCGATGTGCCGATGGACCCGAACGTGCATCAGGCCATTGCAATGGTAGAGTCTGACGACGTTGCCGCTGGTAATGTGCTGATGGTAATGCAGAAAGGCTATACCCTGAACGGACGTACCATCCGTGCGGCGATGGTCTCCGTGGCGAAAGCCAAAGGCTAATCAGCCCTGGGCCGGGTAATGCTGATGCGCTACCCGGCCCGGACTATGCTCACTGGTCCGCTACGCTTTCGCGCAGTGGTGTAACCGGCAACACCTGTACCTGTTTAATCATATTGTCCTGCACGTCGAGAATATCGATATCGTACTGCCCAATACGCACTCGTGTGCCAGCTACCGGGATCTCTTCCAGCGCTTCAAGAATAATACCGTTCACGGTACGTGCGTCATCCTCCGGCAGGTGCCAGTTAAACGCCTTATTGATTTCACGAACGTTGGCGCTGCCGTCAATGATCACTGAGCCATCATTCTGCGGCGTCACCTCTTCAGCAAGCGTCGGTGACATTGACGTGGTGAAATCGCCGACAATCTCTTCCAGAATATCTTCGACCGTGACCAGCCCCTGAATATCGCCATATTCATTGACCACCAGACCCACTTTCTTCTTATTGCGCTGAAATTTAATGAGCTGGGTGCTGAGGGGCGTACCTTCCGGGACGTAATAAATTTCGTCGGCCGCGCGTAACATGGTCTCTTTGGTGAACTCTTTTTTCTCCGCCATTAATCGCCAGGCTTCGCGTACGCGCAGCATACTGATGGCATCGTCGAGTGAGTCGCGGTACAGCACGATGCGACCGTGAGGGGAGTGCGAAAGCTGGCGCACGATTGATTTCCAGTCGTCGTTAATATCAATGCCGATGATTTCACTGCGCGGCACCATGATGTCATCGACGCTGACTTTTTCCAGATCCAGCACGGACAGCAACATATCCTGATTACGACGTGAGATTTGGGAGCGCGATTCATTGACCAGCGTTCGCAGTTCATCTTTACTCAGCGAACCGCTCACCACGATATCCGTTTTGATGCCCATCATGCGCATCAGCAGGCGGGTGATGGTATTAAGCAACCACACTAGCGGCATCATGATGATTTGCAGGGGGGCCAGCAAAAAACTGCTCGGGTAGGCGACTTTTTCTGGATACAGCGCGGCAATGGTCTTTGGCAGTACTTCGGCAAAAACCAGCACCACAAACGTTAGCACCCCGGTAGCGATGGCGACGCCGGCATCGCCATACAGGCGCATACCGACAATAGTGCCAAGCGCGGAGGCCAGAATATTCACCAGGTTATTACCGATCAGTACCAGGCTTATCAGGCGATCCGGTTTGCGAAGTAACTTTTCAACGCGTTTTGCCTGACGATTACCCTGCTTGGCCCGATGCCGCAGACGATAGCGATTCAGAGTCATCATTCCGGTTTCAGAACCGGAAAAATAGGCGGAAATGACCACCATGATGAGAAGCGTGACAATGAGCGTGGTGGTGGAGATGTGTTCCACGTAGGGTTCCTTAAAGATTTAACTCACGAACTGCTGCAGTATACGGCTGCCGAAATAGGCCAGCGTCAGAATGACTGCGCCTGCGACGTTAAACCATACGACGCGACGTCCGCGCCAGCCTTCATGGTAATGCCCCCACAACAGAACGATATAGACAAACCATGCCACGATAGAAAGAACGGCTTTATCAATATTCTCAGTACTGAACAGGTTATGCATGTAAAACAGGCCAGTACACAGAGTGAGCGTCAGCAGAACCACGCCGATCTGGGTGATATGAAACATTTTCCGCTCAATGCTCATCAGTGGCGGCATTTCATTACTGAACGCCAGTTTTTTGTTTTTCAATTGATAGTCGATCCACGCCAGTTGTAACGCATACAGCGCGGCAATAATCAGCGTGGCGTAAGCTAACAGCGATAGCCCGATGTGAATCATCATGCCCGGTGTCGCTTCGAGATGGGTGATGAACTCGTTGGGCATAAACGTCGCGAACGCGAGGTTGATCAGGGCAAAGGCGTAGACAATGGGCAGTAATAGCCAGCCACGATTGCGGGAAGCGACGATAGTCATTACCGTGCAGATCATCAGGCTAACCAGCGAGCCAACGTTCAACAGGCTCAGGTTTTGTCCGCTTTCACCGCCGGGCAGGATACGCGCTTCCAGAGCGATAGCATGGCTTACCAGCGCGACGACCGCAGAAAGAATAGCCATACGCCGCCAGCCGCTGTTTTTTTGCAGCAGGGCGGGAATAATCAGCGCGAGGCTGACTGAGTAGGCGACAAGGGCGAGCAGAGCAAAAACGGGCATATTAGGTGTCGACAGTTGGCCAGTGATAAAGAAAAGCAGTATAGCGTTACGTGACCGCTGCTCCAACCGTTGCATAACAACAAAGGCGGCTTCATGTTATACTGCGACAAATTTCTGTTGATGTGTCGCTGTCGCGACCGACCGTTTCCACCCCAGGCGAGAGACAATGTTTGATAATTTAACCGATCGTTTGTCGCGCACGCTGCGCAATATCAGTGGCCGTGGACGCCTTACTGAAGACAACGTTAAAGAGACGCTGCGCGAAGTGCGCATGGCGCTGCTGGAGGCTGATGTAGCGCTGCCGGTAGTGCGTGAGTTTATCAATCGCGTAAAAGAGAAAGCGGTTGGTCATGAAGTTAACAAAAGCCTGACGCCGGGTCAGGAGTTCGTCAAGATTGTCCGTAACGAGCTGGTTGCGGCAATGGGCGAAGAAAACCAGACCCTGAATCTGGCTGCTCAGCCGCCTGCCGTCGTACTGATGGCGGGCTTGCAGGGTGCGGGTAAAACGACCAGCGTTGGTAAGCTGGGGAAATTCCTGCGTGAGAAGCACAAGAAGAAAGTGCTGGTGGTCTCCGCGGACGTTTATCGCCCGGCGGCGATTAAACAGCTGGAAACGCTGGCCGAGCAGGTCGGTGTAGACTTCTTCCCGTCGGATGTCGGTCAAAAACCGGTCGATATCGTCAACGCCGCGCTGAAAGAAGCCAAACTCAAATTCTACGACGTGCTGCTGGTGGATACCGCCGGTCGTCTGCACGTTGACGAAGCGATGATGGACGAAATCAAACAGGTCCACGCTTCTATCAAACCGGTAGAAACGCTTTTTGTCGTCGATGCGATGACCGGTCAGGATGCCGCGAATACCGCAAAAGCCTTTAACGAAGCGCTGCCGTTAACTGGTGTGGTGCTGACCAAAGTTGATGGTGATGCGCGGGGCGGTGCGGCGCTCTCTATTCGTCATATCACCGGCAAGCCGATTAAATTCCTCGGTGTCGGCGAGAAAACCGAAGCGCTGGAGCCGTTCCACCCAGACCGTATTGCTTCACGTATTCTCGGCATGGGCGACGTGCTGTCGCTGATCGAAGATATTGAAAGCAAAGTTGACCGTGCGCAGGCAGAAAAATTAGCCAGCAAGCTGAAAAAAGGCGACGGCTTCGATCTCAACGATTTCCTTGAGCAGCTCAAGCAGATGAAAAACATGGGCGGTATGGCAAGCCTGATGGGCAAACTGCCGGGCATGGGTCAGATCCCTGACAATGTGAAATCGCAGATGGACGATAAAGTACTGGTGCGTATGGAAGCCATCATCAACTCGATGACGATGAAAGAACGCGCTAAGCCGGAAATCATCAAAGGTTCCCGTAAACGCCGCATTGCCACCGGTTGCGGCATGCAGGTACAGGACGTTAACCGCCTTCTGAAACAGTTCGACGACATGCAGCGCATGATGAAGAAAATGAAGAAAGGCGGGATGGCGAAGATGATGCGGAGTATGAAGGGGATGATGCCGCCAGGCTTCCCGGGTAGATAAATATATCGGGCTACCTTATATTTGCCATTTTGACGCCGGAGTGTGCTCGACAAAACACGATAGTGTTTTGAACGCCCTTTAGGGCGGCCCGAAGGGCGAGCGGAGCGAGTAAATGCTCACGTACTGCGTGTACGCTCCGCTTTCTGCGCGCACGCCGACGCCAAACTGGCTGCAACGGTCACGCCCTGGAATCAAGCTTCATCACATGTTGATTGCTTTTTTCCCAGAAATCAGTAAAATTTTCGGGCTTTTAATATGACACCGGGTCCCTTCCCTCGATGGGGCCCGGTGTTTTATTCACACAAGAGGATGTTATGGTTACTATTCGTTTAGCTCGTCACGGCGCTAAAAAGCGTCCGTTCTACCAGGTTGTTGTTACCGACAGCCGTAATGCACGCAACGGTCGCTTCATCGAGCGCGTTGGCTTCTTTAACCCAATCGCTAGCGAAAAAGAAGAAGGCACTCGCCTGGATCTGGATCGCATCGCTCACTGGGTTGGCCAGGGCGCGACTATTTCTGATCGCGTAGCTACGCTGATCAAAGCAGCAAACAAAGCAGCTTAATCTGTCACGGTGGTCATGATGAGCAAGCAACTCGCCGCGCAGGCTCCTGTGGAACCCATCGTTTTGGGGAAAATGGGGTCTTCTTACGGTATTCGTGGTTGGCTCAGAGTGTTTTCTTCCACTGAAGACGCCGAAAGCATTTTTGACTATCAGCCCTGGTTTATCCAGAAGGCGGGTCAGTGGCAGCAAGTACAGCTGGAAAGCTGGAAGCACCACAATCAGGATCTGATCATCAAGCTGAAAGGCGTTGACGATCGTGATTCGGCGAATCTACTGACCAATTGTGAAATTGTCGTGGATTCCTCGCAGTTGCCAGCGCTGGAAGATGGTTCCTACTACTGGAAAGACCTTATGGGCTGCCAGGTAGTGACCACCGAAGGCTACGATCTCGGTAAAGTCGTCGATATGATGGAAACCGGTTCGAATGACGTCATCGTCATCAAGGCAAACCTGAAAGATGCGTTTGGTATCAAGGAACGTCTTGTACCGTTCCTCGATGGGCAGGTTATCAAGAAAGTCGATCTCGCTACTCGTACTATCGAAGTAGATTGGGATCCTGGTTTTTAAACCACCGGATAAACGGTAAAAGTCGGCGTTATGGGGATTGGCTTGTGTTTATAGGTATCGTTAGCCTGTTTCCTGAAATGTTCCGCGCAATTACCGATTACGGGGTAACTGGCCGGGCAGTAAAAAATGGCCTGCTGAACATCCAGAGCTGGAGTCCTCGAGACTTTACTCATGACCGGCACCGTACCGTGGACGATCGTCCTTACGGCGGCGGACCGGGGATGTTAATGATGGTGCAACCCTTACGGGACGCCATTCATGCAGCAAAAGCTGCGGCTGGTGAAGGCGCAAAGGTGATTTATCTGTCACCTCAGGGACGCAAGCTTGATCAAGCGGGCGTCAGCGAACTGGCCACGAATCAAAAGCTGATTCTGGTGTGTGGTCGCTATGAAGGTATCGATGAGCGCGTGATTCAAACCGAAATTGATGAAGAATGGTCAATCGGCGATTACGTCCTCAGCGGTGGTGAGTTACCGGCAATGACGCTGATCGACTCCGTTTCCCGGTTTATTCCGGGGGTTCTGGGTCATGAAGCATCAGCAATCGAAGATTCGTTTGCTGACGGGTTGCTGGACTGTCCACACTATACCCGACCTGAAGTGTTAGAGCAGATGGAAGTACCGGCAGTATTACTGTCGGGGAACCACGCTGAGATACGTCGCTGGCGTTTGAAACAGTCGCTGGGCCGGACCTGGCTTAGAAGACCTGAACTTCTGGAAAACCTGGCTCTGACTGAAGAGCAAGCAAGGTTGCTGGCGGAGTTCAAAAAGGAACACGCACAACAGCAACATAAACATGATGGGCAGGCGTAAGCCCCCAATATCAGTTTACCCAGGATAAGAGATTAAATTATGAGCAACATTATTAAGCAACTTGAACAAGAACAGATGAAGCAGGACGTACCTTCCTTCCGTCCGGGTGATACCGTGGAAGTGAAAGTATGGGTTGTTGAAGGTTCCAAAAAACGTCTGCAGGCATTTGAGGGCGTGGTTATCGCTATTCGTAGCCGCGGTCTGCACTCTGCATTCACTGTTCGTAAAATTTCCAACGGCGAAGGCGTTGAGCGTGTCTTCCAGACTCACTCTCCGGTAGTTGACAGCATTGCTGTTAAACGTCGTGGTGCTGTTCGTAAAGCTAAACTGTACTACCTGCGTGAGCGTACTGGTAAGTCTGCTCGTATCAAAGAGCGTCTTAACTAAGATTCGCGCAAGCGACATCCTGTTAGAAAAGGGCTGGCCGAAAGGCTGGCCCTTTTTTTATCGCGATATTTATTTATGGGAACAGACTGACTGCCGGGGGATTTTACATACTCTCTGGATACAGTCAGCCGGGGATGATTACGGTGTGGCGATCACCACCGCGACACGGCGGTTTTCAGCGCGACCTTTAGAGGTCTGGTTACTGGCGATAGGGTATTTCTTCCCGAGTCCCTGGGTGGTCAGATTGGTACGGGGAATATTAGCGCCTTGTGCCCAGGCATCGGCCACGACATTTGCGCGTTTGAGCGACAGAGCTTCGTTGTAGCTGTCTTCGCCGTAGTTATCCGTATGACCGTCCAGACGTGCATGGTTTAGCCCGGTAGCAGCCAGTTTGGATGCCATTTCCTGAATCTGCTTTTCACTTTCCGGACGGAGCTTATAGTCGTTTTTATCAAACAGGATATTGTCAGACAGGCCAAGAGACCAGTCTCCTGAAACTTCGCTAAATCCGTACGATTTCATAGCTGCAATTTGCTCTGGGGTAAATTTTCCCTGAGGTGCCTGACAGCCTGCCACGATCAGTAAAAGCAGAAAAAACGGTGAAAATAGACGTTTTAACATGTGTGTAATTCCTTATTTAATAATGCGTTCAGAACGCAAATGTTTGGCCTGATACATATTTTGATCGGCAAGTTCTTGTAATTTCTCGGCAGAGGCATGTTCCCACGTCAGCGCAAAGCCAATGCTGAGTGTCATGCTTGCCAGATGACCATTGTGCAGGTCAAAAGGTCGGTTAAACGCTTGCGACAGTGCGGCACAGATACGCTGAACTTCGTATTCTGAGTGAACGCTATACAGCACCATGGCAAACTCATCGCCGCCAAGCCTGTAGGGGTGATGTCGATCACCTCCAAACTCGGCCAGCCTTTTTGCAACTTCAATCAGGACACGGTCGCCCGCTGCGTGGCCCCAGGTATCGTTAATAAATTTAAAATTATCACCATCAAGGAATAGCAATGCAGAACTGCTGCGGGCAGCATCGTCGTTCATCAGGGCGTTAATGCTGCTGCGAAATGCGGCGCGATTTGCCAGTCCTGTCAGAGGATCATGTAACGCGGTACGCAAAAGCTGAGCGTTCTTTGCCTGCAACCGAAGTTGCCATTCCTCCATTTCGTCCAGTAGGCTATTGAAATCCTGGGCAAAAAGATGAAATTCTTCGATATGTTCTTCTGAAACACGTCGTGAAAAGTTACGGTTGGTACGGACATCATGTACCACCTCGGTTATATTTTGCAGGGCTTCTACTACGCCATTGTGCAAATAGCGAGTGAGCATTAATGCAATGCCTGATGCCAGCAGAATGCATCCGGTAAGAACGGCCAGCGACAGATAAATGAAATGGCTGATCACGCTATCGCGTGCCGTCAGGCGCACTTCACCAATCACGCTGCCATTGTGCAAAATGGGCTGTGTGACCGGTTGCGGAAACAGCCAGTGGCTGATCAGACCGCTGATCTTTTCAGTGGTGTCCTGCGCGTCATAGCGCCAGGTGGCAATCACGTTCTGATTTTTATTACGCACTTCCGCTACGGAAAACTGCCCTTGTTGCCCTAGCGCCGCCAGTGTTTCTGTGGCCGCAACACTGTCAGAAAAGACTAATGCAGCTTCAAGTGTACGAGTCATAGTGGCTGCGGTCAGGTCCAGGTTCTTTTGCGCATACTGTCTTAATGCCAGCACGGAGGAAATGCTAAGCAGTAGCCAGATCAACGTCATGGTGACCAGGACGCTGATTATGCTGATACGCCGTAATGTCCGCTTAAACGTCGGGCGTGTTATGGGAGAATGGCCCTTATCCATGCTTTTTATTCCGTGCAAGCATCAATACGTCTGGACTGACCCTTACGCCACTGCGTGAAAGGGAATCCATATTTACGGAAAATCTCACATCTTCATCTTTAATTATGAGGCAAAAGGCACTGCCAATAACGCATTCGGGATTCTGTTCAGCGATTAATAACAGTGCCTTTGTCGGATATTTATTCTTTAATTCCACCTGATAACCAGGGGATTCTTTTCCAAAATAAAAACCATCACACTGCGCAACTAATATTTCTTGTTCCGTACGAATGATGACGGGAAGATAGGGTAAAGCACCAGTACTGGTATCTACCAGTACACTGGAAAAACGCGATGAAGAGAAAATACACAGTTTTGGTGGCCCGGAAAGTGAAGGCCAGTGTGTATAACTGACGATGCCGGAAACCATCGCGCGTACAGATTTTGCTTCTTCCGTAACGCTCTGGGCGTACAGCGGTAATCCGGTCAGGAGCAGTGCCAGTAGAAGTATGAGTCGGTAAGAATAGCTCATGAATAGTTACCTACCAGCGGTTGCCGTAAAGCGTCGAAATACACTCAAGATTGTTTGAGACAAAATAACATTATTTTCCTAAGTCGTCATTATTCCGGGTATAAAGCTATTGATAATTTAAGTTAAATCTCATGTGCTTATAAAATATAAGCTATTGTTTAATTTAATCTTATAGAGGCATTAGCTTCGTTTTCCCCTTTTTGCCAGGCGTTGTGTAACTGGTCAACATTTTCGACCGTATCGCAACTTGGGGGAAAGGTTTTCCCGGCCAGACCCCTGGCGTAAACAAAATCCTGCTGGCAGGTTTTACGTTGTCCCTCGGCGTAACCCTTAAGATATTCCGTACGATCGACTTCTGGATCATTGTAATTGTCGGCAAGAATTTCATTATCTTTAACCGCATAGCCTGAAATGGCATCGCGTATCCCGGCATCGTACCAGTCGGTTCTTGTCCAGGTAGGAGCGTGAGTATAGGGATCTATCTGACAGCCGCTCAGAAGTAGTATCAATAAGGTGCTGATGAGTTGCTTCATTGCCTGTGCTCCCGCGTTTTTTTTAAGCATAGTGGATCTGATATTTGGTGGGTGTAAATTTAAATATACATAAAGACGGGCCTTATTTAGTGCTTAATAGTATTATGTAAAGTAAAATTTACGGATTATGGATTGAAATCTTTACCTGTTGTGATATCGTTATTTCCTCCTCGCTGAGGATCAACTATCGCAAACGAGCTAAACAGGATCACCATCATGCAAAAAGACGCGCTGAACAACGTACATATTACCGACGAACAGGTTCTGATGACTCCGGAGCAGCTGAAAGCTGAATTTCCGCTGAGCCAGGCGCAAGAGGCGCAAATCGCCCAGTCGCGTAAAACCATTTCAGATATTATCTCTGGTCGCGATCCGCGTTTGCTGGTGGTATGTGGTCCGTGCTCCATTCACGATCCTGAAATGGCAATTGAGTACGCTCGTCGATTTAAAGCCCTTGCCGCAGAGGTCAGCGATAACCTCTACCTGGTGATGCGCGTCTATTTTGAAAAACCCCGTACTACCGTTGGTTGGAAAGGGTTAATTAACGATCCTCATATGGATGGCTCTTTTGATGTTGAAGCTGGACTGAAAATTGCGCGTCAGCTGCTGCTTGAACTGGTAAATATGGGACTTCCGCTGGCAACTGAAGCTCTGGATCCTAATAGCCCGCAGTACCTGGGCGATCTGTTTAGCTGGTCAGCAATCGGGGCGCGTACCACGGAATCACAGACTCACCGTGAAATGGCTTCTGGTCTTTCGATGCCGGTTGGCTTTAAGAACGGCACTGACGGCAGCCTGGCCACCGCTATCAACGCCATGCGTGCCGCGGCGCAGTCACACCGTTTTGTCGGTATTAACCAGGCAGGGCAGGTAGCGCTGCTGCAAACTCAGGGCAATCCGGACGGTCATGTGATCCTGCGTGGCGGCAAAGCGCCGAACTACAGCCCGGCAGATGTTGCCCAATGCGAAAAAGAGATGGAGCAGGGGGGACTAAGACCTTCCCTGATGGTAGATTGCAGTCATGGTAACTCCAATAAAGATTACCGCCGTCAGCCTGCCGTGGCTGAATCCGTGATTGCGCAAATCAAAGATGGCAATCGCTCGATCATTGGTTTGATGATTGAAAGTAATATTCATGAAGGCAACCAGTCTTCCGAACAGCCGCGCAGCGCAATGAAATACGGTGTGTCCGTAACCGATGCGTGCATTAGCTGGGAAATGACGGATGCGCTGCTGCGTGAAATTAGCCAGGATTTAAACGGCCAGCTGTCGGCGCGTGTAGCATAAGAGGTTGGTTATGGTTGCTGAATTGACCGCATTACGCGATCAAATTGATGAAGTCGACAAGGCGCTGCTGGATTTGCTGGCACGCCGCCTGGAGCTGGTTGCTGAAGTCGGCGAAGTAAAAAGCCGCTTTGGGCTGCCGATCTACGTGCCGGAACGGGAGGCCTCTATGCTGGCTTCTCGCCGCGCGGAAGCGGAAGCCCTTGGCGTACCGCCGGATCTGATAGAAGATGTGCTGCGCCGGGTTATGCGCGAGTCCTACTCCAGTGAAAATGACAAAGGATTTAAAACGCTTTGTCCTTCTCTGCGACCGGTGGTGATCGTCGGCGGCGGTGGTCAGATGGGGCGTCTTTTCGAAAAAATGCTCACTCTGTCAGGTTATCAGGTGCGGATCCTGGAACAGCAGGACTGGGATCGCGCGCCGGAGATCGTCTCTGATGCAGGCATGGTGATCGTCAGCGTGCCGATCCACGTCACCGAGCAGGTAATCGCCAAATTACCGCGTCTGCCGTCTGACTGTATTCTGGTCGATTTGGCATCGGTGAAAAATGGTCCTTTACAGGCGATGCTGGCAGCGCACGATGGTCCGGTGGTGGGGTTACATCCCATGTTTGGTCCGGACAGCGGCAGTCTGGCAAAACAGGTGGTTGTCTGGTGTGATGGACGTCAGCCGGAAGCCTATCAGTGGTTTCTGGAACAGATTCAGGTCTGGGGCGCGCGGCTGCATCGGATCAGCGCCGTTGAACACGACCAGAATATGGCGTTTATTCAGGCCTTGCGTCACTTTGCGACCTTCGCCTATGGTCTGCACCTGGCGGAAGAAAACGTGCAACTGGAACAATTGCTGGCGCTCTCTTCGCCGATTTACCGCCTTGAGCTGGCGATGGTTGGACGCCTGTTTGCCCAGGATCCGCAGCTGTATGCCGATATCATTATGTCGTCTGAGAGCAACCTTGCGCTGATCAAACGCTACTACCAACGTTTTGGTGAGGCGATTGGTTTACTGGAGCAGGGTGATAAGCAAGCGTTTATCGACAGCTTCCGTAAGGTGGAGCACTGGTTTGGCGATTATGCGAAACGCTTCCAGAGCGAAAGCCGTACTTTGTTGCGCCAGGCGAATGACAGCCGTCCTTAAGTAAGATGCCGGATAAGCCTGGCGCCATCCGGCATTGTCACGTTAACTCGGATCGACCGGCACCACGTTCTCACTCGGGTAACATCCCAGCACCTTCATCGAACGCGTAATCTCTCCCAATTCCTTTAACGCCTTTTGCATTTGGGGGGATTCCAGATTGGCCTGGATATCAAGATAAAACATCTCTTCCCATGGATTGCCGTGAATCGGGCGTGACTCCAGTTTAGTCATAATCAGATTATGGTTGCGCAGTACCAGCAGCGCTTCAACCAGCGCACCGGCCTGTTGGCCTGTTGCCATCAGCAGCGTGGTTTTCGCCGGAACTTGGTCGGAAACATTGATAGCCTTGCGTGCCAGTACCACAAAGCGGGTGATGTTTTGTGTCTGGTTTGCTTCGATATGCTCGAGAACCTGCAAACCATACAGTACGCCTCCGGCTTCGCTCCCCAATGCGGCTACGCGCGGTGAGTTAGCTTGTGCAACTTTTTCCATCGCCGCTGAGGTGCTTTCGGTGTACTCAATCTTCCAGTGTGGGTAACGGCTCAGGAACTTGCTGCACTGTTGGAACGGCTGCGGGTGGCTGTATACCGTATCAATGGTCTCGAGATCGGTTGTGCCGGATACCAGTACGCAGTGGTCAATCGTAATAGTCATCTCGCCAACTATAGACAGACTGGTGTGCTGCAGCAGGTCGTAGACGTCGTTAATCCCACCGGAGCTGGTGTTTTCAATCGGGACGACCGCATAGTCAGCTTGTCCGGTTTCGACCTGATTAAAGATATCGGCAAATTTCGCGCAGCCGCTTTCAATGAATTGTTCAAAATGACGGGCAGCGTACTGACGTGCGGCGAGGTGTGAGTATGATCCTTTTGGCCCAAGGAAGGCGACGCGCGCGGAGTGCGGATTAATTTTGTTCAGGTGTTGCTGGAGCAGTGCCTGCTGCGTCAGGACGGAGTCTTCGATAATCAGTTGGAACAGGCGGGTGATATAGTGCGCGTCGAGATGATGCGCTTTGCCAAGCTGAATCAGTCGGTCTAACAGATCGCGTTCGCGGTCGATATCACGTACCGGACGATGTGAAAGCAGTTTAGCTTTACCGACTTCTACGGCCAGCCCACGCCGTTCAGCCAGCAGGGCCAGTAATTTTTCATCCAGCGAACTGATTTTATCGCGCAGCGCCAGCAATGGGTTTTCCGATGTCATAGTGTTGCCTTTCTTGTTATCAATAAAAAAGGCCCCCCGTTGTGGGAGGCCTTATTGTTCGTCTTCGCATTCTTTATCACACGACGAAACGCCTCCCATTCAGGGGAAGGTAAAAAAGAATGCGAAGAAGAACGGGACAAGTTTCATGTAATTTTCCTTTGGCTACGTCAGTAAAGTACCCGTACTGTTTTCACCCTGTCAACAAAAAACGCGCCCGAAGGCGCGTTGGCGATACACTCAATGTAAGGGACTACTCTTCTTCTGCTTCGACGAAGTTGGCGTCTTTGACTGAAGTTGTTGCACGACGGGCTTCGCCTTTGTGCTGCACTTTATTGAGCTGCCGTTCCAGCTTGTTGATCAAATCGTTAATTGCGGTGTACATATCCTCGTGTTTTGCGCTGGCGACCAGATGTCCGTTCGGTGTATTGATGGTGGCATCAGCAATGAAACCCTGTGGTTCCTTAGACAGAATGATATGTGGATTAATCAGATGAGTTTGCCATTTTTCAAGTTTGGCGAGACGGTCTGCGACATGCTGGCGAATTGCCGGAGTAATTTCCATTTGTTTACTGGTAATGTTCATTGTCATAAATTTTACCTCTTGTCTTTCCCGTCTTGGTGATTCCAGCATACCGTTCCTAATGTCAAAATGTGTGATTTAAATCACATTATTTTGTCGCTTTTTGTCAAGAAAACCTTTTTGTGAGGCACCGCAGGAACAAGCGATTTTTTACTTGAGGAATAGCAGAAAGCAGGCCATATTTGATGAGATGCGTCGGAGCTAAACCGCTTCAGTTATGGCGTAAACGGATAAAAAAACGGCAGCCCTTGGGCTGCCGTTTTGCATTCTGAGGTAAATCAGGTATTACTGCTGTTGGCGGCAATGATTTTCGCTACTTTTTCTGCCTGCGCATTCATTTGCATCTGGCGATAAGCGTTTTCCATCAACGGCAGAGCATCACGCGTTGCCTGGGTATCCGGGTAGTCGCGCAGCATGCCTTCCACACGGTTTACCACCGCCACCCATGCGCCACGGGCAGTATAATATTCCGCAACGGAGTATTCATACTTCGCCAGACGATCTTTCAGGAACACCAGACGTTTAGTGGCGTCAGTGGTGTACTGACTGTTCGGATAGCCACGTACCAGTTTGGAAAAGTCATTAAACGCAGCTCGGGCATGTTGTGGATCGCGATCGCTGCGATCAACCCCAAAGAATCCTTGCAGTGCGCTATCATCCAACGCCATATTGGTCAGGCCACGCATATACATGACATAATCAATGTTAGGGTGTGTCGGATTAAGACGGATAAAACGATCGATGGCAGCCTGAGCAAGTGGCAGATCGGCGTTTTTGTAGTAGGCGTAGATGAGATCTAATTGCACCTGCTGAGAATACGGTCCAAATGGATAACGGTTATCCAACGCTTCCAATTGCGTTATTGCCTGTTTCCAGTTACCGTCCTGCAGCTTTTGCTGAGCAGTCGCGTAGATTTCATTTGGCGGATTATCGGGCACCTCTTCCTTTGAACCCGAGCAACCCGCCAAAAACAGGCTCAACGTGGCTGCTGCCACCAGATATTTCATGCGCGTCATGACGTTTTGACTTTCCTCAAAATGTTTTACGGGAGATTCTCTGTTCCTGCTCCCGGTTAAGACCAGCTACAATAGCACACTATATTAAACGGCAAAGCCGTAAAACCCAACGTTAAACGAAGAAGCAGTTTATGGCACAACGAGTAGAACTCACCGCAACAGTCTCCGAAAATCAGCTCGGTCAACGCTTAGATCAGGCTTTGGCCGAATTGTTCCCTGATTATTCGCGATCGCGCATAAAAGAATGGATCCTCGACCAGCGCGTGCTGGTAAATGGCAATCTTTGCGATAAACCGAAAGAAAAAGTGTTGGGTGGAGAGCAGGTCTCCATCAATGCAGAAATTGACGAAGAGGTTCGTTTTGAGCCTCAGGATATCCCGCTGGATATCGTGTATGAAGATGACGATATTCTTGTTATCAACAAACCGCGTGACCTCGTGGTGCATCCGGGTGCAGGCAATCCTGATGGCACGGTTTTGAATGCGTTGCTGCATTACTACCCGCCAATTGCGGATGTTCCTCGCGCGGGTATCGTCCATCGTCTGGACAAAGACACGACCGGATTAATGGTGGTGGCAAAAACCGTTCCGGCGCAAACGCGTCTGGTGGAGTCATTACAGCTGCGTGAAATTACCCGTGAGTACGAAGCCGTGGCGATTGGTCATATGACAGCGGGCGGAACCGTTGAAGAGCCGATTAGCCGTCACCCGACCAAGCGTACACACATGGCGGTACACCCGATGGGTAAACCGGCGGTGACGCACTATCGTATTATGGAACACTTCCGTGTGCACACGCGTCTGCGGTTGCGTCTGGAAACCGGACGTACGCACCAGATCCGCGTGCACATGGCACATATTACCCATCCGCTGGTGGGCGATCAGGTCTACGGCGGCCGTCCGCGTCCACCGAAAGGCGCTTCTGACGAATTTATTTCCGTATTGCGTAAGTTCGACCGTCAGGCGCTGCACGCGACCATGCTGCGTCTGTATCACCCGATTTCCGGTATCGAAATGGAATGGCATGCGCCAATTCCACAAGATATGGTGGAACTGATTGAAGTGATGCGCGCTGATTTCGAAGAACATAAGGATGATATTGCCTGGTTATGAGTAAGCTAATTGTCCCGCAGTGGCCGCTACCGCAAGGTGTTGCGGCATGTAGTTCTACCCGTATTGGCGGTATCAGTATGCCGCCTTATGATTCGCTGAATCTGGGCGCCCATTGTGGCGATAACCCGGAGCATGTCGAAGAGAACCGCAAACGACTGTTTGCTGCGGGCAATCTGCCTTCAAAGCCAGTCTGGCTGGAACAGGTCCACGGTAAGGACGTCCTGAAACTGACGGGCGGGCCGTACTCATCCAAACGTGCGGATGCGTCATACAGCAATACGCCGGGCACGGTGTGTGCGGTGATGACGGCGGACTGTCTGCCCGTATTATTTTGTAATCGTGCAGGTACGGAAGTCGCGGCGGCCCATGCGGGTTGGCGCGGATTATGCGCTGGCGTGCTGGAAGAGACGGTGGCGTGTTTTGCCGACAAACCTGAAAATATTATTGCCTGGCTAGGCCCGGCGATTGGCCCGAACGCGTTCGAAGTGGGGCCAGAAGTCCGCACAGCGTTTATGGCGAAAGATTCGCAGGCGGACCTCGCATTTGTACCGCGCGCAGACAAATATCTGGCGGATATCTACCAGCTTGCGCGCCAGCGTCTGGCAAATGTTGGCGTGACGAACCTCTATGGCGGTGACCGTTGCACCTTCAGCGAAAGTGAGACTTTCTTCTCTTATCGTCGCGACAATACCACGGGGCGTATGGCAAGTTTTATTTGGCTGATATAACCTAAAGAATCAAGACGATCCGGTACGTGTAATTTTCTTTTCACATAATTCAGGTCATTCACCTTGAATAATTGAGGGATGACCTCATTTAATCTCCAGTAGCAATTTTGACCTGTTATGGGAGGAGTTATGCGTCTGGATCGTCTTACTAATAAATTCCAGCTTGCTCTTGCCGATGCCCAGTCACTCGCATTGGGGCACGACAATCAATTCATCGAACCACTTCATCTAATGAGCGCCTTGCTGAATCAGGAAGGGGGATCGGTACGTCCTTTATTAACCTCTGCTGGCATTAATGCCGGCCAGTTACGTACAGCCATTGACCAGGCGTTGAGCCGCTTGCCGCAGGTAGAAGGCACCGGCGGTGATGTGCAGCCTTCTCAGGATCTGGTGCGTGTACTGAATCTTTGCGACAAGCTGGCGCAAAAACGAGGGGACAACTTTATTTCGTCAGAACTGTTCGTTCTGGCGGCGCTTGAGTCACGCGGTACGCTGACCGACTTATTAAAATCAGCAGGGGCGACGACCGCCAATATCACTCAGGCAATTGAACAAATGCGTGGAGGTGAAAGCGTGAATGATCAGGGAGCTGAAGACCAACGTCAGGCCTTGAAAAAATATACCGTCGATCTGACTGAACGCGCCGAACAGGGCAAGCTCGATCCGGTTATCGGTCGTGATGAAGAAATTCGCCGCACCATTCAGGTGCTGCAACGTCGTACTAAAAATAACCCGGTGTTGATTGGTGAACCTGGCGTCGGTAAAACTGCCATCGTTGAAGGGCTGGCGCAGCGTATTATCAACGGCGAAGTGCCGGAAGGCTTAAAAGGCCGCCGCGTACTGGCGCTGGATATGGGCGCGCTGGTGGCCGGGGCCAAATATCGTGGCGAGTTTGAAGAACGTTTAAAAGGTGTGCTGAACGATCTCTCTAAACAAGAAGGCAACGTCATTCTGTTTATTGATGAGCTGCACACCATGGTTGGCGCGGGTAAAGCCGATGGCGCCATGGATGCCGGTAACATGCTGAAACCGGCGCTGGCGCGTGGGGAACTGCACTGCGTAGGCGCAACCACGCTCGATGAATATCGTCAGTACATCGAAAAAGATGCGGCGCTGGAACGTCGTTTCCAGAAAGTGTTTGTGGCTGAACCCTCAGTAGAAGACACCATCGCCATTTTGCGTGGTCTGAAAGAGCGTTATGAGCTGCACCACCATGTGCAGATCACTGACCCGGCGATTGTGGCGGCAGCGACGCTGTCTCACCGCTATATTGCCGACCGTCAGTTGCCGGATAAAGCTATCGACCTGATCGATGAAGCGGCATCCAGCATTCGTATGCAGATTGACTCCAAGCCGGAAGAACTGGACAGACTCGACCGCCGTATTATCCAGCTCAAACTGGAACAGCAGGCATTAATGAAAGAGTCTGATGAGGCGAGTAAAAAGCGTCTCGATATGCTCAACGAAGAACTGGACGACAAAGAGCGCCAGTATTCTGAGTTAGAAGAAGAGTGGAAAGCGGAAAAAGCCTCGCTCTCCGGTACTCAGACGATTAAGGCTGAGCTGGAGCAGGCGAAGATTGCCATTGAGCAGGCGCGTCGTGTGGGCGATCTGGCGCGGATGTCCGAGCTGCAGTACGGTAAAATTCCGGAGCTGGAAAAACAGCTGGAAGCCGCTACCCAGTCGGAAGGTAAAACTATGCGTCTGTTGCGTAACAAAGTGACCGATGCAGAAATTGCTGAAGTGCTGGCGCGTTGGACGGGGATCCCGGTTGCCCGCATGCTGGAAGGCGAACGGGAAAAACTGTTGCGTATGGAGCAGGAGTTGCACAGCCGTGTGATTGGCCAGAACGAAGCGGTTGAAGCGGTATCTAACGCGATTCGCCGTAGCCGTGCTGGGCTGTCTGACCCGAACCGTCCGATTGGTTCATTCCTGTTCCTTGGGCCGACCGGTGTCGGTAAAACTGAACTGTGTAAAGCGCTGGCAAACTTTATGTTCGACAGTGACGATGCAATGGTGCGTATCGATATGTCCGAGTTTATGGAGAAACACTCGGTGTCTCGTCTGGTCGGTGCGCCTCCGGGATATGTCGGCTACGAAGAGGGTGGTTATCTCACTGAAGCCGTGCGCCGTCGTCCTTACTCCGTCATCCTGCTGGATGAAGTGGAGAAAGCGCATCCGGATGTGTTCAACATTCTGCTGCAAGTGCTTGACGATGGTCGTCTGACTGACGGGCAAGGGAGAACGGTCGACTTCCGTAATACGGTGGTCATCATGACTTCGAACCTGGGGTCCGATCTGATCCAGGAACGTTTTGGCGAGCTCGATTACAGCCACATGAAGGATATGGTGCTGGGCGTTGTGAGCCATAACTTCCGTCCGGAATTCATCAACCGTATAGATGAGGTTGTGGTATTCCATCCGTTGGGCGAGCAGCACATTGCTTCTATTGCTCAGATCCAACTGCAGCGTCTGTATAAACGTCTGGAAGAGCGTGGCTATGAAATCCATATCTCTGACGAAGCGCTCAAACTGCTGAGCGCGAATGGTTACGATCCGGTATATGGCGCGCGTCCATTGAAACGCGCTATCCAGCAACAGATCGAAAACCCGCTGGCGCAGCAAATTTTGTCCGGGGAGCTGATTCCTGGCAAAGCCATTCGCCTGGAAGTGAACGACGACCGTATCGTGGCAGTGCAGTAAGTCACAAAACGACAATAAACGAGCCCTGCGGGGCTCGTTTTTGTTGTGCACAGAAAACCCCCAGCTAGGCTG
>NZ_SZXM01000070.1:0-38629 GCF_005281355.1 Citrobacter sp. wls615 | reverse complement strand
GAAGAAGTTGAAATCGTTGGTATCAAAGAGACTGCTAAGTCTACCTGTACTGGCGTTGAAATGTTCCGCAAACTGCTGGACGAAGGCCGTGCTGGTGAGAACGTTGGTGTTCTGCTGCGTGGTATCAAACGTGAAGAAATCGAACGTGGTCAGGTACTGGCTAAGCCGGGCTCTATCAAGCCGCACACCAAGTTCGAATCTGAAGTGTACATCCTGTCCAAAGACGAAGGCGGCCGTCATACTCCGTTCTTCAAAGGCTACCGTCCGCAGTTCTACTTCCGTACTACTGACGTGACTGGTACCATCGAACTGCCGGAAGGCGTAGAGATGGTAATGCCGGGCGACAACATCAAAATGGTTGTTACCCTGATCCACCCGATCGCGATGGACGACGGTCTGCGTTTCGCAATCCGTGAAGGCGGCCGTACTGTAGGTGCGGGCGTTGTTGCTAAAGTAATGAGCTAATTATTAATTAATTAGCTTTGAGCTTAAAAAGGGCGCTTCGGCGCCCTTTTTGCTGCTTGCTGTTTAGTTGCTGTCATATTTGTTCGCATTTTTTATTCATTCTCCCGCCGCGTAAATAGCGTTGTGCTATTGTAATCATAACTATTCTCATTTACACTTTGCGCAGAAATTGAACGGGAGCGATCATGTACGTTTGTTTGTGTAATGCGATAAGTGATAAAAAAATTCGTCAGGCTGTTCGCCAGTTTCAACCTCAGTCCTTTCAGCAATTACGTAAATTTATTCCTGTGGGAAATCAATGTGGTAAGTGCATTCGCGCTGCCCGTGAAGTCATGCAGGATGAATTAACTCAAATGCCAGAATTTAAAGAGATCGCCTAAGTCACACTCTTTTTTTTGACATCCCGGTAGCCCCATCTACGCTCTAAGAGTGGAAGCGGAGGGACTATAAAATGAAAGGTGATGTTAAAATCATAAATTATCTCAATAAACTATTGGGAAATGAGCTTGTCGCAATCAACCAATACTTTCTCCACGCGAGAATGTTCAAAAACTGGGGCCTGATGCGCCTCAATGATGTCGAGTACCATGAATCTATAGATGAGATGAAACACGCCGATAAATACATCGAGCGTATTTTATTCTTGGAAGGGATCCCAAACCTACAGGATCTTGGCAAGTTAGGCATAGGTGAAGACGTTGAAGAGATGCTGCAATCGGATCTTCGGCTCGAACTGGATGGCGCGAAAGACTTACGTGAAGCCATTGCCTATGCTGATAGCGTTCATGACTACGTCAGCCGGGACATGATGATTGAGATCCTGACTGAAGAAGAAGGGCATATTGACTGGCTCGAAACGGAGCTGGACCTGATCACTAAACTCGGGATCCAGAACTATCTTCAGGCGCAAGTCCGCGAAGAAAATTAAACCTCTCAAGGAAGGACGTTCAGTCCTTCCTGTCTCTACAACCCGGACATCCAGCAAAAGTATCCCCATCCGCTCAGGGCTAGCGCGGGTCCAAAAGGGATGATAGAGACCCGGCGTCGGGCGCGAAGCATCGCCAGCAAGCCGTAAATGATGCCCGCAATGGCCGCGATGTACAAAATATAGGGCAGACTTTGCCAGCCGCTCCAGGCACCGATCGCCGCGAAAAGCTTGAAATCGCCATAACCCATTCCCTCTTTTTTACACACTAACCTGACCATTTGATTAACCAGCCAGAGTGCGGTATATCCTGCGACCGCGCCGAGTATGGCATCGTGACAGTCGATGAATCCGCTACAGGCATTGAAGACCAGCCCGCACCATATCAGCGGCAGGGTGAGTTTATCGGGCAACAGCAGATAGCGTAAATCGATAATACACAGGGCCAGCGCAAACCAGAAATAAAGGAACAGTGCCAGAGCCAGCCCGATATCATTAGGGTGGAACAGATAACACAGCGGGGCGACAATGGCGCAAAGCAGCTCTGACAGCAGATAACGAATTGAAACCGTTTTTCCGCAATAGCGGCACTTTCCACGTAGCCAGAGCCAGCTCAACAGTGGAATATTGTCGAACCAGCGCAGAGGTTGTCGGCAATGACAGCAATGTGACCCAGGGAACCATAGGTTCAGCGCACCGCCCGTTTTAGTCGGATTTTCCTCATGCATAATCATCAACGGTAAACGATAGGTGAGCATTCCCAGCGTACTGCCGGCAATCAGGCCGATCGCCACAAAGAGCATACCTGTTTCAGCGCTTATCATTCGTGGTTGCCTTTAACGTCATTTTGTTCAGCGTAATATTGCCGGCACTGGCTGGACTGGCGTGAAATTCGAGAATTTCAACGCCCAGGCGATGCACTCTTTGCAGGCGATCCAGCCACTCTGCAAAGTCTCCAGCGTTAATACTGTCAGCGGTAACGTCCAGCCCGCCACTCTGGTTTTGCGCGAGCGTGATGGTGAGCCCCGAGTGTTCAGCCTCCTTTTTAATCACATTGGCGATTGGCTTTGAGGGTGAACGTTGCGGTAGCACCCCCCGGATTCTGGCCTGTTTATCCAGCCAAATCAGATCCTGTTGCAGCTTATCGCAGCGGGCCTGGAGGGCATCCACGGTGCGGCTGAGGGGAAGATATAACCCGCACCCGTAAAATGTGGCGATACAGAGGAAGAACAGCAGAATAGCGACTCGCCGTTCGGTTGGGCTTTTCTGTTGTAGCCACTCCCTGATACGTTTATTCATAGCGTAATGTCCACAGTCCCTGGTCTTGCTTCTCAATCTGTAAGGGCAGCCCCGTTGCGTTGTCGGTGATAAACTGCTCAATCTGATTTTTATCGCTGGCATACATAAAAATCTGCAGAGAGTTGCGTTGCTGATCGTAACTTATGCCTTTCAGCGCCAGTTGCGGAAAACTGTCCATTCCTTTTTGCAGTCGCTGCAGGAGAATGGCGGGGGCGGGAAAGCGATGTTGCAACTGTTTTGGCAGATACGTTCGCAGATTCGCGCTATGTCTGTTTTCGGGAATATAGCTGCGCCAATCCTGAGCAAGAGTAGTCGTCAGCTGTTGCTCAAGCCAGTGTAGCTGGGTGTAGAGGAGTACTTGTGAGACCAGCGGTATCAGCGTCAGCGCCAGCGCACACCCCAACGCCAGATGTTTAAGGTGCGTGCTCCCTGGTTGGGAAGCCATGGGCAAACGTAGATGACCGTGTAGCAGGTTTATTGTTGTCGCCGGGGCGTATACCGACAGAATGGAGTGCTCCGGGTAGGTATTACCTCGGGTATTCGAGTCTGGCAGGGGGCCGTAACAGGTCAATTGCTGCGGCGCGTAGTGGGCAAGCAGATGAGTGAGCCAGTGTTCATTAAGTCGCGAGCCGCGGCCTGCATGAGGGCGTACTAACCAACCCTTTTCATCTTGTAGTACCGTCCATCCCTCGTCTGTTATTGGCAGGCACAGGGCATCCAGAATGGCGTGGGTGATTTTTATTCCTGCACTCGCGAACGGTAAAAGTTGAGCTTCAAGCTGGCTTTGCTCAAGGCCTGCGACCCATACATCGCTGTCCTGCTGCTGGATAATTGTCCAGTGCAGTGTAGCCGATGATTCATCCAGCGTTTCATCGGCCAGCCATTGTAACTTTTGTGGTGTTAACACATATCCTGAGGAGGGGATCTCCAGCTTTCTGAAGGTGGCCATCTCCACGGGCAAAAGAAGATGGATCTGCTGAATTGCCGGTTGGCGTGGCAGTGTGGACAGCGACTCTCCGGCGGGTATTCGCTGTATTTCGCCGCAGCCGCGCTCATCATGAATTGCCCATTCCAGCGAGTCTGAGATGGGGTGTAGTACCAACGTTGAGAAAGCCATTAAAATTCCTTTTTATTCCTCTTCGCCAGCGGTTAACTGGCGCAGGTAAGTCCTGAGCGTTTTGTTTTTCTCGTTATAAAATAGCCAGCTATTCATGCCGAGGCTGAGATCGCCCTGCTGGACCGTGGCGCTAATGCGGTAATACTGGCTGCTCACGGTAAGCAGCTTTTTGAGTGAACCCACTAATTCTTTCGTCACCGAATAGTCTTGCTGCGCCTGATATAAAAAAGCGTCCACGCTCGCCCAGCCGTCTGTCGGTCGTTTACGCAATAACGTTTTTGCGTCGTTGTCGCTAATGTCATTAAGGAAAAGTGCTGACAGCAGCGGAGCGTCCTGCTCCGTCAGGGCATTGATATTGATGGAGACCACGTTGCCGAACTGCGCACAGATAAACGGCGACAGATCCTGGAAAATTGTCTCCGTTATGCCGTGTACCTGCCGCGCCTCGCTGGCGCTCAGCAATAGCTGATTGGCGGCGAGACCTTTATCTTTAGCTCGCTGATAGTATTCATCCTCCGCGCCGCGCAAGCGTTTGGTACTATCGTCGTCGATGTAATCCGCCAACGACTGGATAATCTCTTCCGCCTGTGCGCCTTCGACGTTGATTTTTTCCAGTAACGCGGAGAACACCTGGATGTCATAGGGCAATGTGGCGAGCGGTTCCGTCGGTGTATTGACCAGCGCGTTAAGATTAAAGCAATGTTGCTGGTCTTCCGATCGCCAGAAAACCGTCGCCTCTTCACTCAGCTCAGTACTTCCATACGACCCCTTTCCTGGGGTGAGCAACTCGGATTGCAGGCTAGCAGCAGCCTGCGCTTCTGCATAAAGCAGGGCGAATTTTGCCTGCAGGCTGGCGTTGACCCGACGGCTTCTTTGCAACTGCGTCTGGAAGCTGATGGTTAATTCGGCCGCCAGCGCGGCCATTAGCGCCAGGATTAATAATGTGATCAGTAATGCCGAACCGCGTTCATTTTTCATTTTGCCGCTCCGGCGGTTTCGCTGGCCTGCTGACGCGTAGGGAACCAGTCCGGCAAAACGTAATCACGACGTACTTGTTCGCTGGACTTGAACTCAAGTATTACTCTTGCTTGCGCAGGGATGCTGCCATCCTCTGAATTCTGTATTCTGGCCGTGAAGTGGGTAACACCTTCCAGCATTGGCCTCGGCGCTCGTTCTTCTTTGCTGTCCGACGCGGTGCGGACCGCGCGGAATAAAACCCCATCCTGCAGATACCAGTGGACGGTAATCAGCCTGGATTGCGGCCGTGTCGCTGCGTCGATGCCCAGCGACTGCGTGCTGAAGATCATACCCTCAGTTTCAGACTGAAAGACCTGGTTGGTCTGGCGATTTATTCTGGGTACCAGTTGCATTAAATCATTGCCAAGTAGCAGGTCCGTTCGTTGTAACGCATTGAATTTTTGCGTCAGGTTTTGTGCCCGTTGATACTCTTCCATTGCCTGGGAAAAAACGCTGGCGGCCAGAAAACTCAGGGTTGAAAGAATCACGATGGCGAGCATCACTTCCAGCAGAGTAAACCCGCACTGAGCCCGCCTCATTTACTACTCTCCTTTTCCTGCTCTACTGGAGACCATCTTGAAAGGGATGAGGTCCGGCCATCCGGTTGGGTCACGACAACCTGTTGCTGCTGTATTTGCGAGACGTCGGACGTCGTGGCGGTCATTTGCCAGCTAAGGCTGAGCGCATTTTGTCGATCGGTCCCTTTGTCCGTGCTCAACTGACTTCCACGAGCATTAATGAGCGTATTATCCGCGCTCCATAACGCCAGCGTTTCTTGTTGCATAGTCTGAATGGCCGTAAGCTGCCACTGCATGCTTGTTATGAGTGCCAATATCGCGGTGGCGAATATCGTCATGGCTAATAAAACTTCCAGCAGCAGCATGCCGCTTTGCTTAGCGTTCATTTTTTCTTTCCACTAAGCGCGATGGTTAAAGGTAGGCTGCCAGTGCTTTGTATGTCGATAAGTCTGACATTGTCTTCATCCCTGAAGCTCAGCGTAAAAGGCGTTATCTCGCCATCGGGAGTGATAACGAGTTGAGGCAAGTTACCCTCTGGCGGTGGAGTGATTGTTGGCTGACGCGAGCTTTGCCAGTCGCCCGCCAGCCGTAACGCCTCATGGTGCGTCACCTCTTGCCATGTCTTGCCACCAGTGGACGTTTTTTTTAACTGCCAGAAGGACCAGCCCTCACGCGTTATTCTCAGACCAATAGCGGATTTTTCCAGTAGCGCCCAGTCGGCGGCATACTCAACTTGCTGACGGAACGCCTCAGCCTGTTGAGAGAGCCTTCCCGTGGCGCTCAGGCGTGAGTTTTGCGAAGCGATCACGCCTGCCGCCATCATGGCGATGATGACGATCACCAGCAAAACTTCCAGCAATGTGAATCCCTGCTGCTGTTTCATTTTCAGCGTGATTTTTTATCGTTATCCCAGTTATTGATATCATCCGCCGTGCCAGCTTCGCCGTCCGGGCCAGCAGAGGTGATATCGACAGCGCCATGCTCGCCAGGGCTAATCAGTATGTAGTCATTACCCCATGGGTCGTTCGGGAGTCGGCGAATATAGCCATCCGTACTGTAGTTTTCAGCCAACGGCGTCAGCGTTGGAGCGGTGACTAAGGCTTCCATTCCCTGTTCAGTCGTGGGATACCGATGGTTGTCCAGTTTGTACATATCCAGCGCATTCTCAAGCGCGACGATATCGGTAACGGCTTTCTGGCGATCGGCGCGATCTTTATTGCCCATCAGGTTCGGTACCACCAGGCTTGCCAGAACACCGAGAATCACAATGACCACCATTAGTTCCATCAGCGTAAAGCCACGCTGTTTATTGTTTATTGGCTTTTCCATAGACCTTCCTTAGTTCATTAATGTATTGAGTTGCAGAATAGGTTGCATAACTGACACCACGATAAAGAGGACAATCATGGCCATGATGACAATCAGAGAGGGTTCAAAAATCGCCAGCGCCAGGGCAATCCGGTTTTGCAAATGGTTTTCCTGATTGTCCGTGGCTCGCTGCATCAACTCGCCTAGTTCGCCGCTTTTTTCACCTGATGCGATCATGTACAGCATCATGGTCGGAAAAATGGCGGTTTGCGCTAACGAGCGGTGAATACTGTTACCCTGGCGTACGCTCTCCGCTGCTTCGCTGAGCCTTTGGCGGATAGCGAGGTTACTGACGCCCTCCGCGGAGAGCGTCATCCCCTGTAAAAGCGGTACGCCGCTGTTGTTCAGTATGCTCAGGGCGCGCAAATAGCGGGCGCTGTTAATCGCGCAGACCAGAGAGGCGGTAAACGTAAACGTCATCAGGAAGCGATGAAAACGCAGGCGGTTTCCCTTACGCCGTAGCCAGTATGAAAACATGATGAATAACGCCACGATGAGGAGCAAAATTCCCGGACCAAAGGTGGACAGGAAGTGACTGATGGCCAATAGAATGCGCGTTGTCAGCGGTAATTCATGCTTGAGATGGATGAACTGCGCCGTCACTTTGGGTACTACGGTGGTCAGCAGAATAGTGACAACGAGGATCGCGACGGTGGTCAGTAGTGTTGGATAAATCAGCGCTTGCGTCAGTTTGCTGCGCATTCGCTGGCGGGTGTCATTAAAATCAGCTAATCGCTCCAGAACGGCACCCAGCTGTCCGACGGTTTCTCCAGCCTTAACCAGGGTGCAGAATACGGAATCAAATAAATGAGGATGATTCTGCATTGCGCTGGATAGCGATTGCCCCTCGAGGACCGCCTGACGCAGTTCATTAATGATAGCAGACAGGTTTTTATTTTCTTTTTGTTGCTGAATGATCGCCAGGGCCTCATCCAGCGGTAAAGCCGCCGAAATCAGCGTCGCCAGTTGGCGGGTGAAGAGGGTTAAGTCGCTGTGGCTGAGTCGGGGGCCAAAAAGAGGGATTGAGAACGACTTTTGCTGGGGGCTGATGACGAGCGGCAGCAGCCCTTGAGTACGTAAGAACGTCACCACTTCACGTTCGCTATTGGCTTCAACGACGCCTTTAGCAGGCTTTCCTTGCAGATCGGTTGCTTGCCAGGTGAATTTCATTGTTCAGCCTCCAGTGGCTGCTCCCTTTCTGCGGTGACCCGCAGAATTTCCTCCAGTGACGTAAGCCCCTCTACGGCAACGCGCAGGCCATTAGTCAGCAGATTTCTGTGCCGTTGATCCTGTAGCTGTTCCAGACGTTGTTCATTGAACTCACCATGAATGGCGGCGCGAATTTTCGGGCTGATAGTCAGTATTTCATGTATCGCCAGACGTCCCTGATAACCACTCTGTCGGCAGGCTGGACAGCCGTTGGCTTGCCACAGATGAGGTGCGGATATACCGTGCGTATCCAACAGCTGCTGTTCCTGCGGGATCATTAGGCGGGGAGATTTACATTCACTGCACAGGCGTCTGACCAGACGCTGGGCGATGACGCCGACCAGCGAGGAAGACAGCAGGAAAGATTCAATGCCCATATCGCGCAGACGTGTGATTGCACCGCTGGCGCTGTTGGTGTGTAGCGTGGAGAGTACGAGGTGACCGGTTAATGACGCCTGTACTGCAATTTGGGCAGTTTCAGCGTCGCGGATCTCCCCGACCATCACAACGTCCGGATCCTGGCGTAAAATAGCACGCAGTCCGCGGGCAAACGACATATCCACGCGGCTGTTGACTTGGGTCTGGCCGATGCCTTCCAGCTCGTATTCAATGGGGTCTTCAACAGTCAGAATATTGCGCTCAGGATGATTAAGCGCTGACAGAATGGCATAGAGCGTGGTGCTTTTACCGGAGCCCGTTGGCCCGGTGACCAGAATAATGCCGTGCGGCAGGGTGATAAGTTGCTTAAGCGCCTGCGCGTCATCGAGTGACATATCAAGTTTATCGATCGACAGGCGCAAACTGCTCTTATCCAGCAGACGCAGCACTACCCGCTCCCCGTGCTGTGAAGGCAGAGTCGAGACGCGAACATCAACGTTGCGATTGCCAATTTTTAAGGTTATACGGCCATCCTGCGGGAGGCGTTTTTCAGCGATATCCAGCCTGGCCATTATCTTAATGCGAGAGATCAGCAGCGTGGCCAGCTTCTTGTTCGGCTGCACGACGGGATGCAGTACACCATCCACGCGAAAACGAATGCTCATCGTTTTTTCGAAGATCTCAATATGGATATCTGAGGCGTGTTCTTTGATAGCCTCGTTTAATACCGCGTTGATCAAGCGAATAACCGGCGCATCGGACTGCTCGTTGAGCAGATCTTCGTTGGTCGGTATCTCTTCTGAAAGCGCGTTGAGATCGTCGGCATTATTCATCCCTTCGGCAATCAGTTGTGCCGTGCCGCTATCTTGCTGGAAGATAAGCTCCAGCTGTTCATCAAATTGTTGTGGGGAAAGACGACGGAAGGTACAGTCCGCTGTCGTTAATATCGCGGCATCAAGCAAATTATCAAGCGGCGTGTTGTCAGCGTAGATGACTTCGCCGTTGTGGATCGCTACGCCGCGTTGTTGCGCTTTTAGCCAGATTCGCTGTTTCATTTTGATGAGTTATCCAGCGAATCAATGTTATCAACGCCGATCAGTAGCTTACTGCTCTTCTCTGCGCGTTCTTTTTGCATCGTCTTGAAACGTGTATATTTTTCCTGCGATAAGGAATGGTATACATCGTCATCCCGAATGATCGTTGGGCGAATAAAGACCATTAGATTACGTTTGCTTTTTTCATTATCGGTGTAGCGAAACAGTTGCCCGACCAATGGAATATCGCCGAGTAACGGAACTTTTTCGATCGTTTCTTTGCTGGAGTCGTCCATTAATCCCCCCAGCACGACCGTTTCGCCACTTTTCACCAGCACCGCGTTCTGGATGGTGCGGGTATTGAAGGTTGGCCCGAGATCAGACGAGTTTGCTGAGGAATCAACGCTCGATACCTCCTGTTCAATCTCCATCAATACCGAGTCTCCCTCGTTAATTTGCGGCGTAACCTTTAGCTTGGTTCCCACGGTTTTACGTTCAACGGTACTGTAAATATTATCACCGGAGGTGGTTTGGGAACCGGATAGCACTGGCACATCCTGGCCGACGTTAAACGACGCTTCTTTATTATCAAGTGTGACAATACTGGGGGTGGATAAGATGTCGTTTTTACTGTCTGAACTGATTGCCGTCAGCAGCACGCCCCAGTCACCGCTGAAGAAACCCGCTGCAAGACCATTAAATTCGCTGAACAGATCGTAGGCTGGGTTATCACTGGTGATGCCTCCCTGCTTTTTAAACTCCCTGACGCCCTGTGCGGCGTTGAAGATTGGCAGGCCGGTATTGGTAAACTGGGTTGCGCCGACGTTTTTATTGGCCCATTGCACGCCAAGATTCAAACCTTTGCCATCCTGGACTTCGACAATAATGGCTTCGACCAGTACTTGAGCGCGACGAATATCCAGTTTTTCAATTACTGGAGCCAGTTGCTGGAGTTGGCTTTGGTTGGCGGTGATGACCAGCGAATTGGTCTGTTCGTCTGCGCTGATAGATATATCGTTATTACTGCTGCTGGAGGTGTTGCCCCCCGATTTTGTTGCAGACCCGCTCTCATCTTTTAGTTTCTGCGAAACTCCCGTCAGGACTTCAACTAGCTTGTCTGCTTTGGCATATTTCAGATACCAGACGCGCGTATTACCCTGTCCCTGCTCCTGCGTATCGAGACGCGAAGCGAGCTGCGTGATTTTTGCACGGGCTCGATCCGAACCACTCACAATCAGGGCATTGCTGCGCTTGTCAGCGACAATTCGTGTTTGCAACGTGGTGGGTTTTGCATCTTTACCGCTTTCACGCGACAGTTCAGTGAGCACTTCGGCGAGATCGACGGCAGAAGCATATTTGAGCGAAATGATCTGGTCTTTTTCAGCACCCATCGTGTCCACACGCTTTGCCACCTCAATCAGACGATTGACGGTAGACGCTTTCCCGGTAAGAATCAATACGTTAGAGGCTTCGTAGTGGACGACGTTGCCAATATTGCCGCCGTCAAGCATCTGGCGCAACAGCGGGGCCAATGCACGAGCCGGCACGTTATTGAGCGAGACGACACGGGTTACCAGTTCGTCGCCCTTGCCGGGGTGGGTGTCGCTGGAGAGTCGACCCGGCGCCATTTTAATTTTGTCAGAACGCACGACTTTAAGAATGCCGTTGTCAAGTGTAACGAGGGAAAAACCATACAAATCAAGCACGCTAAGGAAAAACTGGTAGTATTCCTCTTCGGTGAAAGAGTCAGTGCTTCTGACCGAGATGGTCGCGCTGACATCAGGGGCAAGGAGAATTGTTTTACCGATATTCTGCCCAACAATATCAACAAATGTCTTAATATCCGCGCCGTTAAAGTTGGCGGTATAATCAGCTGGCATTGCCGGCGCGCTGGCGGTTGCCAGTAGCAGGATTATTAAAACCCCGGCCAGACGGCAACGGGGGAAGAGTCCATTCATTTAATTTTCCTTAACATCCTTGAACTGATTTACTGAAACATTAACTAAACGGGGAAGCGAGTTGCGCACCACGGTGAACTGCGCCATTTGCAGACGACTCAGCGCTTCCTGCGCCTGATTAAGATCGGCTTGCTGCGTTAATGAGAGGTTATTAATACGCACGGCAATGTCACCGGGCAGCAGTTCGGTTCCGGTGAATGAATGTGTTTTATCACGGGGTAAAAGACGCAATCCGCGTAGTGAGTTTTTTTCCTGAACGGCGCTGGTTGCGATAAAGTCCGCCAACGCAAACTGCTGGTGGGTACGGACGTCCTCTTTTTTGTCCTGCGGCCTCGAAGAGGGTAATTCCTCGAGGAGCGTCAGCCGGACTTCCTGTCCCTGATGGTCAAACGTCACCTGATTTTTATCGATAGCGGTAATACGCGAGTCAGGAGAGGAGTTGAGGGGCTGGTTAAGCGTATAGCTGGTTTGCTGTCCTCCCTCTTTGACAATCGCACGGGAGGCAGATTTATTGGTGCTGAAAATAATTCCGCTTAACTTGATACCTGACAACGCGTCGACAGTATGCTGACGACGGGCTGGCCGCGTTGTGGCACCCAATGGTTGAGCAGATAACTTCAGGGGCGGCAATTCCTGACGTTGTGGATTATCTGCTTTTATTTTATATACATAGTTTTTATTTTTGTTCCAATTAATATAGATAGAGTAAATAAAACAAAAAGAGATAATAATACTAATGAATATAACGATAATATATACAATACGGCCTGCTAGCACGTTTTTCAGAAAATATTTAGGTGTTAACATAAGCATCGGATTAAATATGGTTAGAATATTCGAATGTAATTGTTTTATTTGCTAATGGAATGAATAATATGATCGCCGCAACACGATGACAAGTTGTTTGTATTTTGTGTGGTTAACTTAGGAATAATGACATTATTCATTTAGACGAGCATGATAAATCATGGATGATTTTGCTTATATTCATACAGAAAGAGAATATATTCTTATTCGTTATATAATTGACGAATTGCAGCGTGAACGATGGGTTGTGCTACATGGGGATAAATCATCCGGGAAAACCGTGTTGGCTTACGGTATTGCTGAACGATTCCCAGGGCGGACAATTATTCTAAACCCCATCAACACGAATGGCTATCGGTGGGATTGGACGCTTGTTTATGATAATCAGCCAAACAATAATTTGGTTGGATGTATTTTCCCTGTGACATCACTCTGGTCCGAGCTATGTTCGACGGTAATAACGAATCCCCCTGAATCCTTGCTGATTATTCTTGAAAATGCGCACGGGATAAAACACGGGCTTGCGGAGTTCATCCAGCAAGGTAAAGCACAAATACCGGGGGTGCATATTCTCACTGTAGGGATGTTTACCTCCCGACAACGACGAAAATTACACCTTGGACATCCATCATGGTTGACGATTCCCGCTCCCGGCATTGAAGAAGCCCGACAGGTGATTGCCCACCATGCTGGTATTGATCTCACTGCGGTTAATCTGCTTCCATCCCATTTTATACGCAGAATTATGCGGAGTACTCGCGGAGAACTGCGATTACTGGCACGGGCAGGATGGTGTATTCGTCAGGCGCTACAGGCAGAAGATATCGACGTTACCCGATTCAGCCGAAAACAGCGCAAATGGGTGCTACGTTGCTTGCCGACGCCTCGCCGGCGAGTTCTCACCGCATCTGCACTTATTCTTATTGCCGGAACATGTTGGTTTGCAGGATGGAAAAACGGGGCGCTGTTATCCCCTTTATTGCCGGAATTGCCGCGTAATATTTTTGCTGACAGGACCGGGCTCCTCCCAACGCCCGTGGATCTTGGCGATAAAATAATGACAGTCAATGACGCCACCCAATTACTGTTCGAGGTTTGGGGTTATGAAACCGATAAAAAGGAAGCATGGTGCGATCAGGCATGGCGAGGCGATTTAATGTGCGAATCTGGTGTGACTACGTTGGATCAATTGCAAAATCAGGGACTACCCTGGATTGCTCAACTGCAGGTGGCAGATAAAAAGATCCCCGTGGTCGTCATCGGTTTCAGCGGTGAAAATGTGATCGCCCTGGCAGGAAAAAGGACCTGGCATCTCAGGCTGGCGTGGTTCTCTACGGTTTGGAATGGCAATTATACAATTATGAGGAAAATGACGCCGGAAGGGAAAACCACGATTACGAAAAAAAGTAGTGTCGAAGATATTATCTGGCTGGATGCCATGCTTAGCCGAGTACTTAACGTTGAAGCCGATGAATCGGGAGAATGGTCGGCATTGTTGGTGGAGAAAATTCGTGAGTTTCAGGTACAAAATGGGCTGACTGCAGATGGTATCGCTGGACAACTTTCGCTTATTAAACTATGGCAGGCGTTGGATGAAAGCCCCAAACTTATTGTGGAAGGAGAAGGGCATTAATGTTTCAGTTATATTGCCGGGGTCAACAACTATCCGCAGTATGTGAACCTCGCTGCTGGTGGCGCTTTGCCCGCGTCGTTGGAGGGTATGGACTGTGTAGTTGCAGCTGGTTTCTCTTTGCTGCGTTCTGGGTGGCTATGGGGAGTTATTTCCAATCCCAACGGGCACCAGTTCAGATGGCGGAATTAGCTAACCCTAATTATGTGCTTTCGCAAGAACATTATCTTTATAAGAAAACCCCTCTTCCGGCGGTAGTCGAAACAGAAGAAGAGACTGATGAGCAGAACGAGGCCCATGAGGAGAGCGTAGTTGACATGCAAAATCCAGCACCTGAAGACGCCACGGATCATGCCGATTTAAAGGCACGGGTAAAGCAGGCAATGGCTGAAATAGCACAATAAGCATTCGCAGAAGCGATCTGGTTATTATCAACACAGTTCGCTTGCAATGCTCCACTGAATGCGTATAATGCGCGGGCTTGTCTAATATTGACAGCGGTTCGATATGAGCCACCGGTACTGCGAAAGCAATACCAGACAATGTTCCCAATCGGGGAACTCTGTAAGAACGGTTACACTCTCCCATCAATCGTAATGGGTTTGAGGAGTAACTATTTCGTTTATAAAATAATTGGAGCTCTGGTCTCATGCAGAACCAAAGAATCCGTATCCGTTTGAAAGCGTTTGATCATCGTCTGATCGATCAATCAACCGCGGAAATCGTCGAGACTGCCAAGCGCACTGGTGCGCAGGTTCGTGGTCCGATCCCGCTGCCGACCCGCAAAGAGCGTTTCACCGTTCTGATCTCTCCGCACGTTAACAAAGACGCGCGTGATCAGTACGAGATCCGTACTCACAAGCGTCTGGTTGACATCGTTGAGCCAACTGAAAAAACCGTTGATGCTCTGATGCGTCTGGACCTGGCTGCCGGTGTAGACGTGCAGATCAGCCTGGGTTAATCAGGTCATCGAGCGATTGAGAGGTTGATACAATGATTGGTTTAGTCGGTAAAAAAGTGGGTATGACCCGCATCTTCACTGAAGATGGCGTCTCTATCCCAGTAACCGTTATCGAAGTTGAAGCAAACCGCGTTACTCAGGTTAAAGATCTGGCTAACGACGGCTACCGCGCTGTTCAGGTTACCACCGGTGCTAAAAAAGCTAACCGTGTAACTAAGCCGGAAGCTGGCCACTTTGCTAAAGCTGGCGTAGAAGCTGGCCGCGGCCTGTGGGAGTTCCGTCTGGCAGATGGTGAAGAATACACCGTTGGTCAGAACATTAGCGTTGAACTGTTTGCTGACGTTAAAAAAGTTGACGTAACCGGTACCTCTAAAGGTAAAGGTTTCGCTGGTACCGTTAAGCGCTGGAACTTCCGTACCCAGGACGCTACTCACGGTAACTCCTTGTCTCACCGCGTTCCGGGTTCTATCGGTCAGAACCAGACTCCGGGCAAAGTGTTCAAAGGCAAGAAAATGGCAGGTCAGCTGGGCAACGAACGTGTAACCGTTCAGAGCCTGGACGTAGTACGTGTTGACGCTGAGCGCAACCTGCTGCTGGTTAAAGGTGGTGTTCCGGGTGCGACCGGTTGCGACCTGATCGTTAAACCAGCTGTGAAGGCGTAAGGGGATAGCAATGGAATTAGTATTGAAAGACGCGCAGAGCGCGCTGACTGTTTCCGAAACTACCTTCGGTCGTGATTTCAACGAAGCGCTGGTTCACCAGGTTGTTGTTGCTTATGCAGCTGGTGCTCGTCAGGGTACTCGTGCTCAGAAGACTCGTGCTGAAGTAACTGGTTCAGGCAAAAAGCCGTGGCGCCAGAAAGGTACCGGCCGTGCGCGTTCAGGTTCTATCAAGAGCCCGATCTGGCGTTCAGGTGGCGTAACCTTCGCTGCTCGCCCGCAGGACCACAGTCAAAAAGTTAACAAGAAGATGTACCGCGGCGCGCTGAAAAGCATTCTGTCCGAACTGGTACGTCAGGATCGTCTGATCGTTGTCGAGAAGTTCTCTGTTGAAGCGCCTAAAACTAAGCTGCTGGCACAGAAACTGAAAGACATGGCTCTGGAAGATGTGCTGATCATCACCGGTGAGCTGGACGAAAACCTGTTCCTGGCTGCGCGCAACCTGCACAAGGTTGACGTACGCGATGCAACTGGTATCGACCCGGTTAGCCTGATCGCCTTCGACAAAGTCGTAATGACTGCTGATGCTGTTAAGCAAGTTGAGGAGATGCTGGCATGATTCGTGAAGAACGTCTGCTGAAGGTGCTTCGCGCACCGCACGTTTCTGAGAAAGCGTCTACTGCGATGGAAAAAACTAACACCATCGTTCTCAAAGTTGCTAAAGACGCGACCAAAGCAGAAATCAAAGCTGCTGTGCAGAAACTGTTTGAAGTCGAAGTCGAAGTCGTTAACACCCTGGTAGTTAAAGGGAAAGTTAAACGTCACGGACAGCGTATCGGTCGTCGTAGCGACTGGAAAAAAGCTTACGTCACCCTGAAGGAAGGCCAGAATCTGGACTTCGTCGGCGGCGCTGAGTAAGTCGGAGGAGTAATACAATGGCAGTTGTTAAATGTAAACCGACATCTCCGGGTCGTCGCCACGTTGTTAAAGTGGTCAACCCAGAGCTGCACAAGGGCAAACCTTTTGCTCCGCTGGTTGAAAAAAACAGCAAATCCGGTGGTCGTAACAACAATGGCCGTATCACCACTCGTCACATCGGTGGTGGTCACAAGCAGGCTTATCGTATTGTTGACTTCAAACGCAACAAAGACGGTATCCCAGCAATTGTTGAACGTCTTGAGTACGATCCGAACCGCTCCGCGAACATCGCGCTGGTTCTGTACAAAGACGGTGAACGCCGTTACATCCTGGCCCCTAAAGGCCTGAAAGCTGGCGACCAGATTCAGTCTGGCGTTGATGCTGCAATCAAAGCAGGTAACACCCTGCCGATGCGCAATATCCCGGTTGGTTCTACCGTTCATAACGTAGAAATGAAACCAGGTAAAGGCGGTCAGCTGGCACGTTCCGCTGGTACTTACGTTCAGATCGTTGCTCGTGATGGTGCTTATGTCACCCTGCGTCTGCGTTCTGGTGAAATGCGTAAAGTCGAAGCAGACTGCCGTGCAACTCTGGGCGAAGTTGGCAATGCTGAGCATATGCTGCGCGTTCTGGGTAAAGCAGGTGCTGCACGCTGGCGTGGTGTTCGTCCTACCGTTCGCGGTACTGCGATGAACCCAGTCGATCACCCACATGGTGGTGGTGAAGGTCGTAACTTTGGTAAGCACCCGGTAACTCCGTGGGGCGTTCAGACCAAAGGTAAGAAGACCCGCAGCAACAAGCGTACTGATAAATTCATCGTACGTCGCCGTAGCAAATAATTTTAGAGGATAAGCCATGCCACGTTCTCTCAAGAAAGGTCCTTTTATTGACCTGCACTTGCTGAAGAAGGTAGAGAAAGCGGTGGAAAGCGGAGACAAGAAGCCCCTGCGCACTTGGTCCCGTCGTTCAACGATCTTTCCTAACATGATCGGTTTGACCATCGCTGTCCATAATGGTCGTCAGCACGTTCCGGTATTTGTTTCCGACGAAATGGTCGGCCACAAACTGGGTGAATTCGCACCGACTCGTACTTATCGCGGCCACGCTGCTGATAAAAAAGCGAAGAAGAAATAAGGTAGGAGGAAGAGATGGAAACTTTAGCTCAACATCGCCATGCTCGTTCTTCTGCTCAGAAGGTTCGCCTTGTTGCAGACCTGATTCGCGGTAAGAAAGTGTCGCAGGCTCTGGATATTCTGACCTACACCAATAAGAAAGCGGCTGTATTGGTTAAGAAAGTCCTGGAATCTGCCATTGCTAACGCTGAACACAACGATGGCGCTGACATTGACGATCTGAAAGTTACGAAAATTTTCGTAGACGAAGGCCCGAGCATGAAGCGCATTATGCCGCGTGCAAAAGGTCGTGCAGATCGCATCCTGAAGCGCACCAGCCACATTACTGTGGTTGTGTCCGATCGCTGAGACTCTGGAGACTAGCAATGGGTCAGAAAGTACATCCTAATGGTATTCGCCTGGGTATTGTAAAACCATGGAACTCAACCTGGTTTGCGAACACCAAAGAATTCGCTGACAACCTGGACAGCGATTTTAAAGTACGTCAGTACCTGACTAAGGAACTGGCTAAAGCGTCTGTATCTCGTATCGTTATCGAGCGTCCGGCTAAGAGCATCCGTGTGACCATTCACACCGCTCGCCCGGGTATCGTTATCGGTAAGAAAGGCGAAGACGTAGAAAAACTGCGCAAAGTCGTAGCTGATATTGCTGGCGTTCCTGCCCAGATCAATATCGCCGAAGTGCGTAAGCCTGAACTGGACGCAAAATTGGTTGCTGACAGCATCACTTCTCAGCTGGAACGTCGCGTTATGTTCCGTCGTGCTATGAAGCGTGCTGTACAGAACGCAATGCGTCTGGGCGCTAAAGGTATTAAAGTTGAAGTTAGCGGCCGTCTGGGCGGCGCGGAAATCGCACGTACCGAATGGTACCGCGAAGGTCGCGTACCGCTGCACACTCTGCGTGCTGACATCGACTACAACACCTCTGAAGCGCACACCACTTACGGTGTAATCGGCGTTAAAGTGTGGATCTTCAAAGGCGAGATCCTGGGTGGTATGGCTGCTGTTGAACAACCGGAAAAACCGGCTGCGCAACCTAAAAAGCAGCAGCGTAAAGGCCGTAAATAAGGAGCGTCGCTGATGTTACAACCAAAGCGTACAAAATTCCGTAAAATGCACAAAGGCCGTAACCGCGGTCTGGCTGCTGGCGCGGATGTTAGCTTCGGCAGCTTCGGTCTGAAAGCTGTTGGCCGTGGTCGTCTGACTGCCCGTCAGATCGAAGCAGCACGTCGTGCTATGACCCGTGCAGTTAAGCGTCAAGGTAAGATCTGGATCCGTGTATTCCCGGACAAACCGATCACTGAAAAGCCGCTGGCAGTGCGTATGGGTAAAGGTAAAGGTAACGTAGAGTATTGGGTTGCCTTGATTCAGCCGGGTAAAGTCCTGTATGAAATGGACGGCGTACCGGAAGAGCTGGCCCGTGAAGCATTCAAGCTGGCAGCAGCGAAACTGCCGATTAAAACCACCTTTGTAACTAAGACGGTGATGTAATGAAAGCAAAAGAGCTGCGTGAGAAGAGTGTTGAAGAGCTGAACACCGAGCTGCTGAATCTGCTGCGTGAGCAGTTCAACCTGCGTATGCAGGCTGCAAGTGGCCAGCTGCAACAGTCTCACCTGTTGAAGCAAGTGCGTCGTGATGTCGCACGCGTTAAGACTTTACTGACTGAGAAGGCGGGTGCGTAATGACCGATAAAATCCGTACTCTGCAAGGTCGCGTTGTTAGCGATAAAATGGAGAAATCCATCGTTGTTGCTATCGAACGTTTTGTGAAACACCCGATCTACGGTAAATTCATTAAGCGTACGACCAAACTGCACGTACATGACGAGAACAACGAATGCGGTACTGGTGACGTGGTTGAAATCCGCGAATGCCGTCCGCTGTCCAAGACTAAGTCCTGGACGCTGGTTCGCGTTGTAGAGAAAGCCGTTCTGTAATACAGTAGGCATTCTCAACGAATAAACGGCTCAGCGATGAGCCGTTTATTTTTTCTACCCATATCGTTTGAGCGGTGTTATAATGCCGCGCCCCCGATATGGGGCTTTTTTAACGACCTGATTTTCGGGTCTCAGTAGTAGTTGACATTAGCGGAGCACTAAAATGATCCAAGAACAGACTATGCTGAACGTCGCCGACAACTCCGGTGCACGTCGCGTAATGTGTATCAAGGTTCTGGGTGGCTCGCACCGTCGCTACGCAGGCGTCGGCGATATCATCAAGATCACCATCAAGGAAGCAATTCCGCGTGGTAAGGTCAAAAAAGGTGATGTGCTGAAGGCGGTAGTGGTGCGCACCAAGAAGGGTGTTCGTCGCCCGGACGGTTCTGTCATTCGCTTCGATGGTAATGCATGCGTTATTTTAAACAATAACAGCGAGCAACCTATCGGTACGCGTATTTTTGGGCCGGTAACTCGTGAACTTCGTAACGAGAAGTTCATGAAAATTATCTCTCTGGCACCAGAAGTACTCTAAGGAGCGAATCATGGCAGCGAAGATCCGTCGTGATGACGAAGTTATCGTGTTAACCGGTAAAGATAAAGGTAAACGCGGTAAAGTTAAGAATGTCTTGTCTTCCGGCAAGCTCATTGTTGAAGGTATCAACCTGGTTAAGAAACACCAGAAGCCGGTTCCGGCTCTGAACCAACCAGGCGGCATCGTTGAAAAAGAAGCTGCTATTCAGGTTTCTAACGTTGCAATCTTCAACGCGGCAACCGGCAAGGCTGACCGTGTAGGCTTTAGATTCGAAGACGGCAAAAAAGTCCGTTTCTTCAAATCTAACAGCGAAACTATCAAGTAATTTGGAGTAGTACGATGGCGAAACTGCATGATTACTACAAAGACGAAGTAGTCGCTAAACTCATGACTGAGTTTAACTACAATTCTGTCATGCAAGTCCCTCGGGTCGAGAAGATCACCCTGAACATGGGTGTTGGTGAAGCGATCGCTGACAAGAAACTGCTGGATAACGCAGCAGCTGACCTGACAGCAATCTCCGGTCAAAAACCGCTGATCACCAAAGCACGCAAATCAGTTGCAGGCTTCAAAATCCGTCAGGGCTATCCGATCGGCTGTAAAGTAACTCTGCGTGGCGAACGCATGTGGGAGTTCTTTGAGCGTCTGATCACTATTGCTGTTCCACGTATCCGTGACTTCCGTGGCCTGTCCGCTAAGTCATTCGATGGCCGTGGTAACTACAGCATGGGTGTCCGTGAGCAGATCATCTTCCCAGAAATCGACTACGATAAAGTCGACCGCGTGCGTGGTTTGGATATTACCATTACCACTACTGCGAAATCTGACGAAGAAGGCCGTGCTCTGCTGGCTGCCTTTGACTTCCCGTTCCGCAAGTAAGGTAGGGTTACTGAATGGCTAAGCAATCAATGAAAGCACGCGAAGTAAAGCGCGTAGCTTTAGCTGATAAGTACTTCGCAAAACGCGCTGAACTGAAAGCTATTATCTCTGATGTGAACGCGACCGACGAAGATCGTTGGAACGCAGTTCTGAAGCTGCAGTCTCTGCCGCGTGATTCCAGCCCGTCCCGTCAGCGTAACCGCTGCCGTCAAACAGGTCGTCCGCATGGCTATGTGGGCAAGTTCGGGTTGAGCCGTATCAAACTGCGTGAAGCCGCAATGCGCGGTGAAGTACCAGGCTTGAAAAAGGCTAGCTGGTAATTACCAATTGAATCACGGGAGTAAAGACAGATGAGCATGCAAGATCCGATCGCGGATATGCTGACCCGTATCCGTAACGGTCAGGCCGCGAATAAAGCTGCGGTCACCATGCCTTCCTCCAAGCTGAAAGTGGCAATTGCCAACGTGCTGAAGGAAGAAGGTTTTATTGAAGATTTTAAAGTTGAAGGCGACACCAAGCCGGAACTGGAACTTACTCTTAAGTATTTCCAGGGTAAAGCTGTTGTAGAAAGCATTCAGCGTGTCAGTCGCCCAGGTCTGCGCATTTATAAGCGTAAAGACGAGCTGCCGAAAGTTATGGCTGGCATGGGTATCGCAGTTGTTTCTACCTCTAAAGGTGTTATGACTGATCGTGCAGCGCGCCAGGCTGGTCTTGGTGGCGAAATTATCTGCTACGTAGCCTAATCGGAGGAAAAAATGTCTCGTGTTGCTAAAGCACCGGTCGTTATTCCTGCCGGCGTTGATGTAAAAATCGACGGTCAGGTTATTACGATCAAAGGTAAAAACGGCGAGCTGACTCGTACTCTCAACGATGCTGTTGCAGTAAATCATGCAGATAATGCACTGACCTTCGGTCCGCGTGATGGTTACGCAGATGGATGGGCTCAGGCTGGTACCGCGCGTGCCCTGCTGAATGCAATGGTTGTCGGTGTTACCGAAGGCTTCACTAAGAAGCTGCAGCTGGTTGGTGTAGGTTATCGTGCAGCGGTCAAAGGGAATGTAGTAAACCTGGCTTTAGGTTTCTCTCATCCAGTTGATCATCAGCTGCCGGCAGGTATCACTGCAGAATGTCCGACTCAGACTGAAATCGTGCTGAAAGGCGCTGATAAACAGCTGATCGGTCAGGTTGCGGCAGATCTGCGCGCCTACCGTCGTCCTGAGCCTTACAAAGGCAAGGGTGTTCGTTACGCCGACGAAGTCGTGCGTACCAAAGAGGCTAAGAAGAAGTAAGGTAACACTATGGATAAGAAATCTGCTCGTATCCGTCGTGCGACCCGCGCACGCCGCAAGCTCAAAGAGCTGGGCGCAACTCGCCTGGTGGTACATCGTACCCCGCGTCATATTTACGCACAGGTAATTGCACCGAACGGTTCTGAAGTTCTGGTAGCTGCTTCTACTGTAGAAAAAGCTATCGCTGAACAACTGAAGTACACCGGTAACAAAGACGCTGCAGCAGCTGTGGGTAAAGCTGTCGCCGAACGCGCTCTGGAAAAAGGCATCAAAGATGTGTCCTTTGACCGTTCCGGGTTCCAATATCATGGTCGTGTCCAGGCACTGGCAGATGCTGCCCGTGAAGCTGGCCTTCAGTTCTAAGGTAGAGGTGTAAGATGGCTCACATCGAAAAACAAGCTGGCGAACTGCAGGAAAAGCTGATCGCGGTAAACCGCGTATCTAAAACCGTTAAAGGTGGTCGTATTTTCTCCTTCACAGCTCTGACTGTAGTTGGCGATGGTAACGGTCGCGTTGGTTTTGGTTACGGTAAAGCGCGTGAAGTTCCAGCAGCGATCCAGAAAGCGATGGAAAAAGCCCGTCGCAATATGATTAACGTCGCGCTGAACCACGGCACCCTGCAGCACCCGGTTAAGGGTACTCACACGGGTTCTCGTGTATTCATGCAGCCGGCTTCCGAAGGTACCGGTATCATCGCCGGTGGTGCAATGCGCGCCGTTCTGGAAGTCGCTGGAGTTCGTAACGTTCTGGCTAAAGCGTATGGTTCCACCAACCCGATTAACGTGGTTCGTGCAACTATCGACGGTCTGGAAAATATGAAATCTCCGGAAATGGTCGCTGCCAAGCGTGGTAAATCCGTTGAAGAAATTCTGGGGAAATAAACCATGGCAAAGACTATTAAAATTACTCAAACCCGCAGTGCAATCGGTCGTCTGCCGAAACACAAGGCAACGCTGCTTGGCCTGGGTCTGCGTCGTATTGGTCACACCGTAGAACGCGAGGATACTCCTGCTGTTCGTGGTATGGTCAACGCGGTTTCCTTCATGGTTAAAGTTGAGGAGTAAGAGATGCGTTTAAATACTCTGTCTCCGGCCGAAGGCTCCAAAAAGGCGGGTAAACGCCTGGGTCGTGGTATCGGTTCTGGCCTCGGTAAAACCGGTGGTCGTGGTCACAAAGGTCAGAAGTCTCGTTCTGGCGGTGGCGTACGTCGCGGTTTCGAGGGTGGTCAGATGCCTCTGTACCGTCGTCTGCCGAAATTCGGCTTCACTTCACGTAAAGCAGCGATTACAGCCGAAGTTCGTCTGTCTGACCTGGCTAAAGTTGAAGGCGGTATTGTAGACCTGAACACGCTGAAAGCAGCTAACATTATCGGTATCCAGATCGAGTTCGCGAAAGTGATCCTGGCTGGTGAAGTCACTACTCCGGTAACTGTTCGTGGCCTGCGTGTTACTAAAGGCGCTCGTGCTGCTATCGAAGCTGCTGGCGGTAAAATCGAGGAATAAGTAGCAGATGGCTAAACAACCGGGATTAGATTTTCAAAGTGCCAAAGGTGGCTTAGGCGAGCTGAAACGCAGACTGCTGTTTGTAATCGGTGCGCTTATTGTGTTCCGTATTGGCTCTTTCATTCCGATCCCTGGTATTGATGCCGCTGTACTTGCCAAACTGCTTGAGCAACAGCGAGGCACCATCATTGAAATGTTTAACATGTTCTCTGGTGGTGCTCTCAGCCGTGCTTCTATCTTTGCTCTGGGGATCATGCCGTATATCTCGGCGTCGATCATTATCCAGCTGCTGACGGTGGTTCACCCAACGCTGGCAGAAATTAAGAAAGAAGGGGAGTCTGGTCGTCGTAAGATCAGCCAGTACACCCGCTACGGTACTCTGGTGCTGGCAATATTCCAGTCGATCGGTATTGCTACCGGTCTGCCGAATATGCCTGGTATGCAGGGCCTGGTAATGAATCCAGGCTTTGCATTCTATTTCACCGCTGTTGTAAGTCTGGTTACAGGAACGATGTTCCTGATGTGGTTGGGCGAACAGATTACTGAACGTGGTATCGGCAACGGTATCTCAATCATTATCTTCGCCGGTATCGTTGCGGGACTCCCGCCAGCCATTGCCCATACTATCGAGCAAGCGCGTCAAGGCGACCTGCACTTCCTCGTGTTGCTGTTGGTTGCAGTATTAGTATTTGCAGTGACGTTCTTTGTTGTATTTGTTGAGCGTGGTCAACGCCGTATTGTGGTAAACTACGCGAAACGTCAGCAAGGTCGTCGTGTCTATGCTGCACAGAGCACACATTTACCGCTGAAAGTGAATATGGCGGGGGTAATCCCGGCAATCTTCGCTTCCAGTATTATTCTGTTCCCGGCGACCATCGCGTCATGGTTCGGGGGCGGGACTGGTTGGAACTGGCTGACAACAATTTCGCTGTATTTGCAGCCTGGGCAACCGCTTTATGTGTTACTCTATGCGTCTGCAATCATATTCTTCTGTTTCTTCTACACGGCGTTGGTCTTCAACCCGCGTGAAACAGCAGATAACCTGAAGAAGTCCGGTGCATTTGTACCAGGAATTCGTCCGGGAGAGCAAACGGCGAAGTATATCGATAAAGTAATGACCCGCCTGACTTTGGTTGGTGCGCTCTACATTACCTTTATCTGCCTGATCCCGGAGTTCATGCGTGATGCAATGAAAGTACCGTTCTACTTTGGTGGGACCTCACTGCTTATCGTTGTTGTCGTGATTATGGACTTTATGGCTCAAGTGCAAACTCTGATGATGTCAAGTCAGTACGAGTCTGCATTGAAGAAGGCGAATCTGAAAGGCTACGGCCGTTAACAGTCGCCCGAGAAGTTACGGAGAGTAAAAATGAAAGTTCGTGCTTCCGTCAAGAAATTATGCCGTAACTGCAAAATCGTTAAGCGTGATGGTGTCATCCGTGTGATTTGCAGTGCCGAGCCGAAGCATAAACAGCGCCAAGGCTGATTTATTCGCATATTTTTCTTGCAAAGTTGGGTTGAGCTGGCTAGATTAGCCAGCCAATCTTTTGTATGTCTGTGCGTTTCCATTTGAGTATCCTGAAAACGGGCTTTTCAGCATGGTGCGTACATATTAAATAGTAGGAGTGCATAGTGGCCCGTATAGCAGGCATTAACATTCCTGATCAGAAACATGCTGTGATCGCATTAACTTCGATCTACGGCGTCGGCAAGACCCGTTCTAAAGCCATTCTGGCTGCAGCGGGTATCGCTGAAGATGTTAAGATCAGTGAGCTGTCTGAAGAACAAATCGACACGCTGCGTGACGAAGTTGCCAAATTTGTCGTTGAAGGTGATCTGCGCCGTGAAGTTAGCATGAGCATCAAGCGCCTTATGGACCTTGGTTGCTATCGCGGTTTGCGTCATCGTCGTGGTCTCCCGGTTCGCGGTCAGCGTACCAAGACCAACGCACGTACCCGTAAGGGTCCGCGCAAACCGATCAAGAAATAATCGGGGTGATTGAATAATGGCAAAGGCACCAATTCGTGCACGTAAACGTGTAAGAAAACAAGTCTCTGACGGCGTGGCTCATATCCATGCTTCTTTTAACAACACCATCGTTACCATTACTGATCGTCAGGGTAACGCACTGGGTTGGGCAACAGCCGGTGGTTCCGGTTTCCGTGGTTCTCGCAAATCCACTCCGTTTGCAGCTCAGGTTGCAGCAGAGCGTTGCGCTGAAGCCGTAAAAGAATACGGTATCAAGAATCTGGAAGTTATGGTCAAAGGACCGGGTCCAGGTCGCGAATCTACTGTTCGTGCTCTGAACGCCGCTGGTTTCCGCATCACTAATATTACTGATGTGACTCCGATCCCTCATAACGGTTGTCGTCCGCCGAAAAAACGTCGCGTATAACGCTGTCGTTTCTAGGATTGTTGGAGAAAGAAAATGGCAAGATATTTGGGTCCTAAGCTCAAGCTGAGCCGTCGTGAGGGCACTGACTTATTCCTTAAGTCTGGCGTTCGCGCGATCGATACCAAGTGTAAAATTGAACAAGCTCCTGGCCAGCACGGTGCGCGTAAACCGCGTCTGTCTGACTATGGTGTGCAGTTGCGTGAAAAGCAAAAAGTTCGCCGTATCTATGGTGTGCTGGAGCGTCAGTTCCGTAACTACTACAAAGAAGCAGCACGTCTGAAAGGCAACACCGGTGAAAACCTGTTGGGTCTGCTGGAAGGTCGTCTGGACAACGTTGTATACCGTATGGGCTTCGGTGCCACTCGTGCAGAAGCACGTCAGCTGGTCAGCCATAAAGCAATTATGGTAAACGGTCGTGTTGTTAACATCGCTTCTTATCAGGTTAGTCCGAATGACGTTGTTAGCATTCGTGAGAAAGCGAAGAAGCAGTCTCGCGTGAAAGCCGCTCTGGAGCTGGCTGAGCAGCGTGAAAAGCCAACCTGGCTGGAAGTTGATGCTGGCAAGATGGAAGGTACGTTCAAGCGTAAGCCGGAGCGTTCTGATCTGTCTGCGGACATTAACGAACACCTGATCGTCGAGCTTTACTCCAAGTAAAGCTTAGTACCAAAGAGAGGACACAATGCAGGGTTCTGTGACAGAGTTTCTAAAACCGCGCCTGGTAGATATCGAGCAAGTGAGTTCGACGCACGCCAAGGTGACCCTTGAGCCTTTAGAGCGTGGCTTTGGCCATACTTTGGGTAACGCACTGCGCCGTATTCTGCTCTCATCGATGCCGGGTTGCGCGGTGACCGAGGTTGAGATTGATGGTGTACTACATGAGTACAGCACCAAAGAAGGCGTTCAGGAAGATATCCTGGAAATCCTGCTCAACCTGAAAGGGCTGGCGGTGAGAGTTCAGGGTAAAGATGACGTTATTCTTACCTTGAATAAATCTGGCATTGGCCCTGTGACTGCAGCCGACATTACCCATGATGGTGATGTCGAAATCGTCAAGCCACAGCACGTGATCTGCCACCTGACCGATGAGAACGCATCTATTAGTATGCGCATCAAAGTTCAGCGCGGTCGTGGTTATGTGCCGGCTTCTACCCGAATTCATTCGGAAGAAGATGAGCGCCCAATCGGCCGTCTGCTGGTCGACGCATGCTACAGCCCTGTAGAGCGTATTGCCTACAATGTTGAAGCAGCGCGTGTAGAACAGCGTACCGACCTGGACAAGCTGGTCATCGAAATGGAAACCAACGGCACAATCGATCCTGAAGAGGCGATTCGTCGTGCGGCAACCATTCTGGCTGAACAACTGGAAGCTTTTGTTGACTTACGTGATGTACGTCAGCCGGAAGTTAAAGAAGAGAAACCAGAATTCGATCCGATCCTGCTGCGCCCTGTTGACGATCTGGAATTGACTGTCCGCTCTGCTAACTGCCTCAAAGCAGAAGCTATCCACTATATCGGTGATCTGGTACAGCGTACTGAGGTTGAGCTTCTTAAGACGCCTAACCTTGGTAAAAAATCTCTTACTGAGATTAAAGACGTGCTGGCTTCCCGTGGACTGTCTCTGGGCATGCGCCTGGAAAACTGGCCACCGGCAAGCATCGCTGACGAGTAACCGGATCACAGGTTAAGGTTTTACTGAGAAGGATAAGGTCATGCGCCATCGTAAGAGTGGTCGTCAACTGAACCGCAACAGCAGCCATCGCCAGGCTATGTTCCGCAATATGGCAGGTTCACTGGTTCGTCATGAAATCATCAAGACGACTCTGCCGAAAGCGAAAGAGCTGCGTCGCGTAGTTGAGCCGCTGATTACTCTTGCCAAGACTGATAGCGTAGCTAATCGTCGTCTGGCATTCGCCCGTACTCGTGATAACGAGATCGTGGCAAAACTGTTTAACGAACTGGGCCCGCGTTTCGCGAGCCGCGCCGGTGGTTACACTCGCATTCTGAAGTGTGGTTTCCGTGCAGGCGACAACGCGCCGATGGCATACATCGAGCTGGTTGATCGTTCAGAGAAAACAGAAGCTGCTGCAGAGTAATCTGTAGTAACGTAAAAAAACCCGCCTCGGCGGGTTTTTTTATATCCGCCCTATCCCCACTTATCTACAATATCTGTACTCTTTTTGTTCATCCCCTGGAGCGTTATATGTGGTTACTGGACCAGTGGGCAGAGCGCCATATTATTGCTGCACAGTCTAAAGGCGAGTTTGATGATTTACCTGGTACAGGCGAACCGCTTACGCTTGATGATGATTCCCATATTCCGCCAGAACTTCGGGCCGGATACCGTTTATTAAAAAATGCAGGTTGTCTTCCACCTGAGCTTGAGCAGCGCAGAGAGGCGATCCAGCTGCTTGAAATACTCGCGGGGATCCGCAAAGATGATCCCAATTATCAGGAAGTCAGTCGTCGGTTGTCGCTACTGGAGCTAAAACTTCGACAAGCTGGACTTAGCACCGAGTTTTTACACGGCGAATACACAGATAAGCTGCTACAGAAGATCAACGACAAATAGCGGAGAGAGCATGTACCGAATTGGTGAATTAGCGAAGCTGGCTGACGTGACGCCGGATACTATCCGTTACTATGAAAAGCAGCAGATGATGGAACATGAAGTACGTACCGAAGGCGGGTTTCGCCTCTACACTGAAAGCGATCTTCAGCGTCTGAAGTTTATTCGTTATGCCCGGCAGCTTGGTTTTACACTGGAGTCGATTCGCGAACTGCTTTCGATCCGCATAGATCCAGAGCACCATACCTGCCAAGAATCAAAAGGGATCGTTCAGGAAAGATTACAAGAGGTCGAAGCGCGCATAGCGGAGCTTCAGGCGATGCAACGATCGTTACAACGATTAAATGACGCGTGCTGTGGTAAAGCACATAGCAGTGTGTACTGTTCTATTCTTGAAGCACTTGAACAAGGCGCCAGCGGGACAATATCAGACCGTTGATTTTTTGCACGGTCAGGTCTACACTCCCGGCGTAAATTACCCCACAAACTGGAGAGAGTATGAGCCGTTATCAGCATACCAAAGGACAGATAAAGGACAACGCCATTGAGGCGCTTCTGCATGATCCACTGTTCAGGCAGCGCATTGAGAAAAATAAAAAAGGGAAGGGAAGTTATCTACGTAAAGGTAAACATGGCAATCGGGGAAACTGGGAGGCCAGTGGCAAGAAAGTGAAGCACTTTTTTACCACTGGCCTTTTTGTTTCAATGAACGCTTAAGAGCGGTTGTTCTGTTCTTTCAGCAGGTCACGAATTTCACTTAGTAATACTTCTTCTTTAGATGGTGCAGGGGGCGCCGCTGGCTCCTCAGCTTTTTTACGATTCAATTTATTGATCAGTTTGATTGCCATAAAGATAGCAAACGCAACAATAATGAAATCGAAGACATTCTGAATGAATACGCCGTAATGCATGACTACCGCCGGGATGTCTCCCTGCGCATCACGTAACGTTAAAGCAAACTGTTTAAAATCAATCCCACCAATTAACAACCCCAGTGGCGGCATGATGATATCGGCAACCAGTGATGAAACGATCTTACCAAATGCCGCACCAATAATGACACCCACTGCCAAATCGACAACATTCCCGCGCATCGCGAATTCGCGAAACTCTTTAATAATGCTCATTTTATTCTCCCTATGCAGCTGACGTTTATAAGTTTAACAAATGTTTAGGCAATTTCCATTTATGTATTGCGGAAAGGAAAAATTATTAGGCCCTGATAAATAAAGGGAAATAAAAAGGGCGCCATATTAGCGCCCAAATTATTACAGGAAGAAGGGGCTTGGCTGGAATAAGCGCTCGACGTCGGTAATAAACTTTTTATCTGTCAGGAACATAATAACGTGATCGCCCTGTTCAATACGCAGGTTGTCATTGGCAATCATCACATCATTACCCCGTACAACGGCGCCAATAATGGTTCCGGGCGGAAGTTTAATTTCATCAATTGAGCGACCTACCACCCGTGAGGTTGTCTCATCACCGTGTGCGACGGCTTCAATGGCTTCCGCTACGCCGCGGCGTAGTGATGAAACACCAACAATATCAGCTTTACGCACATGGCTCAGGAGTGCGGAGATGGTCGCCTGCTGCGGTGAAATCGCAATATCGATCACGCTGCCCTGTACCAGATCGACGTACGCTCTGCGTTGGATCAGCACCATCACTTTCTTGGCGCCCATTCGTTTAGCCAGCATCGCCGACATGATGTTAGCTTCATCGTCGTTGGTCACCGCAATGAACAGATCAACCTGATCGATATGTTCTTCCGCCAGGAGCTCTTGATCCGAAGCATCGCCAAAAAAGACGATCGTATTTTGCAATTTCTCTGCAAGCTCCGATGCGCGCTGCTGATTACGCTCGATCAGTTTGACGCTGTAATCTTTTTCCAGACGCCGCGCGAGCCCCGCACCGATATTACCGCCACCGACTAACATAATGCGTTTGTACGGCTTTTCCAGACGCTGTAGCTCGCTCATGACGGCGCGAATGTGCTGTGATGCCGCGATAAAGAAAACCTCATCACCCGCTTCAACGATGGTAGAACCCTGCGGGCGAATTGGCCTGTCATGACGGAATATTGCCGCAACGCGGGTATCGATATGCGGCATGTGATCGCGCATTGTCGACAACGCATTACCGATTAGCGGTCCGCCGTAATAAGCTTTCACGACCGCCAGACTGACTTTGCCCTCGGCAAAATTCACGACTTGCAATGCGCCCGGATATTCAATCAGGCGGTAAATGCTATCGATAACCAGTTGCTCAGGCGCAATCAGATGATCGATAGGGACAGCATCGGATTGGAATAGCTTGTCCGCATCGCGAACATAATCCGGTGAACGAATACGGGCGATACGGTTAGGCGTATTAAACAGGGAATAAGCTACCTGGCAGGCAACCATATTTGTTTCATCTGAGCTGGTTACGGCAACCAGCATATCGGCATCGTCGGCACCAGCCTCACGCAATACACGGGGATGTGAACCATGTCCTTGCACGACGCGGAGATCGAACTTGTCCTGCAAGCTGCGCAGGCGCTCACCATTGGTATCGACTACCGTGATATCGTTGTTCTCTCCGACCAGGTTTTCAGCCAGCGTACCGCCAACTTGCCCTGCGCCAAGAATGATAATTTTCATCAGTCGCGACCCGTTATCTCATCACTTTTTGATTAGCTTAGCGTAAAAGAAGCCGTCGCCATCTTCTGCACCCGGTAAATTCTGACGTCCCGGCTGCTCTGGCGTACCGGTTTCGCTTAACACCGCATCCGGTGTGCGTGCAAGGAACGCGGCGATCTGCTGTTGGTTTTCTTCTGGCAGAATAGAACAGGTTGCATAGACTAGCGTGCCGCCAGGCTTAAGGTGTGTCCAGGTGGCATTGAGGATCTCCGCCTGCAACTGAGCGAGTTCGGCAATATCCCGATCGCGACGCAGCCATTTGATATCCGGATGGCGACGGATTACACCAGTGGCAGAACATGGGGCGTCCAGCAAAATACGGTCAAATTGTTGCTCACCGCACCACTGCTGTGGATAGCGACCATCACCCTGCTTCACGGTCGCTTTCATGCCCAGGCGTTTCAGGTTGTCATACACGCGAGACAGGCGTTTATCGTCGACATCGACTGCCATCACGTTCGCATCTGGCGCGACCTCCAGAATATGGGTGGTCTTGCCACCGGGAGCGCAACATAAATCAAGGATCTGCTCTCCGTTTTGTGGCTGCAGATAGCTGACGCAACCCTGGGCGGAGGCATCCTGAACGGTGACCCAACCTTGCTCAAAACCAGGCAGAGCGAGTACGGGGGCAGGTGTCTCCAGACGGACTGCATCCGGGTAATTCGGATGAGGGAAACCGGTCAATCCTGCTTCGGCGAGTAGTTCCAGCCAGGCGTCGCGCGTATGGTGGTTGCGATTGACACGGAGCCACATTGGCGGACGTTGGTTATTAGCCTCAAGTATGGCTTCCCACTGCTGTGGATAAGCGGCTTTAATACGTTTTACCAGCCAGGAGGGGTGTAAGAAACGCAGATCGCTTTGTGCGAACTCGGTCTGCAGTTCTTCCTGACGGCGCTGGAACTGGCGTAATACGCCATTGATCAGCCCTTTCAGTTGCGGACGCTTGATCACCACCGCGCCTTCTACGGTTTCTGCCAGCACAGCATGGGGGGGAATACGGGTATGCAGCAGTTGGTAGAAGCCCACCATGATCAGGTAGTGAACGGTACGCTGTTTGCCCGTCATTGGACGTTCCATCAGTTGCTGGATCATCCATTCCAGTTGCGAGAGTGTGCGCAATACGCCGAAGCAAAGCTCTTGCAACAGCGCTTTATCTTTATCGGCAACTTTTTGCTGCATGGCGGGCAGCACGTTGCTTAATGATTGCCCCTTTTCGACAACCTGCTCGACGGTCTGGGCCGCCATACTGCGTAAATTAAGATGTTTTTTCATAAGTGCGAAAATAAAAATGCCCGGTAACACCGGGCTTAAAGAGATGAACCGTCAGGCCAGACGGTTTCCGGGCACAAACCACTCCCGGCGCGAATTAAGCAGATCCTGCGCACTCATGGCTTTTTTGCCTGCAGGCTGCAAAGAGACGAGATTCAGGATGCCGTCGCCTGTTGCAACCTGGATACCCTGACGGGTCGCTTCCAAAATTGTGCCTGGTTCAGCGTTAGCGGGCGTATCGATCACCGTCGCCTGCCAAATTTTTACTGGTTGCTCGTCGATGACGATATAGCTCATTGGCCACGGGTTAAAGGCGCGGATGCAGCGCTCCAACTGAGCGGCCGAAAGTGACCAGTCGATACGGGCCTCTTCTTTACTGAGTTTCTCTGCATGCGTAACCAGTGATTCATCTTGTACCACGGGTTTTATCGTGCCAGCAGCCAGCTGTTTTAGCGTTTCAATCAGCCCCTGAGGCCCCAGGTCTGCCAGCTTGTCGTATAACGAACCGCTGGTATCCTCTGCCGTAATCGGGCAGGAGAGCTTAAGCAGCATATCACCGGTGTCGAGACCAACATCCATTTGCATGATGGTAACACCCGTTTCGCTATCGCCAGCCCACAGTGAACGTTGAATCGGTGCTGCGCCACGCCAGCGTGGAAGCAGGGAACCGTGAACGTTGATACAACCCAGGCGCGGCATTTCCAGCACGGCTTTTGGCAGAATCAGTCCATATGCCACTACCACCATCACGTCTGCGTGTAAATCAGCAACCAACTGTTGGTTTTCCTGAGGGCGAAGAGAGACGGGCTGGAAAACCGGTATCCCTTTTTCTTCTGCTAACACTTTTACCGGGCTGGGCATCAGCTTTTTACCGCGTCCCGCAGGGCGGTCCGGTTGGGTAAACACGCCAACGACGTTATGTCCAGAAGACAACAGCGCGTCAAGGTGACGCGCTGCAAAGTCAGGTGTACCCGCAAAAATAATACGTAGTGAGTCTGACACGTTGATTCTTGTCCTTAAGCTCGGGCGTTCAGGCGGTCGAGTTTTTCAACTTTCTGACGAATACGTTGTTGCTTCAACGGAGACAGATAATCGATAAACAGTTTACCGACCAGGTGATCCATTTCATGTTGAATGCAGATAGCGAGCAGGCCATCGGCTTCCAGTTCAAAAGATTTACCGTCGCGATTGAGCGCACGAATTTTTACTTTCTCAGCACGTGGTACTAACGCACGCTGTTCGGGGATAGACAGGCAACCTTCTTCAATGCCGGTTTCGCCATCTTTCTCCAGCAGCTCCGGGTTGATTAAAACCAACTGCTCGTCGCGATTTTCAGAGACATCAATAACAATGATGCGCTGATGGATGTCGACCTGTGTTGCCGCCAGACCGATACCCTCTTCTGCGTACATCGTTTCGAACATATCATCAACGATACGCTGAATTTCTGCATTCACTTCTTCAACCGGTTTTGCGACTTTGCGAAGACGCTCGTCCGGAATATGTAACACTTGCAAAACTGACATAGTTATCCAGAGTTGTGTTCAGGAGTTGAAAAGATTATTACCTCTATTCTAGACAAAACCCCCTCTGATTGACAGCATCAGTGACCAATCGCAAAGATTGCCAGGACTGCTTGTGGCAGGGGAGCAGGGATGACCCAAATTGAAATTTGGCTATGTTTAGCGCAAGTGAATGAACTGTATGGTGATGAGATGGTGCGCCTTGCCCACTGGCTCAATGCCCAACCCTGTATTAACAACACGATACTCCAGCACGCAGGATTATCTTCCCGCCAGGCCATGCGCTTTTTAACCTTTTCAGAACAGTTACTGGAAAAAACGCTGCGTTGGTTGGAGCAGCCGAACCACCATTTAGTGGTTGCCGACAGTGAGCATTATCCGTCCCAGCTGCGCGCGATTGAAGATTATCCTGGGGTACTTTTCGTTGCCGGTACTCCCACATGCCTGCATTCATTTCAGGTTGCCGTCGTCGGTAGTCGCCAACATTCATGGTATGGCGAACGTTGGGGGCGATTATTTTGCGAAAAGCTTGCCGCGTTTGGGGTGACGATAACCAGTGGGCTGGCCCGAGGGATTGATGGCGTGGCGCATAATGCGGCGATAAACCGACAAGGCACGAGTATTGCGGTGCTGGGAAATGGGCTTGAGACCATTCATCCACGACAGCATGTCCGTCTCGCCGAACGTCTGATCGATTCCGGAGGCGCATTGGTGTCTGAGTTCCCATTAGATACGCTCCCACTGCCGCGCAATTTTCCCCGACGAAATCGCATTATCAGTGGTCTAAGTAAAGGTATCCTGGTCGTTGAGGCCGCGCAGCGCAGCGGTTCATTGGTCACAGCACGCTGTGCGCTGGAACAAGGGCGGGAGGTTTTTGCTTTGCCTGGACCGATTGGGAGTCCGGGAAGTGAAGGTCCACATTGGCTTATTCAGCAGGGAGCCACGCTTGTGACCGCACCAGAGGAAATTCTGGAAAATTTGCAATATGGGCTGCAATGGTTGCCAGATGAACCTGAAAAATCAATTTATTCGCCAGATCACGAAGAGGTGGCATTGCCATTTCCTGAGCTCCTGGCTAACGTAGGAGATGAGGTAACACCTGTTGACGTCGTCGCTGAACGTGCCGGCCAACCTGTGCCAGAGGTAGTGGCTCAACTACTCGAACTGGAGTTAGCAGGATGGATCGCAGCTGTACCCGGCGGCTATGTCCGATTGAGGAGGGCATGCCATGTTCGACGTACTAATGTATTTGTTTGAGACATATATCCATAACGAAGCTGAGCTGCGTGTGGATCAGGACAAACTGGAACGGGATCTTACCGACGCTGGTTTTGATCGTGAAGACATCTACAACGCGTTACTGTGGCTGGAAAAGCTTGCTGATTATCAGGATGGCCTTGCCGAACCTATGCAGCTGGCGTCTGACCCTCTTTCTCTGCGTATTTATACTGCAGAAGAATGTGAACGACTGGATGCGAGCTGTCGCGGATTCTTGCTATTCCTGGAGCAGATTCAGGTGCTAAACCTCGAAACGCGAGAAATGGTAATTGAGCGCGTACTCGCGCTGGATACGGCAGAGTTTGATCTGGAAGACCTGAAGTGGGTAATCCTGATGGTGCTATTCAACATTCCGGGTTGTGAAAATGCCTATCAGCAAATGGAAGAATTACTCTTTGAAGTGAATGAAGGTATGCTGCATTAATCAATCTTCATTCAGTATGAGTTGTTATGGCTAAATCAGCACTGTTTACGGTGCGTAAAAACGAGCCCTGCCCACAATGCGGGGCCGAACTGGTTATTCGCTCCGGGAAACACGGTCCGTTTCTCGGTTGTTCACACTATCCAGATTGCGATTATGTCCGTCCGCTGAAATCATCGGCGGACGGACATATTGTCAAAGTTCTGGAGGGTAAGTTTTGCCCGGCATGTGGCGCTGAGTTGGTGCTGCGACAAGGGCGATTCGGTATGTTTATCGGATGCAGTGACTATCCTGCATGCGATCACACCGAGCTTATCGACAAGCCTGATGAAACAGCAATCGTCTGTCCTCAATGCCAGACCGGTCACCTGGTCCAGCGGCGTTCCCGTTATGGCAAAACTTTTTACTCCTGCGATCGCTATCCGGAGTGCCAGTTTGTCATTAACTTCAAACCGTTAGCCGGAGAGTGTCCAGAGTGCCATTATCCGCTACTCATCGAAAAGAAAACCGCGCAGGGTGTGAAGCATTTCTGTGCCAGTAAACAATGTGGAAAGCCGATTTCGGCGGAATAAAAAAGTGAATAATAACCTGCCCACAGGCCCTATCGCTGCTGCAATAGAGGTACTGAACCAAGAGAAAGTCATCGCCTATCCAACAGAAGCTGTATTTGGTGTCGGCTGCGATCCCGACAGCGAAACGGCAGTTAGCCGTTTGTTGGAACTTAAACAACGCCCGGTCGAGAAAGGCCTAATTTTGATTGCGGCTAACTTTGAGCAACTTAAGCCCTATATTGACGATAGCTCGCTTACTGATGCTCAACGTGAGGCTATCTTCGCTCGCTGGCCTGGTCCTGTCACCTTCGTTTTCCCAGCGCTTGCGTCTACACCTCGTTGGTTGACCGGTCGTTTTGATTCGCTGGCCGTGCGTGTCACAGATCATCCGCTGGTGGTTGCACTGTGCCAGGCTTATGGCAAACCTATCGTTTCCACCAGTGCTAATTTGAGTGGCTTACCGCCTTGCCGAACGGTAGAGGAAGTCCGCGCACAGTTCGGTACAGACTTTCCCGTTGTTGAAGGAGAGACCGGAGGGCGTTTGAATCCTTCGGAGATCCGTGATGCACTGACGGGTGAACAGTTTCGACAGGGGTAATATGAAAGAAGCCTATGCTGTTTTTGGTAATCCGATAGCGCACAGTAAATCGCCTTTTATTCATCAGCAATTTGCAGAGCAGCTGAAGATTGATTACTCCTATGGACGTGTACTGGCGCCGATCAATGACTTTGTGAATTCGCTGAACGCCTTTTTTGTTGAGGGGGGGAAGGGGGCAAATGTCACCGTTCCTTTTAAAGAAGAGGCGTTTGCGCATGCCGATGAATTAACAGACCGGGCATCGCTAGCTGGTGCAGTCAACACCCTTAAACGGCTGGAGGATGGTCGTTTGCTGGGAGATAACACGGATGGTATCGGTTTATTAAGCGATCTTGAGCGTTTATCTTTCATTCGTCCCGGCTCGCGAATTCTGCTGATTGGTGCGGGCGGTGCATCCCGTGGGGTATTGCTACCTCTTCTTTCTATGGATTGTGCGGTGACCATTGTTAATCGTACGGCCTCCCGCGCTGAAGAACTGGCACAGCTCTTCTCTCATACCGGTAGCGTGCAGGCGGTGGGAATGGACGAACTTGATAATCACAGCTTTGATCTGATTATTAACGCGACGTCCAGCGGTATTAACGGTGAGGTCCCGTCTATTCCGGCATCTCTTATCCATCCCTCCGTCTACTGCTACGACATGTTTTATCAGAAAGGGAATACGCCGTTCCTTTCCTGGTGTGAAAAGCATGGGGCGAAACAGTATGCCGATGGTCTGGGGATGCTGGTGGGACAAGCTGCACATGCCGTTTTACTCTGGCATGGCGTTTTACCCCAGATTGAGCCGGTCATTAAAAGCATGCAACAGGAATTGTCGGCATGAATCAGGCGATCCAGTTTCCCGATCGAGAAGAATGGCGGACGGATGTGAATGCCATTGTTTTCCCTGCAATGGTTCATGGCATGCAGTTAACATGTGCCATATCGGGAAAGATGTTGGCGTCCCGCTTTGGCGGCGAGACGCCTGAACAGTGGCTGGAAATCTTTCGAGTACATCGCTGGGACCTGGAGGAAGAGGCCGAAGCATTGATCCAGGACCAGCAGGAAGATGCTCAGGGTTGGGTGTGGCTACTCTGACTTAAATACTCATCTTTCCACTTAACATAGTTGTTAGCTGAGTATTGCAAGCCTGCTTTCTCTTCATCGCTTAATGGACGAATCTGCTTAACCGGGCTTCCCAGGTACAGATATCCACTCTCCAGGCGTTTGTTTTGCGGAACCAGGCTTCCCGCCCCAATCATAACGTCGTCTTCAACAACGACACCGTCCAACAGAATCGATCCCATACCGACTAATACGCGGTTACCAATGGTACAACCGTGCAGCATGACTTTATGACCAACTGTGACATCTTCACCTACGATCAGCGGATTACCCTGCGGATTGGATGTAGATTTATGTGTGACATGTAGAACGCTGCCGTCCTGAATGTTTGTACGCGCACCGATTTGCACGTAGTTCACGTCGCCACGGATCGCGACCAGTGGCCAAATTCCGACATCATCAGCTAAACGGGCATCACCAATGACCACGCTACTGGTGTCGATCATCACGCGTTTTCCGATCTGTGGGAAAAGATCCTTATAAGGGCGCAGTACATCAGACATGTTTACCTCAGCGAAAATAGAGCGGTAATGAAGACTTTGGTTGGATTATCGAGACTGTGCAAGTGATTTATCTATCAAAAATCAGCCAAATTGCGCAGGAATATAGCGAAAGGAGTGAAAAACAAGCATTCAGCAAAAAAGATCCAAAAAATACTTGTGCTAAAAAATGGGATCCCTATAATGCGCCTCCATCGACACGGC
>NZ_SZXM01000069.1:0-38382 GCF_005281355.1 Citrobacter sp. wls615 | reverse complement strand
GAAGAAGTTGAAATCGTTGGTATCAAAGACACCGCTAAGTCTACCTGTACCGGCGTTGAAATGTTCCGCAAACTGCTGGACGAAGGCCGTGCTGGTGAGAACGTTGGTGTTCTGCTGCGTGGTATCAAACGTGAAGAAATCGAACGTGGTCAGGTACTGGCTAAGCCGGGCTCTATCAAGCCGCACACCAAGTTCGAATCTGAAGTGTACATACTGTCCAAAGACGAAGGCGGCCGTCATACTCCGTTCTTCAAAGGCTACCGTCCGCAGTTCTACTTCCGTACTACTGACGTGACTGGTACCATCGAACTGCCGGAAGGCGTAGAGATGGTAATGCCGGGCGACAACATCAAAATGGTTGTTACCCTGATCCACCCGATCGCGATGGACGACGGTCTGCGTTTCGCAATCCGTGAAGGCGGCCGTACTGTAGGTGCGGGCGTTGTTGCCAAAGTAATGAGCTAATTGCCGAATAACATTTGACGCAATGCGCAATAAAAGGGCATCATTTGATGCCCTTTTTGCACGCTTTCACACCAGAACCTGGCTCATCAGTGATTTTTTTTGTCATAATCATTGCTGAGACAGGCTCTGAAGAGGGCGTTTAGTCCGAAACGCACCAGAGCATTTCGGTTTGGATCGCCTCGCTTACGCGGGGTGAAAATGTTTGTAGAATACTTCTGACAGGTTGGTTTATGAGTGCGAATACCGAAGCTCAAGGAAGCGGGCGCGGCCTGGAAGCGATGAAGTGGGTTGTTGTCGCTGTATTGCTGCTTGTAGCTATCGTTGGCAACTACCTTTATCGTGACATGATGCTGCCGCTGCGTGCGCTGGCCGTAGTGATTCTGATTGCCGCAGCGGGTGGTGTCGCGCTGTTGACAACAAAAGGTAAAGCGACCGTTGCTTTTGCCCGTGAAGCGAGAACCGAAGTCCGTAAGGTCATTTGGCCAACTCGCCAGGAAACATTGCACACCACATTAATTGTGGCTGCGGTTACCGCAGTAATGTCACTGATCCTGTGGGGACTGGATGGTATTCTGGTTCGCCTGGTATCCTTTATCACTGGCCTGAGGTTCTAAGATGTCTGAAGCCCCTAAAAAGCGCTGGTACGTCGTTCAGGCGTTTTCCGGTTTTGAAGGCCGCGTTGCCACGTCGCTGCGCGAATATATCAAGTTACAAAATATGGAAGAGCTGTTTGGCGAAGTCATGGTGCCGACCGAAGAAGTGGTCGAGATCCGTGGTGGCCAGCGTCGCAAGAGCGAACGTAAATTCTTCCCGGGCTATGTACTGGTCCAGATGGTCATGAATGATGCGAGCTGGCACCTGGTGCGCAGCGTTCCGCGTGTGATGGGCTTTATCGGCGGTACTTCTGACCGTCCGGCGCCAATCAGCGACAAAGAAGTTGATGCGATCATGAACCGTCTGCAGCAGGTTGGTGATAAGCCGCGTCCGAAAACGATGTTTGAGCCGGGCGAAATGGTTCGCGTTAGCGACGGTCCGTTTGCTGACTTTAACGGCGTAGTTGAAGAAGTGGACTACGAGAAGTCTCGTCTGAAAGTTTCTGTATCTATCTTCGGTCGTGCGACTCCGGTTGAACTGGACTTCGCCCAGGTTGAAAAAGCCTAACACGTCGATCAAAAAAGCGGCGATTTAATCGTTGCACAAGGCGCGAGATTGGAATACAATTTCGCGCCTTTTGTTTTTATGGACTCTGTCCGTAAAACGAATTTACAAACACGGGGAGCCTCTTTGAGGCGCTATAACCCAACTAGAGGAATTTAGAATGGCTAAGAAAGTCCAGGCCTATGTCAAGCTGCAGGTTGCAGCTGGTATGGCTAACCCGAGTCCGCCGGTAGGTCCAGCACTGGGTCAACAAGGCGTGAACATCATGGAATTCTGCAAAGCGTTCAACGCAAAAACTGATTCCATTGAAAAAGGTCTGCCGATCCCGGTTGTTATCACCGTTTACGCTGACCGTTCTTTCACTTTCGTTACCAAAACGCCTCCGGCAGCAGTACTGCTGAAGAAAGCGGCTGGTATCAAGTCTGGTTCCGGCAAGCCGAACAAAGACAAAGTGGGTAAAATTTCCCGCGCTCAGCTGCAGGAAATCGCGCAGACCAAAGCTGCCGACATGACTGGTTCCGACATTGAAGCGATGACTCGCTCCATTGAAGGTACTGCACGTTCCATGGGCCTGGTAGTGGAGGACTAAGAAATGGCTAAACTGACCAAGCGTATGCGCGTGATCCGTGACAAAGTTGATGCAACTAAACAGTACGACATCAACGAAGCTATTGCTCTGCTGAAAGAGCTGGCCACTGCTAAATTCGTAGAAAGCGTGGACGTTGCCGTTAACCTCGGCATTGACGCTCGTAAATCTGACCAGAACGTACGTGGTGCAACTGTACTGCCGCACGGTACTGGCCGTTCCGTTCGCGTAGCTGTATTTACCCAGGGCGCAAACGCTGAAGCTGCTAAAGCTGCAGGCGCTGAGCTGGTAGGTATGGAAGATCTGGCTGAACAGATCAAGAAAGGCGAAATGAACTTTGACGTTGTTATTGCTTCCCCGGATGCAATGCGCGTTGTTGGCCAGCTGGGTCAGGTTCTGGGTCCGCGCGGCCTGATGCCAAACCCGAAAGTTGGTACTGTAACTCCTAACGTTGCTGAAGCTGTTAAGAACGCTAAAGCTGGTCAGGTTCGTTACCGTAACGACAAAAACGGCATCATCCACACTACCATCGGTAAAGTGGATTTTGACGCTGACAAACTGAAAGAAAACCTGGAAGCTCTGCTGGTTGCGCTGAAAAAAGCAAAACCGACTCAGGCAAAAGGCGTGTACATCAAGAAAGTTAGCATCTCCACCACCATGGGTGCTGGTGTTGCCGTTGATCAGGCTGGTCTGAGCGCGTCTGCGAACGTCTAAGATTAGCTTTACGTGGGCGGCGAATTTGTCTACAATCTTCGCCCACGATTCTATTAGCTTCGGCCGATAGACAACAGATTTGTTCGTTGGAGCCTGGCCTATCCAGGCCTCCGTCGAAGACCGCAGGTGTTTCGCAAGAAACTTAATGCCCTGCGTAGACGGTGACAGAACGCTAAGATTATTTCTGATACTCTGGCTTGTTTCTGCTCACCGTATTTAGACGCTCTCTCCGTTGGGGGGAGTGAAGTGAGTTCCGGAACATGAGTTCCGGCAAACATCCAGGAGCAAAGCTAATGGCTTTAAATCTTCAAGACAAACAAGCGATTGTTGCTGAAGTCAGCGAAGTAGCCAAAGGCGCGCTGTCTGCAGTAGTTGCGGATTCCCGTGGCGTAACTGTAGATAAAATGACTGAACTGCGTAAAGCAGGTCGTGAAGCTGGCGTATACATGCGTGTTGTTCGTAACACCCTGCTGCGCCGCGTCGTTGAAGGTACTCAGTTCGAGTGCCTGAAAGACACGTTTGTTGGTCCGACCCTGATTGCATACTCTATGGAACACCCGGGCGCTGCTGCTCGTCTGTTCAAAGAGTTCGCGAAAGCGAATGCAAAATTTGAGGTCAAAGCCGCAGCCTTTGAAGGTGAGTTGATTACCGCATCGAATATCGATCGCCTGGCAACTCTGCCGACCTACGAAGAAGCAATTGCACGCCTGATGGCAACCATGAAAGAAGCTTCGGCTGGCAAACTGGTTCGTACTCTGGCTGCTGTACGCGATGCGAAAGAAGCTGCTTAATTGCAGTTACCTTTCTCAAGCATCTGCTTACGTATAAACTTATTCTGATTTTCAGGAACAATTTAAATGTCTATCACTAAAGATCAAATCATTGAAGCAGTATCCGCTATGTCCGTAATGGACGTTGTAGAACTGATTTCTGCAATGGAAGAAAAATTCGGTGTTTCCGCTGCTGCTGCTGTAGCTGTAGCTGCTGGCCCGGCTGAAGCTGCTGAAGAAAAAACTGAATTCGACGTAATTCTGAAAGCTGCTGGCGCTAACAAAGTTGCTGTTATCAAAGCAGTACGTGGCGCAACTGGCCTGGGTCTGAAAGAAGCTAAAGACCTGGTAGAATCTGCACCGGCTGCGCTGAAAGAAGGCGTGAGCAAAGACGACGCAGAAGCACTGAAAAAATCTCTGGAAGAAGCTGGCGCTGAAGTTGAAGTTAAATAAGCCAACTTTTCTGGTTGCAGCCTAAGAAATTAGGCTGATGGCTGGTGACTTTTTAGTCACCAGCCTTTTTGCGCTGTAAGGCGCCAGTAGCGTTTCACACTGTTTGACTACTGCTGTGCCTTTCAATGCTTGTTTCTATCGACGTCTTAATATACTGCGACAGAGCGTCAGTTCTGTGTAAATCGCAATGAAATGGTTTAAGCGTGATAGCAACAGGCATTGCGGAAAGTATTCGATTTTCCGGTCAACAAAATAGTGTTGCACAAACTGTCCGCTCAATGGACAGATGGGTCGACTTGTCAGCGAGCTGAGGAACCCTAATGGTTTACTCCTATACCGAGAAAAAACGTATTCGTAAGGATTTTGGTAAACGTCCGCAAGTGTTGGACATACCTTATCTCCTTTCTATCCAGCTTGACTCGTTTCAGAAGTTCATCGAGCAAGATCCTGAAGGGCAGTATGGTCTGGAAGCAGCTTTCCGTTCCGTTTTCCCGATTCAGAGCTACAGCGGTAATTCCGAGCTGCAATACGTCAGCTACCGTCTTGGCGAACCGGTGTTTGACGTTCAGGAATGTCAGATCCGTGGCGTGACCTATTCCGCACCGCTGCGCGTAAAACTGCGTCTGGTGATCTACGAGCGCGAAGCGCCGGAAGGCACCGTAAAAGACATTAAAGAACAAGAAGTCTACATGGGCGAAATTCCGCTCATGACCGACAACGGTACCTTTGTTATCAACGGTACTGAGCGTGTTATCGTTTCTCAGCTGCACCGTAGCCCAGGCGTCTTCTTTGACTCCGATAAAGGTAAAACCCACTCTTCGGGTAAAGTGCTGTATAACGCGCGTATCATTCCTTACCGTGGTTCCTGGCTGGACTTCGAATTCGATCCGAAGGACAACCTGTTCGTACGTATTGACCGTCGCCGTAAACTGCCTGCGACCATCATTCTGCGTGCGCTGAACTACACCACTGAGCAGATCCTTGACCTGTTCTTTGAAAAAGTTGTTTTCGAAATTCGTGACAACAAGCTGCAGATGGAACTGGTGCCGGAACGCCTGCGTGGTGAAACCGCCTCCTTTGACATTGAAGCTAACGGCAAAGTCTACGTCGAAAAAGGCCGTCGCATCACTGCGCGCCATATTCGCCAGCTGGAAAAAGACGATATCAAGCATATCGAAGTTCCGGTTGAATACATTGCTGGTAAGGTTGCGGCGAAAGACTACGTTGACGAATCTACTGGCGAGCTGATCTGCGCAGCTAACATGGAGCTGAGCCTGGATCTGCTGGCTAAGCTGAGCCAGTCTGGTCACAAGCGTATCGAAACGCTGTTCACTAACGATCTGGACCACGGTCCGTACATTTCTGAAACTGTACGCGTCGACCCAACCAACGATCGTCTGAGCGCGCTGGTAGAAATCTACCGCATGATGCGCCCTGGTGAGCCGCCGACTCGTGAAGCTGCTGAAAGCCTGTTCGAGAACCTGTTCTTCTCCGAAGACCGCTATGACCTGTCTGCGGTTGGTCGTATGAAGTTCAACCGTTCTCTGCTGCGCGACGAAATCGAAGGTTCCGGTATCCTGAGCAAAGACGACATCATTGAAGTGATGAAGAAGCTCATCGATATCCGTAACGGTAAAGGCGAAGTCGATGATATCGACCACCTTGGCAACCGTCGTATCCGTTCCGTAGGCGAAATGGCGGAAAACCAATTCCGCGTTGGCCTGGTGCGTGTTGAGCGTGCGGTGAAAGAGCGTCTGTCTCTGGGCGATCTGGATACCCTGATGCCTCAGGATATGATCAACGCCAAGCCGATTTCCGCAGCAGTGAAAGAGTTCTTCGGTTCCAGCCAGCTGTCTCAGTTTATGGACCAGAACAACCCGTTGTCTGAGATTACGCACAAACGTCGTATCTCCGCACTCGGCCCAGGCGGTCTGACCCGTGAACGCGCAGGCTTCGAAGTTCGAGACGTACACCCGACTCACTATGGTCGCGTATGTCCAATCGAAACGCCTGAAGGTCCGAACATCGGTCTGATCAACTCCCTGTCCGTGTATGCACAGACTAACGAATACGGCTTCCTCGAGACTCCGTACCGTAAAGTGACCGACGGTGTTGTTACTGACGAAATTCATTACCTGTCTGCTATCGAAGAAGGCAACTACGTTATCGCTCAGGCGAACTCCAACCTGGATGACGAAGGCCACTTTGTAGAAGATCTGGTTACCTGCCGTAGCAAAGGCGAATCCAGCTTGTTCAGCCGCGACCAGGTTGACTACATGGACGTATCCACCCAGCAGGTGGTATCCGTCGGTGCGTCCCTGATCCCGTTCCTGGAACACGATGACGCCAACCGTGCATTGATGGGTGCGAACATGCAACGTCAGGCCGTTCCGACTCTGCGCGCTGATAAGCCGCTGGTTGGTACCGGTATGGAACGTGCTGTAGCCGTCGACTCCGGTGTTACTGCAGTGGCTAAACGTGGTGGTACCGTTCAGTACGTCGATGCTTCCCGTATCGTTATCAAAGTTAACGAAGACGAGATGTATCCGGGCGAAGCAGGTATCGACATTTATAACCTGACTAAATACACCCGTTCTAACCAGAACACCTGTATCAACCAGATGCCTTGCGTATCTCTGGGCGAGCCGGTTGAACGTGGTGATGTGCTGGCAGACGGTCCGTCCACCGACCTCGGTGAACTGGCGCTGGGTCAGAACATGCGCGTGGCATTCATGCCATGGAATGGTTACAACTTCGAAGACTCCATCCTCGTATCTGAGCGTGTTGTCCAGGAAGACCGTTTCACCACCATCCACATTCAGGAACTGGCATGTGTGTCCCGTGACACCAAGCTGGGGCCGGAAGAGATCACCGCTGACATCCCGAACGTGGGTGAAGCTGCGCTCTCCAAACTGGATGAATCCGGTATCGTTTATATCGGTGCGGAAGTGACCGGTGGCGACATTCTGGTTGGTAAGGTAACGCCGAAAGGTGAAACCCAGCTGACGCCAGAAGAGAAACTGCTGCGTGCGATCTTCGGTGAGAAAGCGTCTGACGTTAAAGACTCTTCTCTGCGCGTGCCAAACGGTGTTTCCGGTACGATTATCGACGTTCAGGTCTTTACTCGCGATGGCGTAGAAAAAGACAAACGTGCGCTGGAAATCGAAGAGATGCAGCTGAAGCAGGCTAAGAAAGACCTGTCTGAAGAACTGCAGATCCTCGAAGCTGGCCTGTTCAGCCGTATCTACGCTGTGCTGGTTTCCGGTGGTGTTGAAGCTGAGAAGCTCGACAAACTGCCGCGTGACCGCTGGTTAGAACTCGGCCTGACCGACGAAGAGAAACAAAATCAGCTGGAACAACTGGCTGAGCAGTACGACGAACTGAAACACGAGTTCGAGAAAAAACTCGAAGCGAAACGCCGTAAAATCACTCAGGGCGACGATCTGGCACCGGGCGTGCTGAAGATTGTTAAGGTTTATCTGGCGGTTAAACGTCGGATCCAGCCTGGTGATAAGATGGCAGGTCGTCACGGTAACAAGGGTGTAATCTCTAAGATCAACCCGATCGAAGATATGCCACACGATGCTAACGGTACGCCGGTAGATATCGTACTGAACCCGCTGGGCGTACCATCGCGTATGAACATCGGTCAGATCCTTGAAACCCACCTGGGTATGGCTGCGAAAGGTATCGGCGATAAGATCAACGCCATGCTGAAACAGCAGCAGGAAGTCGCCAAACTGCGCGAATTCATCCAGCGTGCTTACGATCTGGGTTCAGATGTTCGTCAGAAAGTTGACCTGAATACCTTCAGCGATGAAGAAGTTCTGCGTCTGGCTGAAAACCTGAAAAAAGGTATGCCGATCGCAACGCCGGTCTTCGACGGTGCGAAAGAGTCTGAAATCAAGGAACTGTTACAGCTGGGTGGCCTGCCGACTTCCGGTCAGATTACCCTCTTCGACGGTCGTACCGGTGAGCAGTTCGAGCGCCAGGTTACCGTTGGCTACATGTACATGCTGAAACTGAACCACCTGGTTGATGACAAGATGCACGCGCGTTCTACCGGTTCTTACAGCCTGGTTACTCAGCAGCCGCTGGGTGGTAAGGCTCAGTTCGGTGGTCAGCGCTTCGGGGAGATGGAAGTGTGGGCGCTGGAAGCATATGGCGCGGCATACACCCTGCAGGAAATGCTCACCGTTAAGTCTGATGACGTGAATGGTCGTACTAAGATGTATAAAAACATCGTGGACGGCAACCATCAGATGGAACCAGGCATGCCGGAATCCTTCAACGTACTGTTGAAAGAGATTCGTTCGCTGGGTATCAACATCGAGCTGGAAGACGAGTAACTCTCGATCAAACAGGTCACTGGTGCTGGCGTAACAGCCAGCGCCAGATTGTGCTAACTCCGACGGGAGCAAATCCGTGAAAGATTTATTAAAGTTTCTGAAAGCGCAGACTAAAACCGAAGAGTTTGATGCGATCAAAATTGCTCTGGCCTCGCCAGACATGATCCGTTCATGGTCTTTCGGTGAAGTTAAGAAGCCGGAAACCATCAACTACCGTACGTTCAAACCTGAGCGTGACGGCCTTTTCTGCGCCCGTATCTTTGGGCCGGTAAAAGACTACGAGTGCCTGTGCGGTAAGTACAAGCGCCTGAAACATCGTGGTGTGATCTGTGAGAAGTGCGGCGTTGAAGTGACCCAGACCAAAGTACGCCGTGAGCGTATGGGCCACATCGAGCTGGCGTCTCCGACCGCGCATATCTGGTTCCTGAAATCGCTGCCGTCCCGTATCGGTTTGCTGCTCGATATGCCGCTGCGCGATATCGAACGCGTACTGTACTTCGAATCTTATGTGGTTATCGAAGGCGGTATGACCAACCTGGAACGTCAACAGATCCTGACTGAAGAGCAGTATCTGGACGCGCTGGAAGAGTTCGGTGACGAATTCGACGCGAAGATGGGTGCGGAAGCTATTCAGGCCCTGCTGAAGAGCATGGATCTGGAGCAAGAGTGTGAAACTCTGCGCGAAGAGCTGAACGAAACCAACTCCGAAACCAAGCGTAAGAAGCTGACCAAGCGTATCAAACTGCTGGAAGCTTTCGTACAGTCTGGCAACAAGCCAGAGTGGATGATCCTGACCGTTCTGCCGGTTCTGCCGCCAGATCTGCGTCCGCTGGTTCCGCTCGATGGTGGTCGTTTCGCAACGTCAGATCTGAACGATCTGTACCGTCGCGTGATCAACCGTAACAACCGTCTGAAACGTCTGCTGGATCTGGCTGCGCCGGACATCATCGTACGCAACGAAAAACGTATGCTGCAGGAAGCGGTTGACGCCCTGCTGGATAACGGTCGTCGCGGTCGTGCGATCACCGGTTCTAACAAACGTCCTCTGAAATCTTTGGCTGACATGATCAAAGGTAAACAGGGTCGTTTCCGTCAGAACCTGCTCGGTAAGCGTGTTGACTACTCCGGTCGTTCTGTAATCACCGTAGGTCCATACCTGCGTCTGCATCAGTGCGGTCTGCCGAAGAAAATGGCACTGGAACTGTTCAAACCGTTCATCTACGGCAAGCTGGAACTGCGTGGCCTCGCCACCACCATCAAAGCCGCTAAGAAAATGGTTGAGCGTGAAGAAGCTGTCGTTTGGGATATCCTGGACGAAGTTATCCGCGAACACCCGGTACTGCTGAACCGTGCACCAACCCTGCACCGTCTGGGTATCCAGGCATTTGAACCGGTACTGATCGAAGGTAAAGCTATCCAGCTGCATCCGCTGGTTTGTGCGGCATATAACGCCGACTTCGATGGTGACCAGATGGCTGTTCACGTACCGCTGACGCTGGAAGCCCAGCTCGAAGCGCGTGCGCTGATGATGTCTACCAACAACATCCTGTCTCCGGCGAACGGCGAACCTATCATCGTTCCGTCTCAGGACGTTGTATTGGGTCTGTATTACATGACCCGTGACTGTGTTAACGCCAAAGGCGAAGGCATGGTGCTGACTGGCCCGAAAGAAGCAGAGCGTATCTATCGCGCTGGCCTGGCCTCTCTGCATGCGCGCGTTAAAGTGCGTATCACTGAATATGAAAAAGATGAAAACGGCGAATTCGTTGCGCACACCAGCCTGAAAGACACGACCATTGGTCGCGCCATTCTGTGGATGATCGTACCGAAAGGTCTGCCTTTCTCCATCGTCAACCAGGCGCTGGGCAAGAAAGCCATCTCCAAAATGCTGAACACCTGTTATCGCATTCTGGGCCTGAAGCCGACCGTTATCTTCGCTGACCAGACAATGTACACCGGCTTTGCTTATGCAGCGCGTTCAGGTGCATCTGTTGGTATTGATGACATGGTCATCCCAGAGAAGAAACACGAGATCATCTCTGAAGCGGAAGCTGAAGTTGCTGAGATCCAGGAGCAGTTCCAGTCTGGTCTGGTAACCGCTGGCGAACGCTATAACAAAGTTATCGATATCTGGGCTGCGGCGAACGATCGTGTATCCAAAGCGATGATGGATAACCTGCAAACTGAAACCGTTATTAACCGTGACGGCGTAGAAGAGCAGCAGGTTTCCTTCAACAGCATTTACATGATGGCCGACTCCGGTGCGCGTGGTTCTGCAGCACAGATTCGTCAGTTGGCTGGTATGCGTGGTCTGATGGCGAAGCCAGATGGCTCCATCATCGAAACGCCAATCACTGCGAACTTCCGTGAAGGTCTGAACGTACTCCAGTACTTCATCTCTACTCACGGTGCGCGTAAAGGTCTGGCGGATACCGCACTGAAAACAGCGAACTCCGGTTATCTGACGCGTCGTCTGGTTGACGTTGCGCAGGATCTGGTTGTTACTGAGGACGATTGCGGCACTCTGGAAGGCATCACCATGACCCCGGTTATCGAGGGTGGCGATGTTAAAGAGCCGCTGCGCGATCGCGTATTGGGTCGTGTGACTGCTGAAGACGTTCTGAAGCCGGGTACGGCGGATATTCTGGTTCCACGCAACACGCTGCTGCACGAACAGTGGTGTGACCTGCTGGAAGAGAACTCCGTTGACTCCGTGAAAGTTCGTTCCGTTGTATCCTGTGACACCGACTTTGGTGTATGTGCGCACTGCTACGGTCGTGACCTGGCGCGTGGCCACATCATCAACAAAGGTGAAGCAATCGGCGTTATCGCGGCACAGTCCATCGGTGAACCGGGTACACAGCTGACAATGCGTACGTTCCACATCGGTGGTGCGGCATCTCGTGCGGCTGCTGAATCCAGCATCCAGGTGAAAAACAAAGGTAGCATCCGTCTGAGCAATGCGAAGTCGGTTGTTAACTCCAGCGGTAAACTGGTTATCACCTCACGTAACACTGAACTGAAACTGATCGACGAATTCGGTCGTACCAAAGAAAGCTATAAAGTGCCTTACGGCTCCGTTATGGCGAAAGGTGATGGCGAACAGGTTGCTGGCGGCGAAACCGTAGCGAACTGGGATCCGCACACCATGCCGGTTATCACCGAAGTGAGTGGTTTCGTCCGCTTCACTGACATGATCGACGGCCAGACCATTACTCGTCAGACCGACGAGCTGACCGGTCTGTCTTCTCTGGTGGTTCTGGATTCTGCAGAGCGTACTGCGGGTGGTAAAGACCTGCGTCCGGCACTGAAAATTGTTGACGCTCAGGGCAACGACGTTCTGATCCCAGGCACCGATATGCCTGCTCAGTACTTCCTGCCGGGTAAAGCGATTGTTCAGCTGGAAGATGGCGTACAGATCAGCTCTGGTGACACCCTGGCCCGTGTACCGCAGGAATCCGGCGGTACCAAGGACATCACCGGTGGTCTGCCGCGCGTTGCCGACCTGTTCGAAGCACGTCGTCCGAAAGAGCCGGCAATCCTGGCTGAAATCAGCGGCATCATTTCCTTCGGTAAAGAAACCAAAGGCAAGCGTCGTCTGGTTATCACCCCGGTAGACGGTAGCGAACCTTACGAAGAGATGATTCCGAAATGGCGTCAGCTTAACGTGTTCGAAGGTGAACGTGTAGAACGTGGTGACGTGGTTTCCGATGGTCCGGAAGCGCCGCACGACATCCTGCGTCTGCGTGGTGTGCATGCTGTAACTCGTTATATCGTTAACGAAGTTCAGGACGTATACCGTCTGCAGGGCGTTAAGATTAACGATAAACACATCGAAGTTATCGTTCGTCAGATGCTGCGTAAAGCCACCATCGAAAGCGCTGGTAGCTCCGACTTCCTGGAAGGCGAGCAGGTTGAATACTCCCGCGTCAAGATCGCTAACCGCGAGCTGGAAGCGAACGGCAAAGTGGGCGCAACCTTCTCCCGCGATCTGCTGGGTATCACCAAAGCGTCTCTGGCAACTGAGTCGTTCATCTCCGCGGCATCGTTCCAGGAGACCACTCGCGTGCTGACCGAAGCAGCCGTTGCGGGCAAACGCGACGAACTGCGCGGTCTGAAAGAGAACGTTATCGTGGGTCGTCTGATCCCGGCCGGTACCGGTTATGCGTACCACCAGGATCGTATGCGCCGTCGCGCAGCGGGCGAACTGCCAGCTGCTCCGCAGGTGACTGCTGAAGATGCGTCTGCCAGCCTGGCAGAGCTGCTGAACGCAGGTCTGGGCGGTTCTGATAACGAGTAATCGTTCGCGAGTCGGCAAAAAGCCAGTCAGATTTTCTGACTGGCTTTTTTTATACCTTCTTTTTACGGATGAAAGTGCTTTTTCACACCGTTTTCTAATATCTTCTTTCGCATTAACATCTCCCATATATCGCGCTATTTAATTGAATAGAAACATTTTTATCAAAAAAATTCCCGTTTGTTTTTGTTTCCATAGTGGTAGTGTGAAAGGATTCATGGAATCTGAGAATTACAAAAGATATAAATGTTACGCGAGGTGAGATTATGTTTGGAAAAGAAAGGCAACGTCAAATATTGGCATATTTGAATAAACATGAGCGAGCTACGGTGAATCAACTCGCTATTTTATTTTCTGTCAGTAAAGAAACTGTCCGTAATGATTTGAATTTATTAGCAGGCCAAGGAGTAGTTGAACGTTGTCATGGTGGGGCAATAATATTACGCCGTATTTTTCACTCGCAGCCTGTTAATAACGTTGGAACCTCCATTGAAATGTTTCTCAATCAGGTCAACCGACGCAAAAAAACGATAACAAACAAAAAAGGAAAAATAATGATAAGCAAAGTTTGTATATTAGGATCGTTTAATGTCGATATTATTGCGAAGGTTGACCGCTTCCCTAAAAGCGGCGAATCAATTCTGGCCAGTAATACAATCATTGGGCCTGGCGGCAAGGGGGCAAATCAAGCGATGGCGGCCAGCAAATGCCCCGTGCAGGTGCATTTCGTTGGTAAAGTCGGTAATGACCATTTCGGTCAGATGGCACATGACCACCTCTCTTCATCCGACATTCACAGTTTTACCCTCTATCAGGACAAAGAACATAAAACAGGTAGTGCCATCATATATGTATCGGAACCTGCGGGTGAAAACAAGATCGCGATTTATTCTGGTGCCAATCAATATATTACTGAAGCGGAAGTTGCCAGTATTACCAGTGAGCTAGTTGATGCGAAAATATTGCTTACACAGCTAGAAAACAATTTTACAGCAACCGCGCTGGTGTTAAAGGTGGCACATCAGTCAGGCGTGAAAACTATCCTTAACCCAGCACCTTATTCTGACCAGGCAAAAGAATGCCTGCCATATATTGATTATCTGACCCCTAATGAAACAGAAGCATCGCTGATGTCCGGTGTCGAGATAAAAGATGTAGAGAGCGCGAAAGCAGCGGCGCAGACCATCAAATCCCTCGGGGCAAAAAATATTATTATAACTATGGGATCTCAGGGGGCACTGATATATGACGGCGAACAATTTACCCATATTCCAGCACTAAAAGCAGTAAGTATTGACACGACTGGTGCGGGGGATGCGTTCAACGGCGCATTTGCTGCTGCGATTGCGCAGGGGCAACCGTTGCTCAGTGCAGCAAAATTTGCTTCTGCTTTTGCTTCGCTGGCGGTCGAGCGGGAAGGTGCATCTAACATGCCTGAGTATGAAGCCGTATTATCACGGCTTGCTCAATATGAGAGGAAATAAAATGACGAGCCAAATCCAGAACCCGTCTGATGTATCAGGTACGATGAAAGTCGAAACCAATGGGGTAAACCCCGTTAGCGATAAAGAACGTTATGGCTCGCCTGCCGGGCTTTTTCCGATCTGGTTTTCATGGAATGTCTCTATTCTCGGTATTACCTATGGGATTTACGTTTACTCACTGGGGTTAAGTCTGTGGCAGGCGATTATTGCCGGTATTATCGGTTATTTTTTATCGAGTACGCTGGTGGGCATTTTGGCGGTTGGTGGGCCGCGCACTGGATTGCCAACCTTAACACAGACTCGATTTGCTTTCGGTTATCACGGGAATAAGATCCCCACTTTGTTTGCCTATATTTCCAATATGGGCTGGAAAATTACCATTATTACACTGTCGTCGACCACCGGCGCCTCACTCTTTGCCCGGTTATGGCCGGCCGTGTTTGCTGCAGAAAATGGTCATCCTACCTTAGGGTGCCTGCTGAGCTGGTTCGTCGTGACCTTAGCATTGACCATGTCTGTTGCCATCTATGGCCACCAGCTCATCATGAAGGTAGAAAAGTATATTGCATGGTTAACGGGGGGAATGAGCATCATCTTTATTATCCTGATCCTGCCGCATATTCACTGGTCGCAGGCGGGTGCCGCGCCCGATGCAGGTTTTTTAACGTTTATCGGCGGCATGGTTATGGCTATGACGATGGTTGGGCTGGGCTTTCTCAACTATGGTGGTGATTTCGCCCGTTACCTTCCGCGCAAGACCCCTGCCGGGAAAGTTATTTTCTGGACGTCGTTGGGGATTTCGCTACCGGTTTCCATCCTGCTGATTTTGGGCGCATTGCTGGCCGACAGTAATCCTGAACTGAGCGGTGCGGCAGCCTCCGAGCCGATTGCTGCCTTAACCTCGTTCCTGCCGTTATGGTTTTATGTGCCGTTTTCTATCGTGATCATTATCTCCCTGCTGGCGGCAGCCATTACGGGTGTTTACAGCTCGGGCCTCGCATTGCTGGCTATGGGCGTGCCAGCCAGTCGTTCAACCACGACCGCGATCAATGCGGTCATTATCGCGTTCGGCGCGTTCTACTTATTGTTTGTTTCCGACTCGTTCCTCGCTACTTTCCAGTCCTTCCTGGCGACAGTATCCGTGGTATTGGGATCAATGGGCGCGATCCAGCTTGTCGACTTCGCCCGGCAAAAGCGGTTGCGCTGGAACACTGATATGGCGCAGCCTGCGGGACTTGGCGGGCGTAACGGTCGCTGGACGGCATTATTGTCGCTCTTTGTTGCATCAGTTATCGGCATGGGAACCATTACTTCTGGCGATCCATGGATTGCCCACCTGGTCGGTTTCTTACTGACGGATGAAACCAAAACCAGCGTGTTTGCGACAGCAAACATTGGTGTGGTGGTGGCGATGCTGGTGGGCGCAGCGCTGTATGCCATTTTGACTTACGTTTGTCATTGTGATGTTCCGCCACTGAAAGAAGGGAAAAATCATGAATGATTCGTTAGCAAAGGCGCGGCAAAGCTTCAAAAACCCGGATGTATGGCACCTGCCTGCAACCTACTGGTTCTGGCATACCATTCCGGACAAGGAGCAGATCGATAGCCAACTGAGGCAATTGCAGGCGGGAGGGTATGGTTCATTCCAGATAGCCGCACGTCTGAGCCTTCCGCTGGAAAGTTATCTCAGTGAGGAATGGCTGGCTGCCTGTCGATATACGGCCGATAAAGCCGCCGGGATGGGGCTGATGATGGGTATCTATGACGATTACAACTGGCTTTCCGGTCACGCCGGGGGAAGAACCGTTGAGGGAAGAGATGAGTTGCGCGAGCGCCATCTTTTCTGGAGCCAGTCCAGCCTGTCTGCAGATATGCTGACATGCCGCCTTTCCGGGATCCGCTCTGCGGATGCCGAGGCCTTACAGCAGTGTGGGATGGAGTGGATTTTTGCAGATGGCAAGCCGGCATGGGATGAATGGGAAATTGTCGCCGCGTATGCTACATCTTCCTCAGAGCAGTGCAGGGCGGAAGAAATTGTTGATGTTTCTTCATTAGCCCGTATCACCAGTGTAACCGCCGGGGAATTTGAGGTCACGTTTAAAGGAAGTGAGTTGCCCTGGGGGGCCGACACGATTGTGACGCTCTTTACCGCAGCGCGCTGCCGAACCTCACGAATGATTAATTACCTGATGCCTGAAGCGGCGGAAAATTTTATTCGTGTCGGTTATGAACCTTATGCCCGGGCCTTTGGCGATCATTTTGGTAAGACGGTGGCGTATCTCTTTTTCGATCAGCCACATGCTTGTTTCTGGCAATGGAATGAACAGGTTGGTTCGGTCAAATCCTCCTTAATGTATGAAAAAAGGCTCATTGATGCGTTGCAACAGGCACCTTATTGCCTGGCTGAAAACCTGATGTCCTTAGTTATGGATATAGGCAGTCGCACCGCACGCCGCCGCTGTGAGTTATTTTCTTGCTATTCCCAGCAGGCGATGCAGGCCTTTTTCGGCACGTTGTCAGCGTGGGCGCACGATCAGGGCGTAAAGCTAAGTGGTCATGAAGTATTAGGCCACGTCAGTAGCTGGAATTTCGCCAGTAAAATTATCACCGAAGATAACCGGTGTAATTTTGCTATGGATTATTTTGCTCTTGATGGCTGGCGGGATATTACGGCTGTCGATTCACGAAATAGTGAGCCACAGATGGCCGCGAAGGTCGGCGACTCTGTGGCGCGCGCTCATGGGCGTAAAGGATGTATTGTTGAGCAATATTATGCGCGGGTTAAGCCGGGTACGCATTTTGCCGCTGGGCAGTGGGAAATTTCACTGCATGATATCCGGTTGCAGGCATTGCGGCATCACCTCCTCGGCGCCCGGCAATTTTTAATGCACGCGTTCTGGCTGAGAGATGGGGAAGAAAACGACGAGGTATTGAGTAACCCGCGCTTTGATTTTGCTCCGGGGATTAACTTCCAGCCCTGGTATGCCTTCCATGCCGGGTTTGCCTATGAGTCTGGCCGTCTTGCCGAATTTCTTGAACAGGGAAACCCGTATGTTGATGTAGGCGTACTCTATTCCAAACGAACTTTCTGGTACTGCGGCGTGGAGGGCAACGAAGGGCAGTTGGGCGAATATTGGGCAAAACAACTCAGCGCTCAGGGCGTCGAATATTTCTTCATTGATGAGGAGAATTTGCTCCAGGCTGACGGAACACGCATTAATGGCATGAATTTCCCTGCTCTTCTGTTAGCGGACGTTAAAGTGGTGCAATCAGCCGCCACGCTGAGTCAGCTGGAGCGCTTTGTCGCCGCAGGAGGCCAGCTACTGATCGACGGTGAGCTCGTGGCATATAGCGAGGAAAAAGGCAAAGACTGCTCTCTTACCGAAAGGCTGCAAAAGCTGATTGGGACGCAACCTGCGTGCAGCATGTTGGCTGACATACTGAAAAGCGATCGTCCCTTTGTTGACTATCCCTCCCGGAAAACGGCCGTCTGGACTCGGATAACGCAGGATGAAACATCGCGTTACGTCACCGTATTTAATGACGGTGAGACTCCTCTCTATGGCTGGCTACATTTTCCGGGCCTTTGCGGACGGTTGGCGGAGTGGCATCTTGCGACGGGAGAGGTTTCAGTGCTGGAAGAGCATCTCGTGGGAAGTTATCCGCTACAAATCGAACCCTGGCAGGCTCGCTGTTTCTCATTACAGATAGCGGTAAGTAGCCACGATGTGGTGCTGGATAAGCACTGGCAGCTACTGGTAGATAACGTTGCCCGGCCCGTTGAGGTCACAAAAGGGTGGGAGCTGCAGGGGATGGAAACGTGGTGTGGTCCAGGACGCTACCAGTTACGTTTTGCGCTGGAGACGATTACCGACGATATTCAGCTTTATTTACCTGAAGTGCACGGAAGCGTCGCCATCTGGATTAATGGTTCGTTAATTGCCGAAAGGGGCTGGCCGGAATATCGCTTCACGTTACCACAGTCTTTACTGAAAAAGAGTAATGAGCTGGCGGTAGTAGTCTACCCATCGGCTGCAAATCGTTATTACTCGGCGAGTGCATGGCAGGGGGATGGACGGGATCGCTGCGGTTTGACAATGCCACCACGCTTACGAACAAAAGACAGCGTAGCGGTCATTGCCGGATAAAGAGCAGGCGAAGAGCAATCTTCGCCATTTTCAGATATGAATAATGTCATTAACGCAAAGATGCGGTCCTTTTAAAAATGGGCAATGATGCTCAGTAAAACTTTCATGCGCGATAAACCAAGTATTTCGTTTACTCAGCATTGCTGGCTTATTTTCGTCGTGTATATCTTCATTAGTCCCATCGAGGAGTATAATTGCTGCGCTAAAAGGTTGTGCATTTATACTAATGGGGCAGTAATGTAGAGTAGTACTATAAAGCTCAATCACCGATTTTTTCGGAACGAAAAATGGCTGGGCCAGTTCACCATTAAACGTATCGTCCTGCATAAATTCGCGTTTACCCAAAAACAGGAAAAAGTCGCTGGCTGCAATAATGACTTCACTCCCCTGATGATATTCAAAGCCATCCTGAGTGGTATTTATGCCACAAACATAACCGGCCTGAACGGGCATGTTACCGTAGATCTGTCGCTGAATGTCGCTCACGACGGCGTGATGATTTAAGCGTTCATCGCTTCTGACATATTCTATGCGATCATGTGGCAGCGTAATTTCATCTTTAAGATACTTAAGCAATGGATCTATATTTTTTGTGGTGATGACATTCCCGTATGTGTGAAATTCATCGCTGTGAATCGACAGTGCCTTCTTTTTGTAAGTTGTCATGATGCCTGTGCTCGTATTTTGGTGATTATAGTTGGGTTATTTTACGCGAATGTTATACCACCTTTTGTTGACAGGGATCTTGCTTTGTAATTAAATTTAGAATGTTGCATGTGATCTTCTTTTTTATGTGGACCAATATAATAATTGATAGAGGTATTTAAGATGATTTTTATGATGTTAATTTAATTACGGGCAAAGGCATTTATAGTTTGTATCTCCAACGGACTGAATCTGATGTGCTATGCCCGGATGTTGCGTGTTCCGATAAAAGGAAACTGTTTTTTTAACAATCGACGAATATTTTTGTCGGAGGCGCTAAGAGAGGAAGGGATCTGGATGAACCAGGGTGAAAAAAGACCATGACGGAATGGGGGGGAACGGATACTGGCCCAGGTACGTAGACGCAACTATCGTATAATCCGGGCCGATGAAATCAAAAAGTGTTACCTATGTGACCTGCTCATACACAGTTGCCCCCTTCGCCTGTTCACAGATGACGAGACATCATGCTTAACTAACCGGTGCTTTTTTATTCCATCATCGTGCGTTTAGTTAGCCTGTGGTAACCGCCGATAAAGCTCAATCATGTCGCCCGCCAAATCCTGAATCACCATCGCGTTCATCAGATGGTCCTGCGAATGGACGGTGATGAGATTGACCGGTAGTTTGCCAGTGCCTTCGTCGATTCCAATTAGTTGGGTCTGGATTTTGTGCGCCTGTTTGACGTACTCGCGTGATTCCACCATTGCTTGTTCCGCACCAGTAAAGTCACCTTTACGCGCCAGTTGTAGCGCTGTCAGTGCCTGACTGCGAGCGGCTCCGGCGTTGACCAATAATTCCATGATGATCGTTTCTAACTCTTCCATATCATCACTCCAGTAGTTTCAGCGCTTTTTCCAGTACGGCATCACCTTTCATCATGCCGTAATCCATCATATCGATAACGGCAACTTTTTTGCCTAGCGGGTCGGCGAGCGCCTGCAGCTTGGCCTGCTCATATTTAACCTGTGGACCAAGCAACACGATATCTGCAGTGGCGATATTATCTTCAAACTCAGCCACCGGGACAGCTTTGATCGTGACGTCGACACCTTTTTTCTGGGCGGCATCTTTCATCTTTTGTACCAGCATGCTGGTGGACATTCCGGCGGCACAGCATAAAACGATGTTTTTCATAAGCAGTCTCGCTCAACATGTGTGGGTTGATAATTATCGCGAGCCAGCTGTAGCAACAACTGCTTTGCAACGATTGTGTGTAAGACATCACAAAGAAAACCACTTTTTCTGAAACCGGTTACAAAAAGAGGCAAAACTCAACGATCAGTACCGAGGCTGGCGGCTTTTGGCTCGCTTATCACATGCAGGAGTATATAATTACTGTCAATAAAAACATGTTATAAAAAACAGTATTGACAGCGTTTTTTAAACCCGTATGTTAATGCTTAACAGCAGGGAAATAGTAGTTTGCTGTTAACGTAGTAAGTGTTAGTAAAGCTTTATTGGGGGTTGCGATAAAGGCCACGAAGTATTTTTTGTTTGGGATAGTCGATGCTGAAAACGCTATTTTTTCACTTCGACAATGCTTTCAGGCCACGTAGTTGATTTATCTAATCGCAAAAAGTTAGTAAAACGCGACGATGTAACGCCATGATTTAAACGTAAATATTTGCGATTCATGTTTTCTGTTTATCGCAAGGGAAATAAGGCAACGCATCAAAGAGTATATGTCGCGAGGGGAAGTGTACTTGTTTAGGTCACCAGCCTTGAGTTCTATTATCAAGCCGGTGGAATGTGTTTAACGGTAAATAGAGGAAAGTTTTAGTTAGCATCAATATCCAATATTATCTGTGGTAAACCTGTACATTTTAAAGTAGTACCATCAGCAGTACTAAATCGTTAAGTTTATTAATGTTAAATCTGAAGTTTGTAGTAACTTAAAGCCCTGACTGCAATAGTCAGGGCTTTTGTTTAATGCGATCGCTCCGGGTTTACGGTATCTGCGCAGCGCGCCCCAGATAGCTGTCCCAGTCTTTCCACACGGGCTGTAATCCCTGCGCCATGAGTGCTTCAGCAACGGCTTCGGGGCGACGGTCATCGTGCGGGGCGAACTGTTCCAGCTCTGGATGGTTATCGGCATAACCGCCGGGCTGGGTTTTCGAGAAGGCGCTGACATTGTTGATCGCCAGCGGGATCACATGGTCACGAAACCAGGGGGATTCGCGGGTGGAGAGCGACAGCTCAATTTCCGGTGCCAGTAAACGAAACGCGCAAATGGTCTGGAGCAACTGTCGCTCGTCCATGATAGATGCGGGTTCAACGCCCCCGGTGCATGGGCGCAGACGAGGAAAGGAGATGGAGTAGCGGCTCTGCCAGTAATGCTGCTGCATCCACAGCAGATGTTCGGCGACCATATAACAATCCACCCGCCAGCTGTCAGACAAACCAATCAGCGCGCCAAGACCGATTTTATCGATTCCCGCACGGCCCAGCCTGTCCGGTGTTTCCAGCCGCCAGAAGAAATCCTGCTTTTTCCCCTTTAAATGATGATGGGCATAAGTCGCTTCATGATAGCTCTCCTGATACACCATCACTCCGTCCAGCCCCAGCGTCTTCAGCTCGGCATACTCCTCAATTGCCAGCGGCTGCACTTCCATATGCAGCGATGAGAACTGCTGGCGAATGGCCGGGAGATGGCGGCGAAAGTAGTCCATACCCACTTTGCTCTGATGCTCGCCGGTAACCAGCAACAGGTGTTCAAAACCCAACTCGCGGATGGCGGCGCACTCGCGGGCGATTTCTGCCTCGTCCAGCGTCTTACGTTTGATGCGGTTGCTCATAGAAAAACCGCAGTAGGTGCAGTCATTGGCGCAGAGGTTTGAGAGATAAAGCGGCACGTAAAAACTGACGGTGTTGCCGAAGCGCTGGCGAGTCAGCCTTTGCGCCCGCTGCGCCAGCGGTTCAAGGTAATCGGCGGCGGCGGGGGAGAGCAGCGCCATCAGATCGTCCCGATTAAGCTGTGGAGCGTTAAGCGCCCGTTCCACGTCAGCGGCGGTTTTACCGTTGATGCGCAGACGGATATCGTCCCACTCCAGCTGCCGCCAGCGGTCGGTGAAGGTTTTCATGCTAACGCCTCCAGAAAACCGGTGAGCGGGCTGGTGGCGCTGGCCTGCGAACTTTTGCTTCCCGGCACGGCCTGACGGGCCAGTAATCCGGCTTCCACCGCCAGACGAAAGGCGGTTGCCATCATCACCGGATCGTCCGCCACGGCAATCGCCGTGTTGACCAGCACCGCATCAGCGCCCATTTCCAACGCCTGCGCCGCGTGGCTGGGCACGCCGATCCCGGCGTCGACCACCACCGGCACGGCCGCCTGCTGGATAATAATCTCCAGCATCGCTTTGGTTTCCAGCCCCTGATTCGAACCGATAGGCGCGCCAAGCGGCATCACCGCCGCGCAGCCGACCTCTTCCAGCCGCTTGCACAAAACCGGATCCGCGCCGCAGTAGGGCAGCACCACGAAGCCCTGCTTCACCAGCGCCTCGGCAGCTTTTAGCGTTTCGATCGGGTCCGGCAATAGCCAGCGGGCATCCGGATGGATTTCTAATTTCAGCCAGTGGGTGCCCAGCGCTTCACGCGCCAGTTGGGCGGCGAAGATCGCCTCTTCGGCAGTTTTCACCCCGGAGGTATTGGGCAGCAGCGTGACGCCCGCTTCAATCAGTGGCGCCAGAATCGCATCGTTGTGCTGGCGCAGGTCCACGCGCTTCATCGCCAGCGTCACCAACTGGCTGCCGGAAGCGCGAATTGCCTCGACCATCAGTTGCGATGAGGCAAACTTCCCGGTACCGGTGAACAGATGTGAATCAAACGTTTTGTCGGCAATACGTAACATCTCAACCCCCTGCAATAACCTGAAAAAGCAGGATCTGGTCGCCTTCCTGCACGATTTGCTGTTCCCACTGCTCGCGCGGCAGGATCTGCTGATTGAGCGCCAACGCTGCGCCCGGTTTGAGCTGGTTGAGCTGGATAAGCAGCCCGCTGACGGTTTGCCCTGCGGCGCACTGCATCGGCTCATCATTGAATTGAATTTGCATGCTGCCCTCCGCATACCGGACAGCCGCTGGCGCGACGCAGCGCGAGGCTGCGCCACTGGCTGGTTTTGCCGTCAAACAGACGTAGCTGCCCGCTTGGTGTTTCAATTCCGCTGAGTAATTTAATCGCCTCGAGCGCCTGCAAGGTACCCATCACGCCCACCACCGGACCGAGCACCCCAGCGGTGCGGCAGTTGCGTTCCGGCTCCACATCATCTGGCCACAGGCAGCGGTAACAGCCTTGTTCCCACGGCGGCGTGAGCACCATCAACTGACCGCCAAAGCCGACGGCGCTGGCGGTGATGAGTGGGATATTGAGCGCTACGCAGGCGGCGTTGATTTCCTGGCGCGTGGCCATGTTATCGGTACAGTCGAGCACCACGTCGGCTCGCGAGACCGCATGCCGGAGCGCATCGCCTTTTAGTCGCTGCTGGAGCGAGACCAGTTCGATATCCGGGTTGAGCCGTGTCAGGCGCTGCTGGGCAACCTGAGATTTTGAACGCGCGATATCATCAGTGGTAAATAGAATCTGGCGCTGCAAATTGCTCAGATGAATGTCGTCATCGTCTACCAGAGTCAGTTTGCCGATGCCTGCTCCTGCCAGATACAGCGCGGCAGGCGAGCCTAACCCGCCTAAACCTACGATCAGTACATGACTCGCGAGCAGCTTTTGCTGGCCTTCAATGGCGATATCGCCGAGCAGGATTTGCCGGCTGTAGCGCATAAAATCGCGGTCATTCATCGCCAACTCCCGCAATATCCAGTAACTGCGCGGTAGCGGCGCGCCAGTCGGCGGCCTGAGTAATGGCGCTAACCACAGCCACGCTACCGACGCCGGTCGCCAGTACTGACGCGGCGCGTTCAAGGTTGATGCCGCCAATGGCCACGGTCGGGTAATCCGCCAGTCGTTCAATATGACTGGCCAACTGCGCCAGCCCCTGTGGGGCGGAAGGCATCTGCTTGGTTTGCGTCGGGAAGACGTGGCCGAGCGCGATATAAGAAGGCTTAGCGGCGAGTGCGACGTCAATCTCCATATCATCGTGAGTCGATACGCCGAGGCGTAAGCCCGCCGCCTGAATGGCCTTCAGGTCGGTGGTTTCAAGGTCTTCCTGGCCCAGATGCACGCCGTAAGCGCGGTGCTTAATTGCCAGACGCCAGTAATCGTTGATAAACAGACGGGCGTTATAACGACGCCCCAGTGCGATGGCGGCGATAACGTCGGCTTCCACCTCTTCATCGCGCTTATCTTTGATACGCAACTGGATCGTGCGTACGCCCGCCTCCAGCAGGCGTTCAATCCATTCAACGCTGTCTACCACCGGGTAAAGCCCGAGGCGGAACGGCACGGTTGGGAAATCAGGCTGATACATCAGGCTTCCTCCCGTTTGAGATAAATTTCGCCGCCTTTGGCGCGGAAGTTCTCCGACATATCCGCCATGCCGACTTCAATGGTTTGTGCGGCGGCGTAGTCACGTACTTCCTGGCTGATTTTCATCGAGCAGAACTTCGGCCCGCACATGGAACAGAAGTGAGCGACCTTACCGGACTCCTGCGGCAGGGTTTCATCGTGATAAGCGCGGGCGGTGAACGGGTCGAGTGCGAGGTTAAACTGATCTTCCCAGCGGAATTCAAAGCGCGCTTTCGACATGGCGTTATCGCGGATCTGCGCGCCCGGATGTCCTTTGGCTAAATCCGCGGCGTGGGCGGCGATTTTGTAGGTGATTAGCCCCTGCTTCACATCTTCTTTGTTCGGCAGGCCGAGGTGTTCTTTCGGCGTCACATAACACAGCATCGCGCAGCCAAACCAGCCGATCATCGCGGCACCAATGCCGGAGGTGAAGTGGTCATAGCCCGGCGCGATGTCGGTGGTCAACGGCCCCAAAGTGTAGAACGGCGCTTCGTGGCAGCTCTCCAGCTCTTCGGTCATGTTGCGCTGAATCATATGCATCGGCACGTGTCCCGGGCCTTCAATCATCACCTGCACGTCGTATTCCCAGGCGATTTTGGTCAGCTCGCCCAGCGTATGCAGCTCGGAGAACTGCGCTTCGTCGTTGGCGTCCTGAATGGAGCCGGGACGCAGGCCGTCGCCCAGCGACAGGGAAACGTCGTAGGCGGCGCAGATTTCACAAATCTCGCGGAAATGTTCGAACAGGAAGTTCTCTTTGTGATGCGAGAGGCACCACTTCGCCATGATCGAACCGCCGCGTGAGACAATGCCGGTCAGGCGTTTGGCGGTCATCGGCACGTAGCGCAGCAGCACGCCCGCGTGAATGGTGAAGTAGTCGACGCCCTGTTCTGCCTGCTCCAGCAGCGTGTCGCGGAACGCTTCCCAGGTGAGATCTTCGGCGATCCCGTTTACCTTTTCTAACGCCTGGTAGATCGGTACGGTGCCGATCGGTACCGGGCTGTTACGCAGGATCCACTCGCGGGTTTCATGAATATAGCGGCCGGTGGAGAGGTCCATCACGGTATCCGCGCCCCAGCGGGTCGACCACACCAGTTTTTCCACCTCTTCTTCGATGGAGGAGGTGACCGCCGAGTTACCGATGTTGGCATTCACTTTCACCAGGAAGTTGCGGCCAATGATCATCGGCTCCGATTCCGGGTGGTTGATGTTGGCAGGAATAATCGCGCGGCCTGCGGCCACTTCATCACGCACGAATTCCGGGGTGATGTTTTCTGGCAGGCGCGCGCCGAAACTCATCCCCGGGTGCTGGTGGCGCAGCACTTCGCTGCGAATGCGCTCGCGGCCCATGTTTTCACGGATGGCGATGAACTCCATTTCGGGCGTGACGATCCCCAGGCGGGCGTAGTGCAACTGGGTGACGCACTTGCCCGCTTTGGCGCGTTTTGGCGTCAGCAGGCCGGTAAAGCGCAGCTCGTCCAGACCATCGTCGGCCAGACGTTCTTTGGTGTAAGCCGAGCTACGGTCGTCTAATTCTTCGCTATCGTTACGTGCATCAATCCACGGCTGGCGCAGTTTCGCCAGACCCTGCTGGACGTTAATCGCCACCTCAGGATCGCCATACGGGCCGGAGGTGTCGTACACCGGCACGGCTTCGTTGTCTTCAAACTGCGGGTTATCTTTACTGCCGCCAATCAGCGTTGGGCTCAGCTGGATCTCACGCATTGGGATGCGGATATCCGGCTTTGAACCGGTGATGTAGATACGTTTTGACTCAGGAAAGGCGGTCCCTTCCAGCGTATTGATAAAGTGTTGCGCCTGGGCGCGTTGTTCGCGGCGTGATGGTTTAGTAGTGACAGACATAGCTCATTCCAAAAAAGTAAGGACGTGGCTTGTCAGACGACGGATGAAGCAAGAGAGACGATCGCCCAAGGGCGATGCGGTTGCAGATTGACTCTTGTTCCCTTCGCAGGTTTTAACCTGATCAGGTTCCGCGGATCCCGAATTAACGGTCTCAGCCTTTTCCACGTCATCCTTCGCGCTGCCTCTTTGTTGGCTTCGTCCGCTCACTCCAGTCACTTACTTAGGTAAGCTCCTGGAGATTCACTGACTTGCCGCCTTGACGCATCACGAATGCTTTTGTGGAAAATAAGCACTCCGACAAGAAGTAACCTCTATCTTAGAGGTAATGAATGTAAACTACGCGTTAATGCGGAAAATCTCAAGCCGGGCGTTTGAATTCGCTAAGCGTTTTAAAGGCCAGCATGATCAGCTGATCTTCCAGCCGGAAACGAGCCTCCAGCGCTTCGCCAATATCGGAAAGCGCCTGCTGGAGCTGGTGAACGTTATCCTCATCGATAGCGTTTTCCAGCGTTGAGTCATAGTAATCCATTATCAGCTGGGTATTGGCATCCAGCTGTGGCCAGATTTTACTGGCGTTTAAAAGCGGACTCTCACCTTCCATTTTATGGATAATGCGTTCATAAATACTGAAGTGTCCGGCAGACAGATAGTCGACCAGACGCTGGCAAAAATTATCGAGCGCTTTCTCATTGAGGCGCATAAACGACTCTTTGCCCGGTTTCAGGCCAACCAGATCGTAGTAAGCCACGAGCAGGTGCTTACGAATATTCAGCCAACGGTCGACCAGTTTATGATGCCCATGGACACGCTCTTTCAGGTGTTCTAACTGGTTTAACATACGTTGACCCTCGTATCGATAAGTTTAAAATCTGCTCATGTCAATCTTGTAAAAATAATGTTAATAACATGCCTGTGAAGCAAAGGTAGCGCAAGAGATATGGATCGAATAATTGAAAAATGGGATCGCGGCTGGTGGATTGTGAGCCACGAACAAAAATTATGGTTGCCTGCTGGGGAATTACCCTATGGCGAGGCGATAAATTTCGATCTTGCGGGCCAGCGCGCACTTCAGATAGGTGAGTGGGAAGGCGATCCGGTCTGGCTGGTGCAGCAGCCGCGTCGCCACGACATGGGTTCGGTGCGCCAGGTCATCGACCAGGATGTGGGCCTGTTTCAGTTGGCGGGGCGCGGCGTACAACTGGCCGAGTTCTACCGCTCGCATAAATTCTGCGGCTATTGCGGGCACACGATGCACCCGAGCAAAACCGAATGGGCGATGCTTTGTAGCCACTGCCGCGAGCGCTATTACCCGCAAATCGCTCCCTGCATTATCGTCGCCATTCGCCGTGATGATTCGATCCTCCTTGCCCAGCATGTTCGCCATCGTAACGGTGTGCATACCGTGCTGGCTGGTTTTGTCGAAGTAGGTGAAACCCTGGAGCAGGCGGTGGCGCGTGAAGTCATGGAAGAAAGTGGTATCAAGGTGAAAAACCTGCGCTACGTGACCTCGCAGCCGTGGCCGTTCCCACAATCGCTGATGACGGCGTTTATGGCAGAGTACGACAGCGGCGACATTGTCATCGACCCGAAAGAGCTGCTCAATGCCAACTGGTATCGCTACGACGATTTACCGCTCTTACCCCCACCTGGCACCGTCGCGCGTCGTTTGATCGAAGATACGGTGGCAATGTGTCGGGCTGAGTACGAGTAAAGAACGAGTGGTGATACACTGTGGGACTGACGCAATAAGGAACTGCAAAAATGACCGAACTGAAGAACGATCGTTATCTGCGTGCGCTGCTGCGCCAGCCCGTTGATGTCACCCCGGTATGGATGATGCGCCAGGCGGGTCGCTATCTACCGGAATATAAAGCCACGCGCGCCGAGGCAGGCGATTTCATGGCGCTGTGCAAAAACGCCGAGCTGGCCTGCGAAGTGACGCTGCAGCCGCTGCGTCGCTACAAGCTCGATGCGGCGATCCTCTTCTCGGATATTTTGACTATTCCGGATGCAATGGGGCTTGGGCTGTACTTTGAGGCCGGGGAAGGCCCGCGCTTCACCTCACCGATTACCAGCAAGGCCGACGTTGAAAAACTGCCGATTCCGGACCCGGAAGGCGAGCTGGGTTACGTGATGAATGCGGTGCGCACCATTCGCCGTGAGCTGAAGGGCGAGGTGCCGCTGATAGGTTTCTCCGGCAGCCCGTGGACGCTGGCGACCTACATGGTGGAAGGCGGCAGCAGTAAAGCCTTCACCGTGATTAAAAAGATGATGTATGCCGACCCTAAAGCGCTGCATCTGCTGCTCGATAAGCTGGCGCAGAGCGTCACGCTGTACCTGAACGCGCAGATTAAAGCGGGCGCGCAATCGGTAATGATTTTCGACACCTGGGGTGGCGTGCTGACCGGGCGCGACTATCAGCAGTTCTCGTTGTACTACATGCATAAAATCGTTGACGGTTTGCTGCGCGAAAACGAAGGCCGTCGTGTACCGGTGACTTTGTTTACCAAAGGCGGCGGTCAGTGGCTGGAAGCGATGGCGGAAACCGGCTGTGATGCGTTAGGTCTCGACTGGACAACAGATATCGCCGATGCGCGCCGTCGCGTTGGCCATAAGGTGGCGCTGCAGGGCAATATGGATCCGTCCATGCTGTATGCGCCGCCGGCACGGATCGAAGACGAGGTAGCGACTATACTTGCAGGTTTCGGCCAGGGTGAAGGTCACGTCTTCAACCTCGGTCACGGCATCCATCAGGATGTGCCGCCGGAACATGCCGGGGTGTTTGTGGAGGCGGTGCATCGCCTGTCCGAACAATACCACCGCTAAGGAGTTATTATGGATCTCGCGTCGCTACGCGCTCAGCAGCTTGAACTGGCCTCTTCAGTGATCCGCGAGGATCGCCTCGACAAGGATCCACCGGATCTGATCGGGGGAGCGGACGTCGGGTTTGAGCAGGGTGGTGAGGTGACGCGGGCCGCGATGGTTCTGCTGAAGTATCCCTCTCTGGAACTGGTTGAATATACGGTGGCGCGTGTCGCCACCACTATGCCGTATATTCCCGGCTTTCTCTCCTTTCGTGAAACCCCCGCGCTGATGGCCGCCTGGCAACAGCTGTCGCAAAAACCTGATCTGCTGTTCGTCGACGGGCATGGTATTTCCCACCCACGTCGCCTGGGGGTCGCCAGCCATTTTGGTCTGCTGGTGGATGTCCCGACCATTGGCGTGGCGAAAAAACGTCTGTGCGGCAAGTTTGAGCCGCTCTCTGCCGAACCCGGTGCGCTCGCGCCGCTGCTGGATAAAGGCGAACAGCTGGCATGGGTCTGGCGCAGCAAAGCGCGCTGCAATCCGTTGTTTATCTCCACGGGTCACCGCGTGGGCATGGACAGCGCGCTGGCGTGGGTGCAGCGCTGTATGAACGGTTATCGCTTACCGGAACCGACCCGCTGGGCGGATGCGGTGGCATCAGAACGTCCGTCTTTTACGCGGCTTGCAGCAAAAACGCCCCATATCGGGTAAACTGCGGCTAATTTCCGTATTTGAGAACTCATCATGTTACAAAACCCTATTCACCTGCGCCTGGAGAAGCTGGAAAGCTGGCAGCACGTCACGTTTATGGCCTGCCTCTGTGAGCGCATGTACCCAAACTACGCCATGTTCTGCAAGCAAACGGAATTTGGCGATGGGCAAATTTACCGCCGAATTTTAGATTTAATTTGGGAAACGCTGACGGTAAAAGACGCGAAAATCAATTTCGACAGCCAGTTGGAAAAGTTTGAAGAGGCCATTCCTTCTGCGGATGATTACGATCTGTACGGCGTTTACCCGGCGATTGATGCCTGCGTGGCATTAAGCGAACTGATGCATTCACGTCTTAGCGGTGAAACGCTGGAGCATGCGATTGAGGTCAGCAAGGCATCGATTACGACGGTTGCGATGCTGGAAATGACCCAGGCTGGTCGCGAAATGACCGATGAAGAGTTGAAAGAGAACCCTGCCGTTGAGCAAGAATGGGATATTCAGTGGGAAATTTTCCGACTTTTAGCCGACTGTGAAGAACGCGATATTGAGCTGATAAAAGGGCTTCGTGCAGACCTGCGCGAGGCTGGTGAGAGCAATATTGGTATAAATTTTCAGCAATGACACCATAAAACGTGATTTAACGCCTGATTTGTCGTGCCTGAAGGCTTCCCATCCGCCCCCGGTCTGGTCTACATTTGGGGGGCGAAAAAAAGTGGCTATCGGTGCGTGTATGCAGGAGAGTGCTTTTCTGGCATTTCCGTCGCACTCGATGCTTAGCAAGCGATAAACACATTGTAAGGATAACTTATGAACAAGACTCAACTGATTGATGTAATTGCAGACAAAGCAGAACTGTCTAAAACACAGGCTAAAGCTGCTCTGGAATCCACTCTGGCTGCTATTACTGAGTCTCTGAAAGAAGGCGATGCTGTACAACTGGTTGGTTTCGGTACCTTCAAAGTGAACCACCGTGCTGAGCGCACTGGCCGCAACCCGCAGACCGGTAAAGAAATCAAAATCGCCGCAGCTAACGTACCGGCATTTGTTTCTGGTAAAGCACTGAAAGACGCGGTTAAGTAATTCGCGTGGCAGTGAACAGTTTTATCGAAGGGGCGGTTTCGCCCCTTTTGTCCATCTGGCGTCATTCGCTTTGGCTTTCAGGTGTTCTGTTACTGTCAGCCTGTGGTAGCCATTCTGAGCTTCCTCCGTTCACGGCCAGCGGCTATGTTGGCGACCAGGGGGCGGTACGCATCTGGCGTAAAGATTCCAGCGACGATGTTCACTTGCTCTCGGTATTTAGTCCGTGGCGTAAAGGCGATACCACCACCAGTGAATACCGCTGGCAGGGTGATTCGCTCTCTCTGATAGAACTCAACGTATACAGTAAACCGTCGGAACATGTTCGGATACGCTTTGATGACCGGGGCGAACTGAGTTTCATGCAACGTGAAGTCGACGGGCAAAAACAACAGCTTTCCAGCGATCAAATCGCACTTTACCGCTATCGCGCCGATCAAATCCGCCAGACCAGCGATGCGCTGCGTCAGGGACGGGTGATATTGCGTCAGGGACGCTGGCATGCGAATAACACGGTGACGACCTGTGAAGGTGAAACAGTGAAGCCCGATCTGGAATCGTGGGCGATTAACCATATTGAGCGCCGCCAGCGCCGTTCATCCGTAGAGGTGAGCGTGGCATGGCTGGAAGCGCCCGAAGGATCGCAACTGCTGCTGGTCGCCAATGAAGATTTTTGTCACTGGCAGCCGAAAGAGAAAACATTTTAACGCCGGATGGCGACGCACATGCGTCTTATCCATCCTCAGTAGTCCGATTAGCGTAGCGCCATCAGGCATTAAGTCCTTTACCAGTGTCCCATTCCCATATGACCGCCACCGCGATAGTTACCGCCGCATCCGCCGTAGCCCATTCCTGCACCACGTGGCACACCTGCCTCAGCCAGCGCGACATCACGCTTAACGCGTTGCTCATCCAGAGACTGATTCAGAGCCTCCATCTCTTTTGCCACGGCATTAATTTTTGCCGTGTCTGGCGAACTGGCTGTTAACAAGGCGTTGTACTCATAACGTTTGGAGACCAACTGTTGGCGTAATGCGCTGGTCTGTGAGTAGTAATCATCATAAATTTTCTGCGCGGTAGCCTGCTGCTCGGTAGTCATTGGTATGCCGCCCCGTTGCTGCATACCATCCCCATATCCCCAGTGATGTTGCGCCAGCGCTGGGGTGGAGCCCAGAGCGATAAGAGAGAGTGCAATCAGCGCCAGTTTGTTGTTCCGTTTCATTGTCCGTTCTCCTGTTGGTTAGCTTACATTCCTTTTTGCATCTTCCGTGCCAAAGCGGCAATCCAGGCCGTGCGGGCGTTGTTCTCGTCCTCTCGGTAGGGAAGCGAGTAAAAATGACTCGCCAGAATTCGCCTGCGGGTCATTTTTACCCGCTACTTGCAGCAGTTTGTGTCTGAGGGCAGGGTTATCAGAGAGAAAAAATGGCATGATTTCTGCTGTATACCGGCAACGATGAAAGGAAACGGTGGGTAAAGGGAGAACGTATGCGTCTTTATAAGGACACGGTGGCAAAGTGGTTGAGCAGACTCTTGCTGGCGGCAATCCTGATGTTGGTCGGCTGGTTTTCGATTATGACCATACGGGACTATGGTCGGGAAAGTGATGCCGCCCGACAAACGCTCCTGGAAAAAGGCAGTGTGTTGATTCGCGCTCTGGAGTCCGGCACCCGTGTGGGTATGGGGATGCGCATGCATCATGCCCAGCAGCAGACGCTGTTGGAGGAAATGGCCGTACAACCAGGGGTGCTATGGTTTGCCGTCGTCGATGAGCATGGCGTCATTATTACCCACAGCAATTCCGCGATGGTGGGTAAATCACTTTATTCGCCCGATATCCTGCAGCAGCTACACCCCGAGGAACAAGAGCGCTGGCGGAAAATTGAGACACCAACGGGGGCGGGTGAAAAAACGCCGGTTCTGGAAATTTATCGCCAGTTCCAGCCGATGTATGGCCCAGGACGCCATGGCATGGCGCGTTGCGCCAGCAATGACGGGCAGCTTATCACCCCAACGCAGACCATATTTATCGCTTTTGATGCCAGCGACCTGGCCGCGACTCAGGCCAGAGAGTGGCGAAATACGCTGATTGTTTTGTCTGCGCTGGCGGCTGTGCTGCTGGCAACCGTGTTGACGTACTTCTGGTATCAGCGCTATCAGCGCTCGTATAAAGAACTACAGGATGCGATGAAGCGCAAAGAAAAGCTGATGGCGCTCGGGCATCTGGCGGCTGGCGTTGCACATGAGATTCGTAACCCGCTTTCATCCATCAAAGGCTTGGCAAAATATTTTGCCGAACGAACACCGGCTGGCGGTGAGTCCCACGAGCTGGCGCAGGTGATGGCGAAAGAGGCGGACCGCTTAAATCGGGTGGTGAGTGAGCTGCTGGAGCTGGTGAAACCCGCGCACCTGACGCTACAACACGTGGATCTCAACCAGGTCATCACTCACTCACTCCACCTGGTGAGTCAGGATGCCGCAAGCCGGGAAATCCAGCTACGATTTGCAGCCAATGCCACGCTGCCTGCCATCGAGGCCGATCCCGATCGGCTCACTCAGGTTCTGCTGAATCTGTATCTGAACGCCATTCATGCGATAGGCCGTCAGGGCACAATTACGGTTGAAGCGAGTGAAAGCAGCGCTGATCGCGTTAAAATCGTGGTGACCGATAGCGGGAAGGGGATTGCGCCGGAACAACTGGAGGCCATTTTTACGCCTTACTTCACGACTAAAGCTGACGGAACCGGTCTCGGGCTGGCAGTAGTGCAGAACGTAGTCGAACAGCACGGTGGTACCATTCAGGTGGCAAGCGTTGAGGGCAAAGGTGCGACCTTTACCCTTTGGCTGCCGACCAAAGTGAAACGACAGGATTAACAAGGATGACGCGCGGAAACATCAATATTCTGGTGGTAGATGACGATATCAGCCACTGCACCATTTTACAGGCGCTGCTGCGCGGCTGGGGTTATGAGGTTGCGCTGGCCTATAGCGGGCGAGCGGCTCTGGAACAGGTGCGCGAACGCGTATTTGATTTAGTGTTGTGTGATGTTCGCATGGCGGAGATGGACGGCATCGTAACGCTGAAAGAGATTAAAGCGCTGAATCCGGCGATTCCGGTACTGATTATGACGGCTTTCTCCAGCGTGGAGACCGCCGTTGAGGCGCTTAAAACCGGGGCGCTGGACTACTTAATCAAGCCGCTGGATTTTGACCGCCTGCAGGAGACGCTGGAAAAAGCGTTGGCGCATACGCGGGAAACGGGCGCTGAACTGCCATCGGCGTCGGCTGCGCAGTTTGGCATGATTGGCAGCAGTCCGGCGATGCAGAAATTGCTCAATGAAATCGCGATGGTTGCGCCCTCGGATGCTACGGTGCTTATCCACGGAGATTCCGGGACAGGGAAAGAGCTGGTTGCCCGCGCGCTACACGCCAGCAGCGCGCGCAGCGATAAGCCGCTGGTGACGCTAAACTGTGCGGCGCTGAACGAGTCTCTGCTGGAGTCCGAGCTGTTCGGTCACGAGAAAGGTGCGTTTACCGGGGCGGATAAACGTCGGGAAGGGCGTTTTGTCGAAGCGGACGGCGGCACGCTGTTTCTGGACGAAATTGGCGATATCTCACCACTGATGCAGGTGCGCCTGCTGCGGGCTATCCAGGAGCGAGAGGTGCAACGCGTTGGCGGTAATCAGACGCTGACGGTTGATGTACGGCTGATCGCCGCCACGCATCGTAATCTGGCCGAGGAGGTCAGTGCCGGGCGTTTTCGCCAGGATCTCTACTACCGTCTGAACGTGGTCACTATAGAAATGCCCGCATTATGTCAACGTCGGGAAGATATTCCGCTACTGGCGGAACATTTTCTCCAGCGTTTTGCCGCGCGTAACCGTAAAGCGGTGAAAGGTTTTACTCCGCAGGCGATGGATCTGCTGATTCACTACGGCTGGCCGGGGAATATCCGCGAGCTGGAGAACGCGGTGGAGCGGGCGGTGGTGCTGCTGACGGGCGAGTATATTACCGAGCGCGAGCTGCCGCTGGCTATTGCCGCGACGCCAATAAAAACGGAATACAGTGGCGAGATCCAGCCGCTGGTGGAAGTGGAGAAAGAGGTGATTCTGGCGGCGCTGGAAAAAACGGGCGGCAACAAAACGGAAGCCGCCCGTCAGTTAGGCATTACGCGTAAAACGCTGCTGGCGAAAATCTCGCGTTAGCGCTGTTCGCGTTCGATGGCGCGCCAGCCGATGTCGTTACGGCTGAAGCTGCCGTCCCAGCGGATGTCGGTCATCAGGGCGTAAGCGCGTTTCTGCGCTTCGGCGACGGTGTGGCCCAGCGCGGTGGCGCACAGGACGCGTCCGCCGCTGGTCAGCACACGGTCGTCATCGGCAAGTTTGGTTCCAGCATGGAAGACCTTACCGTCAGCCACTTCTTCCAGCGGCAGACCGTGGATCTCGTCGCCGATGCTGTAGCTGCCCGGATAACCGCCCGCGGCGATCACCACGCCTAATGAAGCGCGCTCGTCCCACTCGGAGGTTTTCTCATCCAGTTTGCCGTCGCAGGCGGCCAGGCACAGATCCACCAGATCCGACTTCATGCGCAGCATGATTGGCTGGGTTTCCGGATCGCCAAAGCGACAGTTGAACTCGATTACCTTCGGGTTGCCCTGCTTGTCGATCATCAGGCCCGCATACAGGAAGCCGGTGTAGGTATTCCCTTCCGCCGCCATGCCTTTTACGGTTGGCCAGATGATGCGTTCCATGGTGCGCTGGTGCACTTCATCAGTCACCACCGGCGCCGGGGAGTAAGCCCCCATGCCGCCAGTGTTCGGGCCGGTATCACCGTTTCCCACGCGTTTGTGGTCCTGGCTGGTGGCCATCGGCAGCACGTGCTCGCCGTCGACCATCACGATAAAGCTCGCTTCTTCACCGTCGAGGAACTCTTCAATCACGATGCGGTGGCCTGCATCGCCAAAGGCGTTACCCGCCAGCATGTCCTGCACGGCGGCTTCCGCTTCTTCGAGCGTCATCGCGACGATAACGCCTTTACCGGCGGCCAGACCGTCGGCTTTGATGACGATCGGTGCGCCTTTCTCGCGCAGGTAAGCCAGGGCTGGCTCAACCTCGGTAAAGTTCTGATACTCCGCCGTCGGGATATGATGACGGGCGAGGAAATCTTTGGTGAAGGCTTTGGAGCCTTCCAACTGTGCGGCACCTTCGGTTGGGCCAAAGATCTTCAGACCTGCGGCGCGGAACGCATCGACCACGCCAATCACCAGCGGCGCTTCCGGGCCAACGATAGTCAGGTCAATCTTCTCGTTCTGGGCAAAGCTCAGCAGCGCCGGGATATCGGTTACGCCGATAGCCACGTTTTGCAGCGTGGGTTCCAGCGCGGTGCCCGCGTTGCCCGGGGCCACAAAAACGGTATCAACCAGCGGCGACTGCGCCGCTTTCCACGCCAGCGCGTGCTCACGCCCGCCGTTGCCAATCACTAATACTTTCATCGTCTACTCCGTGGATTAATGGCGGAAATGGCGCATGTCGGTAAAGATCATCGCGATACCGTGTTCATCGGCAGCGGCAATGACTTCATCATCACGGATAGAACCGCCAGGCTGGATCACGCAGCTCACGCCCACGGCGGCAGCGGCATCAATACCATCGCGGAACGGGAAGAAGGCATCGGAGGCCATCGCGGAACCTTTCACTTCCAGACCTTCGTCAGCCGCTTTAATCCCGGCGATTTTCGCGGAGTAGACACGGCTCATCTGGCCTGCACCGATGCCGATGGTCATATTCTCTTTGGCATAAACAATGGCGTTGGATTTCACGAACTTCGCCACTTTCCAGCAGAACAGCGCATCGCGCAGTTCCTGTTCGGTAGGTTGGCGTTTGGAAACCACGCGCAGTTCAGCTTCGCTCACCATACCCAGGTCACGATCCTGAACCAGCAGGCCGCCGTTAACGCGTTTGAAGTCCAGACCAGGTACGCGCTGTGCCCATTGACCGCAGGTCAGAACGCGCACGTTCTGCTTGGTGGCAGTGATTTTCAGTGCGTCTTCGGTCGCGGACGGGGCGATGATCACTTCCACGAACTGGCGGGAGATAATCGCCTGCGCGGTTTCGGCATCTAACTCGCGGTTGAAGGCGATAATGCCGCCGAACGCGGAGGTCGGGTCGGTTTTATACGCACGGTCATAAGCATCGAGAATCGAGGTGCTTACCGCCACGCCGCACGGGTTGGCGTGTTTGACGATCACGCAGGCCGGCTCGTTGAACTCTTTCACGCACTCCAGCGCTGCGTCGGTATCAGCGATGTTGTTATAAGAGAGGGCTTTGCCCTGCACCTGTTGTGCAGTGGCAACGGATGCTTCTTTCACATTCTCTTCTATATAGAAGGCAGCCTGCTGGTGGCTGTTCTCGCCGTAGCGCATATCCTGCTTCTTAATGAAGTTCAGGTTCAGCGTACGCGGGAAGCGACCGGCGGCTTCTTTGCTCTCACCGTGATAAGCCGGAACCATGCTGCCGAAGTAGTTGGCAATCATGCTGTCGTAGGCGGCGGTGTGTTCGAAGGCTTTAATCGCGAGATCGAAACGGGTGTCGAGGGTCAAAGAACCTTCGTTAGCATCCATCTCTTTAATAATGGCGTCGTAGTCACTGCTCTTCACCACGATGGCGACGTCTTTATGGTTCTTCGCGGCGGAGCGGACCATGGTCGGGCCGCCGATATCGATGTTTTCTACCGCATCTTCCAGCGAGCAGCCAACGCGTGCCACGGTCTCGGCGAACGGATACAGGTTAACGACAACCATATCGATAGGGGCGATGTGATGCTGCTCCATGATCGCATCGTCCTGGCCGCGACGACCGAGGATGCCGCCGTGTACTTTTGGATGCAGGGTCTTTACGCGTCCATCCATCATTTCCGGGAAACCGGTGTAATCGGAAACTTCGGTCACCGCCAGACCTTTTTCTGCTAACAGGCGGGCGGTGCCCCCCGTAGACAGCAGCTCCACACCGCGTGCGGAAAGTGCCTGGGCGAATTCGATGATACCGGCCTTGTCAGAAACACTGAGCAGAGCGCGGCGGACTGGACGACGTTGTTGCATGGTAAATCCCCTGGATTTGACTATTACAGAGAGCGTTAGGTGAATTCTTGCGTAAAAACTCAGCTAACGCCCCTTACGGGGCATCCTTATTGTGCGGTGGCATTGTAACGAAAACGTTTGCGCAACGCTCGCGAATTTTTCTCTTTCCCTCAATTCCATTCTTTCATCTCTATAGATGAGGGATAAAACCCAGTGACGATTGCAAGCGATCCGTATTTTTGTGGATAACTCTGTGTGTAAATGGGTA